>JAGVJG010000048.1 GCA_020051235.1 Parachlamydiales bacterium | reverse complement strand
TCTTCCGAATGTTTGAATTTCATCCGAGAAAATTAGAATTTCATGTTTCTTTGCTTCTTCTGCAATCGCCCTAAAGAAGCTTTTTGGAGCGGTATAAAATCCACCTTCCCCTTGTACCAATTCAAAAATAATGATCGAATGTTGTCTTGGATATCGTGAAAGTATTTTTCTTAACGCTTTTAAAGATTCTTCCGTGGAGCCCTCTCCCTCCCAATAAGGGATGTAATCTATATCGATAGTGCTCGGAAGCCCATCTCGATATTGAGGCTTATCGGTTATTTGAGAGGCCACTAAGCTTCTTCCGGCAAAACACTTATCAAACGCGATAATTCTACGGGCAGGAAAACGATGTTGAAATGCCACTTTAAGGGCATTTTCATTGGCAATAACGCCCGAGGAACTTAAGAAGCAGTGGGGGAGTTTAGAGGTTTCACATAAAAGCTTGCATAGCTCTACCGTATCAACGTTTTGTTGAAGGTTGCCTTCCATAATAATGTCAGACAGTGCGCCGTCTATAGAGGTCGATATGATGTCCGGATTTGAGTGTCCATATACATGGGGGCCAATGCCCGTAATCATGTCATATTTAATGCTTCCATCTGCAAGTTCAACAAGAGAGCCTTTTCCAAAGCCACTACCCAGATAGGGGAAATAGAGGTTAGCGCCTCGGATCTCTCCAAAATGTTTGAGAAGGTCATCGTACTTAATCTTTAAATCGGGATTCCCTTCTTTAACGCTTTTGATTTTGCTTTGGTGTTCTTTTAATGCTTCAAGGACGAGCTTTTTAGCCTGCGTAATCCTAGGGTCCGAGAAAAACTCACGGCTAATACTCATAGTTCCCCGCATACTCTAAGAAATATAAAAGAGATAATTTAGATCTTTCGACGAGGCTATTTACATCCACCCACTCTTCGGGCGTATGGATTTTGCCTCCAACTGCTCCCATGGTATCTATACAGGGAACATTTACGCTGCTGATCAAGTTCCCATCCGATACGCCCCCGGTATCTTTCGTATCTAAATTCAAACCGAGCCCTTTACCCACTTCCATAATCTCTTTAAAAAGAGCGTGAGGAAGTTCTTTGGGAGGTCTAATGGTATCTTTGTAGAATTCGATTTGTATGCCGTATCGCTCTTTTTCAATTTGAATGAGTTGTTCAGTTAGGGGAATCAGACTTTCAAGCGCAAAGGTATCAGGGGAGCGAGCATTGATTTTTAAAATGGCTTTATCGGGGATGACGTTATGTGCAGTGCCCGATTTTAATTCCCCAAAGTTTATATCAAGCTTTGGATGTTTTTGTTCTTGGAGAGAATGAATGATTCGTGTTGCAGAGGTGAGCGCATTTTTTCCCGTTTCAAAGTCTCTGCCTGCGTGGCCTCCAACCCCTTTAAATATCAGCGTAAAGTTAATGGAGCCTTTTCTGTGTCCTGCTAAGTATTTTTCATCGATTGCAGGTTCATACCACAAGCTGACAGGAAACATGCGCGCCCTTTCTTTTAGAAGCGTGCCTGATGCGGGAGATCCGATTTCTTCATCTGCATTTATAAAAACTTCCCAAGCCAATTTTCCTGCTAAAGGGGATCTTTCAAAGGCTTCTAAAGCTTTTAATAAAATAAGGAGACCCCCTTTCATATCACA
Source organism: Parachlamydiales bacterium (assembly GCA_020051235.1). GTDB lineage: Bacteria > Chlamydiota > Chlamydiia > Chlamydiales > Parachlamydiaceae > CAZABG01. The sequence goes on along the minus strand of JAGVJG010000048.1, from coordinate 2,989 downwards.
AACGCCGGGACCTTGCATTTTATTTTCAGTGATCATTTTGACCGGAAAATGATCGACGTGGACGGTATCGAGATGACCGCCTAAGAAGATTTTTTTTCCTGATCGGGATTTTCGACGAAAAGACATCGCTGGCTGGATCGTTAAGAGCTCTTTTTCGCCATTTGAATTTATTCGATATGTTTTCGGAAGTTCGATCACTTCAAAGTCATCGCAAATCTTTAGAAATTCGGTTTTCAATATTTTTGAAAATCGTTGAATGCCTTCTTGATTAAAAGTGTAAGAAGGGATGTTTGCCCAAGATTCAAGCTGGCTTTTCATCTTGCTTTTTTCAAGTTCAAGCCATTCAAGATAAGGCTCATACCGTACATCTATCGCCATGGCCCGATCTTGCCAAATTAAAACTTTATCTTCCCTCTATTTTTAGCTTCTTCTTCTTTTAAATTCGTCCATCGTTTAACGTGTCGCCAATTAAGGTATTTAGTTTTATTCAATGGCTGCCCTTGATGGAGGACACATATAATGACGCTCAGCAAGCACAAACTTGTTGAAAAAACGCTTCAAAAGAATCATTCCTGTTATGTTTTAATCACTTGTGACCAAAATGAAGAAGGATACAATGTTGAAATGAGTTACAACACCGATGATCCTGTACTCGCTTCAATGCTTCTTCATGGTGCGCAATCAGTGATTGATGAAGATACGGAAGATTCACTATAATCCGACGCTAGAGAGGTTATTTGTGACATCTATTACTCGCTTACTTCCAAGGACTTCCCCCCTTTTTTTAGGGCCGCTATTTTTATTAGCATCTTTTTTTCTTCTAACTTTTAAAACAGTCCCTCCTCTTCAAACTTTAATGCTTTTGGGCGGAGGCCTTGCAATCACTGTTTTAGGAGGACTTCGAGCGCTTGTTCTGGTTATTCCCTTTACAGCCTATGCTTTCTATACCTTATTACCCGTCTCTTTATGGTCGATAGGTGTATTTGCTTTAACTACAGTCGCTTATCTTCAATCTGCTCTCGCAATTGATGAACAAAGCGAAGAAATTGATTCAAAAGAAGAAATATTAAAAGAACGCTACACTCTGTCGCTTCATGAAAAAGAAGCGGTAAATATTGAGCTTACCAATCAATTAAATAAAAAAAGTTTAGAGCTTCTTCATGCAACAGAAGAAATTCGTTCCTTAAAGAAGTTAAATGATATAGCTCGCGAAGAAATTAAAAAAACGAGCAATGAGATTGAGAATTTTTTAAGAACGATTGCAGAAAATAATAAAAAAATTGGCGATTTAGAGGAATCTCAAGCCGATTTTTTGTCAGTAAAAGAAGCCCTTAAAAGCAGTAATTTTACTATTCGTGAAAAAGATCTCGAAATTTCCACCTTAAAAAATCGCAATCAAGAATTAGAATCTTCCATTCCGCAATACGAAGCCTTAAAGCAGACGATTATTCAGGAAATGGCAGAGCATAATGATGCGATTGAAAAAGAAAAATCGCTTCTTGAAAGTACACTCAGCCGCCTACAGGGCGATCTTGATGAAATTGTGGCTAAGCAAAAAGATTCAATAAACGCCTCCGATTATCAAGAAATTCAATCGAACTATCAACAAGCCCAAGAAAAAATCCAAGTGCTCGAAGAAACACTTAGCCGCCTCCAAGGTGAATTAGAAACCTATTCTAATGGAGATATCATACCTGCCCCTGAACACCGAAGAATTCAGGGAATGTATAATCAACTGCGCGCTCAATTCGATGAAAAAAACAAGCTCTTAGCAGATACGCGTAAAGAACTCTTCCAAGCGCAAGAATCGGCACAAGTTCTACAGAAAACCCTCGACGAATATGCGTTGACCGGCCAAGGCATCCCTGAGCTGACTCAAGAAATTAGCAACCTTCTGCGTGAAAACGAAATCTTGCAGAAAGAGAACGAACGCTTGTTCTCGGTGAAATAACTACAAAACAGGATCACTTAAGCATACTGCTTAAGTGATATAGGATCCGCCTATCGGCGGGCAAGATCGGCCCTATCGGGCCGGCAAGATAAACAAATTAATAAAAACACAAAGGCACAAAGACACAAAGAGAAGTTCTAAATTCTTAATTTTTTAAGAAAAGAGAATCTCTTTGCGTCTTTGCGCCTTTGCGTTTCATTTTTATAATAAATATACCTTATTCTTTGTGTCTTTGTGCGTTTGTGTTTACAAAAACATTAAACGCAAAGGCGCAAAGACGCAAAGGGTTTGACTTACTTCATTATAAAAAATATATCCTGCCGGCCCGATAGGGCCGATCTTGCCCGCCGATAGGCGGATCTTACATCACTTGAAGCGTAGCTGAAAGTGATCCTATTTTGTAGTTCATGTAGGTACACTTCCGATGTTTGACGGGAATCGGGCACGGGCACTTTACTTGGGCACGGGAAGTAGTTTACACAGTCCAGGGGGTGAGGATTTCGCAGCCATCCTTAGTAACAAGGAGGGTGTGTTCCCACTGAGCGGAAGGTTTGCCGTCTGCAGTGCGAGCGGTCCATTGGTCATCGGGATCGATGACAGCTTCTGCGACGCCGATATTGATCATCGGTTCAATCGTAAAAGTCATGCCTTCGATAAGAGGGATTTTAAGTTTATTTTTGTGGTGAGGCACTTGAGGAGCTTCATGGAAATCTACGCCCACACCATGGCCGACAAATTGATGAACAACCGAACATTTATAACGAGCTGCCGTTTCTTCAATCGCATCGCCGATTTCATGGATGAATGCGCCGGGCTTTACACGGGCAATTGAATTCATTAAAGATTCATAAGCCGCTTTTGTAACGCGATCTTTATCTTCTGAAACTTTTCCGATTTTCACCATCATCGAACAATCGCCATAATAACCATTAAGAATGCTGGTCACCCCGGAGGTCATGCAGCAGTTATTGCAACGCGAAAAGCAGGGTGGACGAAGGGACGCCGAACAGCAGGCGCAGTTCGATCGAATCATTTATG
>JAGVJG010000154.1 GCA_020051235.1 Parachlamydiales bacterium | reverse complement strand
GTTTTCAAAAGCAATACTAGTTATTTGATAAATCCCTAAATCATTATATCTAGCTATAAATCCTTGTGAATAAGCTGCAAAAACGGCATCAGAAGTGACACATAGACAACTGCAGTTTTCGTATTCACCCGCGGGAATCGTTTTAACAATTTTTAATTCTTCATCTAAAACTTGAATAGGATGTCTGCCTACACTTGGAGTAATCGCTCTTAACCCTGTGGAATTGTATCTAGAGTGAGTGGTGTTTTTTGGTGAAGGATTAGCAAATTCAGTTTTATTCGTCGTGTCAACGGCAAAATTTCCAAATGTAGTCGTAATTAAAGCCCTTTCGTTTTGAAATTTTACAAATGTTTCAAGATTTCTGAACGAGGTATTCCACTCAATTCTGGACATGGCCTCTTCTTTAACGATAATAATGGCCACTCTTGAAACAAGTGCAATTGTTCCTTGCAGTGAGCGATCCATCGCTACAAATTGATAAGAATAATCTTGAGGATTCTTGTCACTCGGATGTTTACAGACAAGTTCATCGGGCTTACCCTTTAGTAGAGGAATATTCGTCAAACTAGATTCATGGCATATCTTAAAATACCGCCCTATTCTCGGCATTACCGTGCTTCTTTCCAGAAACGAAAAGATGTAAATAATCAAATCTTTTGGTAAGACTTGAAAATCTCCTACATTATATGTAAGAGGAACTCCTAGGGAAGTTTTGTGTGGAATAGGGGTTGCCATTTATACTCCGAAGCAGGATTTAAGAAATTTCCAAAACAAAATAAAGGGCCTAAAAAGAAAGAAGGATGATTTTGTAGCCTTCTCTATTGGTTTGTCATTAGTTTTTAGATTAGGTTCAACTTTAGTAGAGGGTTCATTTACAACTGGGGGAAGTTGAGGCTCTTTTACGAGTTCGATTTTAGGTTCTTCTTGAATAACCTTTGCAACGTGATTCTTTGGCCAGTATTTTACGGAGCCGTCGTCAAAGCTGGCAAATAATTCGTCATTTTCCACTCTTACTTTTAATGGCTTGTGAAGGTTTTCAATTTTGCCGAGAAATCCGCCTTCAAAGCTCCAAAATTCAATATTATTTTCAGAGGCTATTACGATCATTTTATCGGAAAAATAAACGTCTTGAGTAGAAGCTTGTGATTTACTTTTACCTACCTCTCTAAAAAATTCATATTCGATTGAAAGGGAGTTATTATCTTTAGTTATGCGGGCTTTTAAAAAAAGAGAAGGATGGTTTTCGAACAATAAATAAATATTTGCATTCGTGCAAAAAATCCCTTTAACAGGAGATTGGTACTTAGTGGGTGCTTTAGGAAGTTGTTTTGTATCAAATACAGTTAGCGATTCCGCATCTAAAATGAGAAGTTTATGATTATTGCCACAAATTAAAAGTCCCTTATGCAAGGTAAAATAACTTAGAGAAGAGTTATCAATACGATAGGGAAATTGTCCTAAGATTTGACCGGTTAAGTCATATTTTTGTATTAAGTTCCCCGTTCCGGTCTGTTGTAGTACAAATAAGTTTTGATGGGTCAAAATTATTTGAGGAATATAACCTGATGCTTGAGGAAGAAATCTAATATCAGCTTTATTTTGTTCGGTGATAACAATATTTTGATCATTGGCTACATACGCAATATGGCCGATGGGGTTAGTAGCAAAAGCGCCTCCATTAAAATCTCTAATTCGCTTAAGTGTGGGATCTTCAAGTTGACCTATTAATGCGTGGTGAGAAGCTGCAGCAAAAAATCTAGAATCAGATAAAGCGGTTGAGACGCAATTTTCATAGCTAAATTGAAGATAGCCTTCTTTTTTAACTTCAAGAGTCGCTCTATCCCTAATCACAAATTTAGCTGAGTCAGGAAATAAGGCTATGAACTTCGCATTTATCTCTAAGGAATTATATTTGAACTTTTGCTCAATATTACCGATAACGAGGGTTTGAACAGGTCTTGAAAGATAGGATAGTTTAAATTGGCTAAAATATTTACAGGTTGTTAAAAAAGACCCTTTTTCCCTCAACAAGTCAAAAATGATTCCAATCAAATCTTTGGGTAAGACTTGAAATGCACCCACTTTGTATTGAGCGGGCACGCCTTGATTTATCTTACCTACTGTCATTTTCTCATTCCAAAGCAGGATTTAATGAGTGACCAAAACCAGGAGAAAGGATTGAAGCCGCCGCTTGACTTTTCCGGTGTTTGTTCAGGCTTTGTTTTGTTTTGAATTTTTAATTCTTCTTTAATCTTTTCTTTTGGCCAAACACTTAAAGTGCCGTCATCAAAGGTTACAAATAACTCGCCGCTATCAATTCTGACCTTTAGAGGTTCTCTTGCAGTAGGAATCTTTCCTATAAATTCACCGGAAAGGGACCAAAATTCAATTCCATTTTGTCCTTTTTCACTTCTTTTGCTTGTTGCGATGACTATATAATTTTCATGAAAGATGACGTCTTGAATTTTTGGACTAAATCCGACGATATCCTTTTTATTTTCATCTTGTGTAAGTGTTTTTCTAAAATAATGGAAATTGACGATCGGTCCATTAAATTCTAATCGAATCATTGAATTAGAAGACATTTCAAGATAGCAATTACCTCTATAGCTGTGGATTTTCATGACATCATTATTAAGGCCGCTATAATCTTTTACTGTGCAGCTATATAATGGGTTTAATGTAGCCGCATCATGAATTTGAATAACTCCACCCGATACTGTGAAGATTAAAAAGTCGTTATGTAATGTCATCGGACAGCTTTGAGGGCATCCATCTATATACAATTCATTGATAACTTGGCCCGCAAAATCTATTTGTTTAAGTAAGCCTTGATCGTTAGGTCTATTGGGAAGATTTAAAACTCTTGAAAGAGTATACAGAGTCTTTTCGCCCAGAGCGATCGCTTCGCAAGTTATATCTCCAACAGGATTGCCGTTTGAAAATTGAGTTTTTACGGATCCGTCGGAATTTAGAATCAATATTCCTGCATTCTCAGTATGAGCCATTCTTTCTTTTGTTACCGCGATCAATCCCTGGCTATTTGTGTTTATTTTGTTACTATTTGCTCCTTCTCCTAAAGGTACTCTTGAGACAGGTGCTTCTGAAGTAGGGTATAAACGAGGCTTAGCGTAATTTGTCGAAACAATGAATTGTTTTTCAATGAGTTCAGCGTAAAGAGCGCTACCATCTTGATAATGGACTTTTTCCGGGTGTTCGCGCCTTACTAAAGAAAAGTCCGATCTATTATGAATTTCTAATTTGTTATTAGAAAAAACAGCTATAAACTGGGCATTAACAGCAAGTCCTGTAAAATTGAATTTAGAGATCAGTCTACATCTTTCATCCGTATCTTCAGGATCCTTTGAAATGAGTGTTTGGGGTTTTAGTGAAATAAAAGTAATTTTAAAAGAGTTAAAGTATTTACAAGCTCTAAGAAAAGCAGTTTTATCTGTCCCTAGATAAGAAAAAATGACAGTAAGTATATCTCGAGGGAGGGGTTGAAAATCGCCTACATTATAAATTACAGGAATGCCTTGATTGATTTTTCCAACAGGATTTGCCATATTTTCTTACTCCACAAAGGATATATTTTAACTCTTAGGAGTTAAGGTTTGATTAAGAAGTTTGACTATAATAGGGGATAAAAGGGCTTAGGCCGCTATGTAAATAAAGATTTCATAAATTATATAAGTTATTTGAATATTATCTACGTAATTCTTCAAGATGATATAATAAAAGTATGGCTGATCAAACTAGTTCGACACAAGCGGCATCTCAATCCGAGGCCGCCCAAGCATCAACAAGTGCCACAAAGGATTCGGCAAGTGGTACTGCTCCTACAATGAGTACGAGCATTAACAGTATGGCGGATCTCCAAAACAAGGCTCCGGAAGTGTATCATCAAATGCTATTATCGCTCGGAATGACGATTTGCAACCGGATGAAAGACGGTCAAGATCGAATTAAAGAATTAAACCGTAAAGCCCGTAATGGCGAGGCTTAATTCTTTTAAATAAAGAGCGCCGCCTTTTATCATTGTTTAAATGACCCCCCAAGAATCAGAAGAATTTGTAGTAAATAATGAAGAAGCAGGCGTTCGTCTGGATAAACTTCTTGCCGATCGATATGCCCCCCATTTTTCAAGAACCTATTTTGCCGATTTAATCGAAGATGAACTCGTCTTACTAAATGGTAAAATTCCCAAAAAACGACTCGCTCCTGTTGAAGGGGACGTCATTGAGATATATTTTAGGGTAAAAGAGCTAAGTGACCTTAAACCTGAAAATATACCCCTAGATATCGTTTTTGAAGATGAGCATTTAATTATTATCAATAAGCCTGCCGGATTTGTAGTTCACCCCGCACCGGGAAATTGGTCGGGTACGTTTGTGAACGCTCTGTTATATCACTGTCAGGTTGAAAAAGATGGTTCGGTACGGCCGGGGATTGTTCATCGTTTAGATAAAGATACGACGGGTCTTTTGATGGGAGCAAAGACGCTTGAGGCTCAAAAAAGGCTCATGAATCTCTTTGCTACTCGTTCCATCTATAAGGAATATCGCGCAGTAACAATTGGAAAACCGCCCGAGGGCCGTGTTGAGACTTTAATAGGAAGAAATCCGAAAAATAGACAAGAAATGGCGGTTCTTCTAGATAAGGGAAAAACGGCGGTGACTGAAGTTGAAGTCATTAAATTTAGTGAACCCTTCGCATTAGTTAAATGTGCAATTGAAACGGGAAGAACACACCAAATTCGTGTTCATTTAAAGCATTTAAAAACGCCCATTTTGGGCGATCCGGTTTATGGGTCGGTTTCCAGCAATCAAAAATATAAAGCGGAACGACCTCTGTTGCATGCTTATCGGTTAAATTTTATTCATCCTTTCACTAACAAATTAATGGATATTACGGCTCCTTTACCTGAAGATTTTGAAAAGGCTTTTAAATGAAAGTCGTTTTGCAACGTGTGAGTTCAGCGTCTGTCGTCAGTGAGGGTAAATTACTTGGCGAAATTGGGCAGGGATTTTTGATTTTAGTTGGATACACTAATTCAGATGAACCGTCATTAAATAAAGCGATGGCATCTAAAATTGCGAATCTTAGAATTTTTAGCGATGTTGACGGAAAATTTAATCACAGTCTTTTAGATGTAAAGGGGGCAGCACTTGTAGTAAGTCAATTCACCCTTTATGCAAACGCGAATGGGGGAAGAAGGCCCGATTTTTTAGCAGCCGCCAAACCTGAAAAAGCGATCCCTTTATACGAAGACTTTTTGGAGTCTTTTAAAGCGCTCGGAATATCGGTTCAAAAGGGAGAGTTCGGTTCGGATATGAAGGTAGAATTAGTTAATGACGGTCCAGTGACCATAGAATTAGAAATGTAATTAATTGGTTTTAATTAATTTAAAATATTAAATTAATCATCTATTTTTCTTTGAGGCTGTTCACATTGTTTTTTCAGTGGTGAAATAATCGTTCTATGGGTAGATTGAGAATTATTGATCTCCTAAGAGGAACGAACATGAAAGAATTCGTCGCGTACATCGTCAAAAATCTGGTCGACCACCCGGAAAAAGTCGTTATTAACGAGATTGGCGGTACCCAAACGCTCATTATTGAGCTTTCGGTTGAAAAGTCAGACATTGGTAAAATTATCGGTAAAAAGGGAAAAACGATCAATGCTATTCGTACCCTTTTAATGTCGGTAGCAAGCCGCAATGGTATCCGCGTGAATCTAGAAATTCTAGAAGAAAACGGCACTCGCGTTACTGAATAATTTTCTTAGTTTAATCGAGGTAGGAAGGGGCTTATCATCGCTTTGCGAGAATTGATAGCCCCTGGCTTAAATCTTAATACTGCCGCTTTAGAAGAAATATTCTCTTTTTTTGTTTCTATCTTATTCACAGTTTTAAAATTGTGTTCGAATAGGTGCTTTAGTTCACCTTCGTCATTGATTAAAACAAGTTCAAAATCGATGTCGTTAGCGGCTGTTTGAAAAGCATTTAAAAACGCGGTCAAGTGCCCTTCTCCTTTAGGAGGTATCCAAAACCACAATTGATCGTAGTGTATATGATTTTCTTCAGTAACAGTCACAGCCGCCGGAATGGTGGATACCATCATGATAAAAAGATCAATATCGGGGCTGCTTTGATGAACTTGAGAACACTTTTCAGACCATTTTTGACGAATTAGAGATTCGATTTTGTCAAAATGTTGGAAATTTTGAGCAAACATTTTAATCTGACCGACCTGTGCGAGGCCGTTTTGTTCTTTAGTGTCTTTGAAAAGATCATCGATTTGTCCTTTTTCAGCTTTTGCTAAAAGCTCTTCTGTTTCAGTCTCCATTAGAGTTAAAATGTGTTGATATAACTCATACATTTCCGGCAGTTGCAATATTTTCTCAGCCGCAAGGCTCGCATAATGTTCATCAAAGGGGATCTCATCAAATTGAACCAAATCAAGCAGCTCGTGCCGTTCAAGTGAATACAATCGATTGATTAATTCTCGAACGACATTCACATCACGAGGGGTGACTTTTGTTAAAAGATCGGTATCATCCAATATCGCGTACAAGGCTAGAAGGTAATCCAATTTTTCCCGGTCGGGATGAATAAAACTGTCTCCACGTCTTTCATGTGCCGCTTTTGTCTTTAATAAAGATTCAATTTTTCCAATATTTTCATTTGTAGAGGGAAGGGACTTTAAAAGAGCTTCGTTTTCTTCAAGCGTTAAAGGGCCTAAACTGTATCTCTCATTAATCTTAAAAAGGTTTTCAGCAACTAAGACGTTGCATGACTGAGTGTCTGCAATTAAAGTAAAAGTCGGTTGATCGGTTTTAAAATCGCTTTTGTGATGGTCGATGATGCTTATGACTGAAAGGTAAGATGGGAGTTTTACCTCTTCGAAATTGCTAAAGTCACAAAATGAAGCGGTTCCAAGAGGGCTTATGCGAACATCTTTATCTCGAACAATTCCCACGGGAAATAAACCATTATCGCCCTTGATAACAACGGTAAGATAGTCGTAATGCTTCATTTTAAGTCGAATCTCATCAATATCGCTTGAAAGATTGAGAGTATGGGGGAAAAATCCTAACACTTCCATTTTTATGGCTATTGCTGAAGAGAGTTTTTCAATGGACTCACGAGCAACAAACATCCCTTCATTTAATTGAGTGATTAACTTTTCAATGGATTTGAAGAGAGCGGGACGATCTATTGAATTAATCGAACGGATAACTTTTAAAACGACCGATTCCGTTTCGTTTTTTAAGTTAGATAATGCAGCTATGTTCTCTTGTTCGAAGAAGCTTTGAAATGAAGTTTCAATGCCTTTTGGACATTGAGCGACTATTTTTAACCATTTATCAAGCCAATCGTTTTCTTTTATGGAGAGATCTTTGTGGCCGAATGGGTCATTGAACGTGTTTTGGATAAATTGGTTTAGGTCTTGTTCCGTAATGGTTTGTTGTCCAAGAAGGCGAGTAAGTCCAATTAAAAAGTCATTTTCAAATGATTTTAGAGCCCCTTTAATAAGAACGATGATTTGCCTTACACCTTCTACGTCCGATGCTCTCCAGTCTCCAATATATCGTCCCTCTTTATCGACAAGAATGATGGCTTTTTCAGCGAGACCGTGGTCTAAGCTTGAAATGGAGGTGTCTCCTGATGATTTAATAAACCCTTCTTGAGTTAATAAATCTTCGGCAGTAAGAGTGATGATAGCCTTTTTCTTCATCACGACATCGAAAATCTCTTCCCCTAATTTTTGTTTCATTACACTCATCACAGGGGATGTAGGCAGACTTCCCGGAACATTCCAATAATGGAGTCCTTTTGAAACAGGGGCTGAAAAGGCTTCAAGCCAAATTAAAAATGAGGCGATTGTCGTATCGACGTCAGGGGATAAATGGGCGATGACAAAATGACTTCCGCTAAAATATTTACCGTTTCCTACAGGGAAAAAAGATTGGTAGCTTTCACGAGGGATATATTTACCTGTTATTTTTCCCCTGATTAAACGAATTTGTTCAGGCGTTTTATCTGAAAAGTGATTAAGCCAAAATTCAAAGTGGCTGAATAAATAGGGCTCTCTCAAAACTTGAAGGTCATTAATGGCGGTGATGATATCAATTATTCGGCCTAATAAAAATGATTGATGAGGGGCTCGATCAATTTCTCGAATTAAAAATTCGGAAACAGCACGAAATTTTTTTCTTTCTGGAAGTTCTAAAAAGGCTGGATCTGAGAAAAAAGCTAGGCTTTCTTTATCCATTCCCTCATTTTGATCTTTTCGGGAATTTAAAGAAAACGGACTGAGTAGGATTCGAACCTACGACCACCCGCTTAGAAGGCGGGTGCTCTATCCACTGAGCTATCAGTCCGCGGAAGTAGCAGATTATGCAGCAAGGATATCGAAAAATTCAAGAGCTTAATTACTTAGACTAAAGAAGCTTGAACCACAGATAACAAATTTTACCACAGAGGCAAGAGAGTACACAGAGAGAGTATTTAGTATTAGAGGGGATTTAGTTAACACTTTCTCAGTAAATATTTTAAGTAGAGTTAAAATAACAAAAAGATAAAATTTAATGCTTTCTCACTGCTCTCATTTAATCTCTGTGGTCTCTGTGTCCTCTGTGGTAAAAAGCTTTAATAATATAGAATATTTGGAATTGATTTATGAAATATACACCTATCGTCGGAACCCTCGGTTACGTCCTAAATCCCGAGAAAACCCATGTTTTGATGGTCCATCGAATCGCAAGGGAGCATGATGCCCACTTTGGAAAATATAACGGAGTGGGGGGCAAACTCGAAAGAGATGAAGAGATTGTTCAGGGGATGAAGAGAGAACTCCTTGAGGAAACGGGGCTTACGGCTCAAAAACTTATTTTAAGGGGGACGGTGAATTGGACTAATTTTGGCCCCAAAAACGAAGATTGGCTGGGTTTTATATTTATAATAGAGTCCTTTAGCGGAACTCCCTTTGAATCTAATGCCGAAGGAAAGCTAGAGTGGGTACCGTTAAATAAAATAAATGATTTACCGATGTGGGAAGGGGACCGTTTCTTTTTACCCTTGTTATTCGATCACGACCCTAGAGTGTTCCACGGCTATATGCCTTATGACGGAAATCAGCCTAAAAGCTTTAGTTTTAGCAGGATATAGGTTAAAATGTCCGATATTGTCGTTTATATCGCTCTAGGGGGAAATTTCCCTGAAACCCGTAATTTATTTGAACGAACCTTAGAGGAATTGAAACGACTGGGAACTGAAATAAAAATTTCTCCCATTTACCAAACGAAACCCGTATCGTCCATACCGCAAAGCGATTTTCTAAATGCGTGCGTAAAGTTTAAAACGAAACTTGGCCTTCTTCCTCTGTTTCAAAGCCTTGAAGAAATTGAGGTGCACTTAGGCAAAGTAAAAAAAAGTAAAGAGGCTCCGCGCCCTATAGATCTTGACCTCCTTTTTTATGGAGAAGAAGAATATAGCGATAAAAATCTTCAGGTCCCTCATCCCCGTTTTCGTGAACGGGAATTTGTGTTAAAACCTTTGTATGATCTAGCGGATCAGATAGGTAAATATAATATTGGAGCATTACTAGATGAAGTCAGTAAAAATCGGCCGTTATGAAATCGGAGGAAAAAACCCTCTTACCGTTATGTGTGGGCCTTGTGTAATCGAATCAAGAAGCCACACGCTTGAGATGGCTGATGCGCTAAAATCAATTTTTGATTCACTCGGACTAAATCTCGTATTCAAATCAAGCTATGACAAGGCCAATCGCTCCTCTTATCATTCTTTTAGAGGTCCTGGAATAACAGAAGGGCTTGATATACTCGCGGAAGTAAAAGAAAAATATAAAGTCCCTGTCGTTTCTGATGTTCACTCTCCGGAAGAAGCTACCGAAGCGGCCAAAGTTCTTGATGTTTTGCAAATCCCCGCCTTCTTATGCAGACAAACCGATCTCGTTCAAGCGGCAGCTGAAACTAAAAAAGTCATCAACGTAAAGAAAGGTCAGTTCTTGGCTCCTTGGGATATGATCAATGTCGTGAAGAAAATTGAATCGGCCGGTAATGACCAAATCATCCTCGTAGAAAGAGGGGCGACTTTTGGCTATAACAACCTAGTTTTTGATCCTCGCTCTATCAGCATTATGAGAGACATGGGCTATCCCGTTTGTTTTGATGCGACCCACGCTGCACAATTGCCCGGAGGGCAAGGTGAAACGACGGGCGGTCAAAGGCAGCATATTCCTGATCTCGCAAGAGCCGCAGTTGCCGTGAAAGCTGATCTTCTCTTTATGGAAGCTCATGACAATCCTGCAAACGCAAAAAGCGATTCATCCACGGTTCTAGATATTAAAACCCTCCCTTCTTTATTAAAGGAGCTAAAAGCTCTTTATAATTTGGTACAAGGACATTAATGTTTCGACGCGCCGCTCTTATCTCTCTATCGATTTGGGTTATAGTCATAGCCCTTGGAACCTACTATTTTCTTGATGTCGATCATAAAGATGTCGAACATTACGAAAGGCTACTCGAGATTGGAGAAAAGGGGCCTCAAGATCAGCGCGGGAGGCAAGCTAAATCCGGTGTTTTGAAGGAAGTTTGGATTGAAAAAGAGGGAATGCCCCTTCATATCCGGCTTGAAAGTGATGAAGCTCTGATTACGATTGAAAGAAAGCAAAACAAATCCCAAGTCTCTGAAGAGATGAGTAATTTAGTGTGTTATATGCAGGAAGCTATTTATCCTGAAGAGAACACCCAGTTAGTTCAAGTCATTCATGCAGAGAAAGCCACTTATTACTACCGAAGCGATAGTTTTGTGGCTGATGAGGTGGAAATCAGTCGCTATAAGATTTCGGGAGTCGATTTACCTGATAAGATTGATGCAAAACCCTTGATGAAAGCAAAAGCTAAAGAAGTTGAATTCCGTTTGAAAGCCGACGGAATGGAAATTAAAGCCTCAAAAATAAAAGCCGAGATGGATAACGCATGATTGCTTTTCTTATTGCAAGCGCGCTTTTGACATCTGATCACTTTCATTACGATGGGAACAAAGCTCATTTAGAAGGTCATGTGTCGCTAGATCATCCTTGGGGCAAAATTCTCTCCGATAAAGCCGATCTAGAATACGATCCAAAAAAGCAAAAAGGGCCTTTTTCCCAAATCGAGCTTCAAGGCAATGTCGATCTTAAAAAAGAAACATTAAGTATTAAATGCGACCGTGCTTCTCTTAACTGTTTAAAAAGCGAAGGCGTTTTTTGGGGCGCTCCCATACTCAAGGCTTTTTACATTATTAAAGAAAAACCCTTCTATTTAGAGTCTAAAGAGGCTTGGGTAAAAGTTGTAAACAATGAATTAAATGAGCTGATTGCAAGTGGCGATGTTAAAATTGAATGGGATAAACGCATAAAAGCGTCGGGTCCGTATCTTTATGTGACTCGTGTAGACACCCAATATATCATTGAGTTAAAGCCGGACCCTATTGTTGTTTTAGATGATGTTCATGAAATTAAAGGGACACAAGTTAAACTCAAATCGCAAGACGAAGCAGTGGAAGTCGAGAAACCGCGAGGTAAGCTAAAACAGGGCGAAATCGAAATTGAGGCTGACCATATGGTTTGGGCGGGTTCAATTTTGACTTTAAAGGGTAATGTTAAAATCCGTTTGAAAGATCAAGGGACTTTAATGACCGATTCGACTTTAAGACTTAAAAGAGGATCAGATCTTGTTTGGGAAACGGTGGAAGTCGACGGTCCCTTGTCCTTCTCAAAAGTGGAGTCAGATAAGGAAAAAAGCTTTAACTTGATTGCTTCAAAAGGAGCTTTCGGGAATTTGAGAAACCATGAGATCACTTTTTATTCTCAACCCGGCAAGCCTGTTCATTTGATAGATGCATTGGGAGAAGCGTATGGGGATACGTTAACGCTTTACTATAAAGAAAAAGCCTTAGACAAAGTGGTTCTTCAAGGGGATGTCTACCTTTCTCATATTCTAAACTCTGAAGTGGAAAGATCGTATGCAAGGGCCGATCAAGTGAGCTACGATCCCAAAATTTATGAAACCATTCTTGAATCTAAAGACGGAAGGGTTTTTATTTTTGATAAAGTGAACCAAGTGGAAGTTTCGGCCCCCCGTATTCGCCTGATCCGAGATCCCGTCACGAAAAAAGAATCGATTAAGGGTGAAGGGGATGTTCGATTTGAATTGTTGCAAAATGAATTTTTGGAGCTGAAAAAACGCTTCAAATTTGAGGAGAGTTAACATGGCACTCGTAAAAGTCGAAAATCTAGAGAAGGCATATGGAGGCAGAAAAGTTGTTAACGGACTTAACTTTGAAGTGAATTCGGGTGAGATTGTAGGACTTTTAGGTCCGAATGGGGCAGGAAAGACAACGGCTTTTTATATGACTGTCGGGCTTATTCGTCCGGATAAAGGCCAAGTCCATTTTCTCGATCAAGATGTAACGAATCTTCCGATGCATAGAAGAGCGCAGATGGGAATGGGATATCTTGCTCAAGAGCCTTCTGTGTTTCGTAACTTGTCCGTGGAAGACAATATTTTATCTATCCTTGAAAACCATGAGCCTGTAAGCGCTGTTAGAAAAGAAAGGCTTGAGTCTCTTTTAGATGAACTTCACTTAAAATCTTTAAGAACAAAAAAAGCCGCTCACCTATCTGGGGGAGAAAGAAGACGTCTTGAAATTACTCGTGCGCTTGTTACTAATCCCAAGTTTTTACTGTTAGACGAACCTTTTGCTAATATCGATCCGATATCGATTCATGAAGTGAAGCATTTGATTAAGCTTTTGGCAAAGAAAAATATTGGTATTTTGATTACCGATCACAATGCTCGTGAAATCTTCTCTGTTGTCGATACGAGTTATATTGTGTGTGAGGGAAGAGTTATTAAGTCGGGTAAGCCTGATTTTCTTATTAATGATAGCGATGCGAAGAAATATTACCTCGGTGAGAACTTCGCTTATTAATCGTGCCCGTGCCCGATTTCGCTAAACTTTGAATGTACCAATTTTTTAACCACAGAGGCACAGAGTACACAGAGGAAGCAAGAGGGCGGTGAGAAATTCTTTTTTCCTATATTTTCTCTTGTGGTTATTGTGTAGTCTGTTTTGTAGGTACTTTAATTTTAATGACCCTTCTTATGACCGGCCTGTTTGTGGTGCTTCATTACGGTTCTAGCCGCCACTTCTTTGGCTCGGATGCCATATCGACCTGATTTTTGAGCGCTTTCTTTGATATCTTCATACATACGTTGTTCTTTTGAACTAACGCCTTTTAAATGCTTACTACCTGGCATAAAACACCTCCCGTAATATCAATTAGACTCCTATTGGAATTAATAATTAACTGTAGTGCTATGTGTCTGATAATTAACCGTTAGAATAGACATCTAAATCCTTTTTTTACCACTGAGCACACTGAGACCACTGAGATTTTATGAGAGTAGTTAGAATTATGCCGAAAACTCACTGCTCTCAACTTTTCTCAGTGGTCTCAGTGTGCTCAGTGGTAAAAAAACTAATGGAAGGAGAAAAACTTAGTAGCCTAAAACGGTACGGACGTAGCTAAGAGGGCGGCGTATAATGTAGTAGAACAGCGAGACATCCTCGCTATAAAGGATCGCCGTTCCCTTAAGGCCAATTTTAAGATCTTTAGGAGGATTAATCCAGTCCGCTTCCGCAGAAAAGCTTGGAATGTTTTTATCGCTTAGTGATGTAAAAGGTGAGATATAAGACAGATCCGCTTTGTACGAATAATCCGGCTCAGTATTTAAAATGATTTTCACTTCTGAGCCTAAATTCAAATCGACGTTATCGCTTTCCGGAATCCAAATTTTTATCTTAGTTTTATCTGGATTTCCTATCACCATCACCTTCTCACCCATTTGTGTGGGATTGCCGCGCCACTCATCGCGATTTTTTAACATCACGATCCCATCGATGGGGGCAAAAACATTCAATTGGCTGGCTTTATATTTGGCAAGATCAAGGAGGGTTTTTTCTTTTTTTAGTTTTAGCGATAAGATGGCGTATTCGGCTAAAGCTTTTTTATCCCTAAAAGCAAGGGAGTTTGCTCGTCTTGTTTCCGCCTCTGCAACATCAACTTGTTTTTCAGCGACTTTTAATTCTTCTAAAGGAACATGCGCATCATAAGTAAAAAGAAGCTCCCCTTGTTTAACATATTGGCCGGGTTCTACTTTTATTTCTTCAATTATTCCATCAAGAGGCGCAGTAACTAAAACAGGATCTTTAGGAACTATCTCGCACGGAGCGACGATTCTAAGCGGAATCTGAATGAATAATAAGGCAAGTGCAAGCGTGCCGAGTGCAAGTTGCGTAGGTTTGCTGAACAACTTTTTAAACTGATCGCTTTTTGTATATTTTGCCCAAGCAGCCGAGTAGTTTTGCATCAAAAAGTTTAAGATCTCAATTTCGTCGTATTGCCATTTGACGCCATTCCAACGCTCAAGTAAAAGGCCGATGATTCCATCGCGATTAGAAATAGGTAGCCACACAAATGCGACGTTATCATGAACGATGGGAGGATGCCCCGTTACGGGTTCAGATTCTCTGATTTGATTTACTGAATCTAAGATTTGCGGCTTATTATAATCTTTTATATTTCGAAGGATTTGCTTCCATTCAGAAGCTAAGTACGAATTGGGATTAACGACCGCATGCCCTGAGACACCCACTAAATTCGTTTGATCTTTTTCAATTTGCCAAAGAGACGCGCGGTTATAACGAACCACTTGCAGAGTATCGTTTAAAATTAAAAAGGTAAGCGCGGTTTTAGAGGGAGTGGAATAAGCCTTCAATCCTAAGCGGTTGATCGCCGCAAGAAGGTGGATTGCTTGTCCCGATCGGTCGGGGGTGCTCATTCGGCCTCTTTTCCTCCTAAGTCCCTTCCTTCAATCTCAGTCCAGGGGTTATAAAATAACTCTTCTCGAATGATCCCTTTTCGACTAAAGAAAATGGCTTTCTTCTTAGCAATACCCGATATCTGCTCGTAAAAAGTTCCTTCTAAAAGGGCTGTAACTAATTTACTTTCACGACCGAGTATAGCCGCTTTTTTCTTATCGATAATAGGTGCAAGGGGAAAATCAGCAAATGCGATTGCTTCATTCAATAAGCTTTGTCTAGATAAAACAAGCACCTGTTTATTTTCTAAATAGCCTTTTGGAATATCGTTTAAGTGGCCTACAACAGAGAAAAGCAGTTCCGCCTTTAAAGCTTGTGGAATGAATCCCTCGGGCACATCTTTAAAAGAACCTTCTGAAACGAGGGGTTGATAAACCTTGGACTTTTCAATACTGCCGCCCGGAATTTCTTCCTTTAGATGCCCTGCATGAGTGTAAATTAGATCTGGTTTTAATTTTTCTTCATGTGCAATTTGACCTTCAGAAATTTCCGAATTTAGGTCTCCTGCATGAATGTAAACAATGCTTTGCTTAGTTTTAGTTTCCTGAACAATATGACCTTCCGAGATCTCAGACTTTAAATGACCTTCATGAGAATAAATGACGTTTGCTTTCAGAGGCACCGGATCTTTGAGAGGTAGATCTTGGAAATCGCTCAAAAGACTAATCGATTTGACTTGAAGTTTTGAGGAAGTAGGAAGGCCGCCTTCGGGAAGATTATTCAAGACGCCCGAATGAGTAAATAAAATCTGATTTCTTAGTTTTTCTGAAAGTTTGCCGGCTGGAATTTCGTTTAAAGAGCCGGAAGAGGAAAGCGCAGTTTCTCCTTTAGGGGTTAAGGTAAGATTTTCCGTAAATTGGCTTGAAAAACTTAGCTCGGCCGGCTCTATTTTACTTGGCAAACTTCCTTTTTCATCAGTGGCTGAATTGAACGCCCCTTGGATATCAAAAGTTAAAGTAGGTAGTTTTGTTTGGGCTACTTGAGAAATTATTTGAGCGTTCAGAGGACTTGAATTAGATAATTCTGAAACTTTAAAAGCCTCTTTACTACCCAGCACTTCCTTTATCGTTGAAGGAACGTTCTGAACCAATGTTAATTCCGTGGTACCCGTCATACCGGAGATCAGATGGGATTCTTTATTATCAATTTCCGCTTCGACTGCGATGGTTGAGCTAATAGGATCAATGACCGAGCCCACTCTTTTGATTTGAGCGGGGAGCGTTTCATCTAATTCTTTGATGTAAATATTTACGGTTGTATTAGGTTTAAGATCATTCCTATATTTAGCATCGATTAGCATTTTAGCTAAAAGCACTTCATCTCCAACGACTTCTACCAAAGGTTGTCCCGGCTGAGGAAGCTCATGTTCATAAAGAAGCACATTCGCAACTTTTCCTCTGTAGGGTGCAATGATTTTGCAGGCCTCAAGTTGTTTTTTGGCGACTTCATATTCTGCTTGAGCGGTCGCCCAAAGTGCATAAGCTTCTTTTAATTCTGAAAGTGACGCAATTTTGGCATGGAATAGTTCTTCTTTCGCTTTATAGGTATTAAATGCTTTTTCAAGGACCGCTTTCGTTTTTAAAACTTGGGCATGATAAATGGCTGAATCCAATTCTAAAATCAAATCACCCTTATTAAAGCTTTCACCCAGCTGTTTGTAGATTTTTTTTACGGGTGAGGCAAGCTGTGCCGATAGGGTTGCCTTCTTCAAAGAGTCGATGATGACATGAAACTCTTCACTTAAAGGGGCGTTGATTTCGCCACATAAGGGAGAGCAAATCAACATTAAGCTAACTATTGTAATTCTTTTCCTCACAGCTCTTGCCTTAAAATTATGGTCGCCTGTACCACAGATATATAAAGCATGCCGATTCAAACTCAAGGAAATAGCGAACAACAAAAAAAAATTTTGCCGACATTGAGGCAAGATATCCAAATTTTACCGGGACCCTCCGATCCTGATGGTTCGCCGACCTTCAATTTATACGACCCGATCCGCTCGTCTTATTTTAAGATTTCATGGGCTGAGGCGATCATTTTTGAAAATTTAAAGCCCAATATGGTCATAACGGATCTGGCCAAGACCATAAAAAAGAAATCGACCCTTCAAGTTTCAGAAGAGGGGTTACAAGGATTTCTTCTTGATGCTGAACGACTTGGGTTAATGTCGGTCGGTCGAGAGTCGGAAGAGTTTACCAAAGAAGCCGAAGCGCGCAAAAGCGGGTGGTTGATGTGGATCATCATGCACTACCTCTACATCCAAATTCCTCTTTTCCACCCGGACAAATTCTTAGGTCAAACCTTAAAATATGTTAAACCCCTCTTTTCGAAAACGGCGCTCGCTGTCTATTCATTGATTTTATTTTCGGGACTTGTCCTTTTAACCAGCCGATTCTTTGAATTTCTTAATACTTTCACCTATTTCTTCACGCCACAGGGAATTGCTGCCTTTGCAGTAGGTATTTCACTCGTTAAAGTCATCCATGAATTTTCTCATGCTTACATTGCTAAATATTTTGGCATCAATGTTAGGACGATGGGGGTTGCTTTAATCGTATTTTGGCCGGTTCTATATACCGACGTTACCGATAGCTGGAAATTGAAATCGCGTCTTCAGCGATTTGCTATTTCATTTGCAGGGATAGCAGCGGAGCTTGTTATTGCTTCATTATCGACCTGGGGTTGGGTGTTAACGGATCCGGGCATTTTAAATAGTATCTTTTTCATAATTGCATCCGTCACATGGATTTCAACCCTCGTCGTTAATTTAAATCCCTCGATGCGCTTTGACGGCTATTACTTATTGTGCGACCTATGGGGGGTTGATAACCTTCAATGGAGAGCGTTTGCCCATACGAGATGGTTTTACCGCAAATGGTTGCTCGGTATCGATATGCCGATGCCCGAACCTGTATCCCCGAAACGAGAAGCGGGCTTTTTAATTTATAGTCTTGTTACGTGGGTGTGGCGTTTATCTCTTTATCTTTTTGTTGCCGTATTTGTTTATTACAAATTTACGAAAACGCTGGGCATTCTTCTCTTTTTGCTTGAGATTGGAATATTTATTTTCTGGCCTCTTATCAGTGAGGTTCAGCAAGTTTGGAAAATAAAAGAGCTATTTACTCTCAACAAAAGGGTGATGACTACCTTAGGTATAATCGCTTTGACAATCCTTATGTTCTCGATTCCCTATTCACATGAACTGCAATTTGCATCGGTAACCGTTCCAAGAGATGAACAAATTGTCTACACACCCTACCCGGGTGTAGTCAGCAAAATTTATGTGAAAAGAGATCAGTCTGTCTTGAAAGGGGATCCGATCATCACACTTAATAATAAAGAAGTTGAGAACAAGCTCAAAGTTCTAGATACAGAAATTGAAATCAAAAATAGAGAAATTCGTTATGCCCAAATCGAACGACTTGAAAGGGCTAATTTATTTTCAAAACAAGCCGAGTTAAAAACACTTGAAAGTGAGCGTAAAGCGCTTGATGTTATGCAAAATAGAATGACCGTCTACTCTAATTTAGATGGGATTGTTTACTTTTTAGACGATCAAGTTATAGTTGGACAAACCTTAAATAAAGATTATCCATTCGCAAAAATCTCACCCCTCAATGCAGCAAGCGTTATCGCTTTTGTTCCTGAATCGGATCTAAATTTGATAGAGCAAGGACAAGAGGTGTCATTTTATTCAAAAGATTATAACTATAAATATGAGGGAAGGATCCGTTCGATTGGAACCTCAAGTGAAACCTACTTAAATTTTCCTCAACTGTCATCTGTTCATCATGGAGATCTGCCGGTTAAAGAAGAGGGTGATAAATTAATCTTAGTAGAAAGTTTTTATCCGGTTGTCGTAGATGTTTCAGCTAAGCCGCCCTTTAAGATCGGATTGACGGGATATATTGAGGTAAAAGGAAAGCCTCGTTCTTCTTTAAGCAAATTCTACCAACATTTCAAAAGCATTTTCTTTAGAGAAAGCGCCCTTTAAGCATTAGGGTTTTTATTTTTCGAGGCTTGCTTTAATGCATCGATAACGATGCTGGCTGAGCTTGTATCATTTTCCCCATCGAATGTAGTAAGGCCTTCCGGTAAATCAGAAGGATCCATTGTGATCGCGATAGCTGCTACGGTATTAACCGTTCTATCGCTATCGGCGGATTCGATTTGACCCGAATGGGTTCCCTCTTCTTTTTGATCATTATGTTTCACGATCATTTGTGACATAGCGGCAAGGGGGGTTGTAGTACTAAATGTAACAGCGCCCTGAGTGAGATTGCCCAAGTATGCCAGCGCTTCATCTGCCCCTTTTGCAAATATGATGGGTTTAGAAGGAGAACTTGCAGTAAGTTTAATATCAAAAGTTACATTGATGTATTCCGCTTTTCCATCAGGAGATGTTATAATCATGGTGAAGCTATCTAATCCAATAAAGTTAATCTCGGGTTGATAGTAAATCATTCCTTTATCAATCCAGACTTGGCCATGTTCAGGTTTGGTGGCAATTACATCGTGAATTTCGGATCCAATGGTGCTCATTTCGTCTTTAGAAGGAGTGATCGGAGTGGATGTAATAATGGCTTCTCGATTTCCATCAACAGGAACGATGGATACTTGAGGTGTAGATGTCGCATCAAGGCTTAAGACCGCATTTTGCGGAGCAGCAGGTGTTGCGCTGGTTTGAAGAATATTTAAAGTAACCGTTTTAACTTCGCTATTGGCACCGCCGTTATTCAATTTGAAAGTGAATACATCGGTTCCTACAAAGTCGGCATCAGGGGTATAGACGAAAGAGCCGTCTGTATAAAGAATTAGGATACCGTGCTTAGGTTTTTGGACGACTAAAGCTTCAAGGCCTGAATTTTCTATATTTGAAGAACCTACAAGCAATCCTTGCTCGCTTGAAATTTGAAGCTGACTACCTGAAATAAAGGTATAGTTTTTATCCATTGCATCAGGCATATCTGCGACGGAATTCACATTTATCACAATCGTATCTTTTGCAAATAGTTTTTCTGCAGTTGATAGTTCCTGTGTTTGAACCGAAATGCTCGCGGCTCCGCTATAGTTTTCGCTTGGAGTAAAGATTAAACCGTTCAAGGCTTGATTCAAGTTTGCTAAATTGCCTTGTAGGACGATCACAGAATTGCCATTTCCATTTCCGGTTAAGAAGGTAAGACCGTCGGCTTGAGATAATGTTATTCTTCCGTGTGTGGCGATTAATGTGAGTTGATAATTTCCCGATGCATCGATGTCAAATAATTGAATATGATTTCCGTTAGCGGTGTTGAAGACGAGAGGGCTGTCTTCATTCACAAGTTGAGGTCCGGGAACCAGGTTAACAGGAGCGTCATTGTAGGGTTGTACGTTAATTTCAATGCTTTGAGTTTGAGATAGCTGACTGTCGTTTACACTGAAATTAAGTTGCGAGGTTCCATTATAGTTTTCATTCGGAACAAAAGTTAAGCCATTAAGTGCGCTATTAATATTAGCAATTGTTCCCGAGAAGGTCATGAGCGAGTCATTTGCCCCAGAACCTTGTGTAAAGGAAAGACCGTTGACACGAGATAAAATGAGATAGCCATTGTTTACGGATAAAGAGACAGTAACGGTGTTGCTATCGCTATCTGCGACAGAGAGTGCATTATTGTTTTGATTGGAGAAGATTAAAGCATGGTCTTCAACGATCGTTTGGCTGTTGGGTAAGTAGGCTAAAGGTGCGTCGTTCACGGCTTCTACATTAATGGAAATAATATCGGTTTGACTGAGTATACCATCGGTAGTGGTTATAGCAAGAGAAGCGGTTCCGTTAAAGTCTGCAACAGGGTTAAATCGAAGGCCATTTAAAACTTGGTTAATGCTATCTGCAGATCCTTGTAGTGTAATCATAGAATCATTGAAGCCCGTTCCGGTAAGAAGAGTTACCCCAGTAGTATCCAGAAGCGATAAGGTTCCATTGCTTGTGGCAAGAGTGATCGTTAAAGTAGGTGAGTCGACGTCTCCTACTCGTATAGCATTTCCATTTGCTTGTGAGAAGGTAAGCGCCACATCTTCTTGAGTGGTTTGAACGCCGGGGATTTGATTAACAGGTATATCATTTACAGCGTTTACGACGATGTTAACGTTTTTAACTTCCACTAGAGAACCATCATCACTAGAGATTACTAAAGAAGTGGTGCCGTTGTAGTCCTGATTAGGATTAAATTTAAGGCCTTCTAAGGCTTGATTTAGATCTGCTAAGGTTCCGCTGATTGTAAAGCTTGTTTCATTCACACCTGTCCCGGAAAGGAAACTTAAATTCGTGTTTGATCCTAATGAAATTGTTCCATTCGCAGTTGTTAATGTAAGAGTGAGAGTAGGGCTATCCACATCGCTAACTTGGATGGCATTTCCATTCGCTTGAGAGAAAGTTAGGCTTGTATCTTCATTAACGGTTTGTGTGACAGGATTAGTAATGAACGGAGTATCATTCACCGCGTTGACAGTTAAATTAATCGTTTGTGCACTAGTTAGGCTTCCATCATTTACTTCGACTTGGATAGCTGCGTTACCATTATAATTAGGGGTTGGACTAAATAATAAACCGTTCAAGGCCATATTGATTTCGTTGACGGTTCCCGTAAAGACCATGCGAACATCCGAATTTCCATCTCCTTCAAGGAAAGTAAGGCCCATTAAAGAAGAAAGGGTCAAGGCCCCTTGGGTAGATTGCAAGGTGAGGGTTGCTGTTTGGTTATCTATGTCTTGTATTGTAATTGAATTACCGTTGTTGGATGAGAAGACAAGGATATTATCTTCGCTAAGAGCTTGAGCAGGTGGGGTTGTTAGTATGGGCGAGTCATTTACCGCATTAATGATAACGTTAATCGTATTGGTAGCCGTTAAAAATCCATCCGAGGTACTAACTTGAATGCTTGCATTGCCGTTATAGTCACTATTCGGATTGAACGATAAACCCTCTAAAGCTTGATTAATATTGCCAATCGTTCCAGTAAATTGTAAAAGATTCGGACTATTTTGAGCGAAGGTTAAGCCTGTGTTTCCGTTTAAGGTCAATGTGCCGTTCGTTGAACTTAAAGTCACAGTGATAACGGGGCTATCTATATCCCCTACAGATATGGCATTACCCGTTGCGGTGGAGAATATTAAATTCGTATCTTCATTTGTCGTCTGAGTTGTAGGAACGGTTTGAATAGGATTATCATTCACAGCTTGTACATTAATATTGATGGTCGAGTCTTGGCTTAAGTTTCCATCATCAGTTGTAATTACGACAGAAGCCTGACCATTAAAGTTAGAGTACGGAGTAAAGATTAATCCGTTCAAAGCTTGATTAATTGATTGAGCATCCCCTCTGAAGGATATTTCACTTTCTGCTTCTCCATCTCCCGTAATTAAGGTAAGACCATTGGTTCCACTAAGCGTTAAAAGACCATTTATTGCTTTAAGTGTTATTGTAAGCTGTCCACTATCAATATCAGATACGCTAATGGTGTTGCCGTTAATACTAGAGAATATCAAATCTGCGTCTTCACTAACCGATTGAGAAGAAGGAATGCTATTAACAGGGGAATCATTGGCAGCGGTTACATTAATATTAATGGTATTGGCTTCAGTTAAAGCTCCGTCATCAGTCACCATGTGGATTGAAGCGGGACCATTATAGTCAGCAGTAGGGTCAAATTTTAAACC
>JAGVJG010000046.1 GCA_020051235.1 Parachlamydiales bacterium | reverse complement strand
TATCCTAATGTTAGAGACAATGTGGCAAGATCCGCCCTTCTCTACGGATCGACAAAAGCGATGAGGAACAAGTGAGCGAACACTACGACAAAATCAATGTGCAAGGAATCGATATAGCCTTAAGCCTTCCAGATGAATTTAATTTTCAATGGATCGGTCAGCAAGATGTAATGGATCAACTGCTCGCCGCGTGGATGGTGATTGATGAAAGGGACATCCCATTAAATCCTCGTCTGATCGGAAAACCAGGCGTTGGTAAAACTACGCTAGCCTATGCCGCTGCGAAAAGACTCAACAAAGAAGTATATATCTATCAATGCACGATGGACACACGTCCTGAAGATTTATTAATCACTCCGGTAGTTGATAAAAATGGTGGCATTCGTTACGTCGCTTCTGCTTTAGTGACCGCCATGATTAAAGGCGGTGTTTGCATTTTGGATGAAGCGAATCGGATGAGCGAAAAATCGTGGGCTTCCCTCGCTCCCCTTCTAGATACTAGACGCTATATTGAATCAATTGTGGCCGGCGTTAAAATACAAGCTGATCCTGAGTTTCGCATTTGTGTGACCATGAACGACGACGCATCCACTTTTGAAATCCCTGAATACGTTCATAGTCGTTTACAACCCCAAATTTATCTTGATTTCCCTGAAGCTGAAGAAGAAAAAAGAATTTTAAAAGAAAATCTTCCTTTCGTTGACGACTACATCATGAATTATGTCGTGCAATTTTTGCAGCGCGCGCATGGTGCAAATGAAATTTATACCATTCGTGATGGAATAAATATCGCACGTTATGCTGCAAAACGTATCAAAAAGCTTTCAGGCAACAAAGGAAATATCGATAACCTCATTAGAGAAGCTATAGTAATGACGCTTGGTGAGGAAGCCCTTAGCTATGTCCCTTAAGCCTTACTATATACAACACGGCAACATCTATCTAGTTCCCATCACCCATTACACCATGGAGATGGCGCATGCGGTAAGAACGGCGTTTATGGAAGTCGATCCCGATTGTGTTGCGGTTGAGCTTCCCGAAACGATGACCCTGCAATTGTTACACGCGGCTTCCCGACTTCCGGATATCAGCGTTGTTATAAGTTATAGTGCTGATCAAAATCCGCTTTATTATTTAGCAGAACCTTGCGATGCGGCCTTTGAAGGATTACGCTCTGCCTTGGAGGCAGGAAGAAAAGCTTACTGCATTGATCTTGATGTCGATTATTACCCTGATATTCACGACCCCATTCCTGATCCCTATTCTCTAAATCGAATTGGCTTAAAAGCCTTTTACAACCTCTATACCAAAGCAGCCAAACCGCTTACCTCCATTGATGAAGACCGCGAATTCTACATGGCCAAGCGCTTAAAGGAATTATCTCTTCAATTTGACAAAGTGCTTTTTGTAGGCGGCATGGCCCACATTCAATCGATATTGAAAAAAATCGATTTAAACTCCTTTCCCCTTTTACAAACTCCTGATAGAGGCTTTGTTGAAATTGCGACTTTAACGGAAGAGTCTTGCCGCGAAGTAATGGTTGAGTGGGGATATTTGACAACGCATTATGAAGAACTTCGCAAAGTGGGCTTTCCCGACCGGCAGAAGATCATTTTAAGCTTATACAAAGACGCCGCCAAAACTTATCAAACCGAAACGGGCAACACCTTTCCGGGATATAATTTACGCAATACCATGAAATTTTCGCGCAATTATGCGCTGACGACGGGAAGGCTCATGCCAGACCTTTATCAGATGCTATCAAGCGCAAAAGGATGTGTCGATGCGAATTACGCTTATGAAACATGGAAGCTTGCAACAACATATCCTTATTTAAAGAATGTCGATAACTTACAAGTGCTAGACCTATCCCCCGAAGATCTGTGGGGAAAAAGCAAACTTATTCGATTTCAACTAAAACAAAAGAATTTAAAAGCCTTTAACTTTGATCGCAGAAAAAAAGATCGCTCTCAAGCTCGCTTTAATCCTCCCGGGCCTTTTTCAATCTGCTCGTATCCTCCCGAAGATTTGGCGATTGAAAACTTTGGCGACTTCTTAAAAAAGAAAGGTACACAAATTTTAACGGAGGAAGCCGCTCGATCTGTTCCCTTCACCGCTTCCATTGAAGATGGCATCGATACACGTGAGACCATACGCCATTTTGCCGAGAAAAAACTTTTCGTAAAATCAAAAGGAAAGCCGCCGGGTGGAGTCGGATCGATCGTTATGATCTTTGATGAAGACGCTCCTGATGAAAGTGACACCTCGTTTAAAGAAAAGTATCCCTGGAGAACGACGTGGCTCGGTGAACATAATCAAGAATCCGACATGTCGTTTTATGCGACATCCATGACAGAGAAAGTGGTGGGTCCCGGCATTTCTCGCTGTGAGTATGGCGGATTTATGATGTCCTACCCCCCTCGACGTCTATTTGATGTATGGAATGATCCCGATTACGCTCCTTTGCGAACAAAGGCGGAAGTATTACTTGCGGCTGCAATTGATTACGCTGTGAAGCCCTTGATTGTTTACGCGGCCGCTAAGCCGCCCCGAACGTTATTGAAGAGTTACGCTAAACGTTTCGGTAAAAAAATTGTGTATATCCCTATTGGACAGCTCTCGCCCATTACGTTAAATAAATTACGCGTCTTCCACGTCCTCGATGGCCACGATAAACGTGATATCGCGGATGAGTACATCTTTTAATTTTTTTACCACTGAGCACACTGAGACCACTGAGATTTTATGAGAGCGGTGAGAATTTATGCCGAATACTCACTGCTCTCATGTTTTCTCAGTGGTCTCAGTGTGCTCAGTGGTAAAAAATAAGGTTGAGACCAACTGGCACGGGGAACGAAATAGTTTCCCTTTAATAATTTAAGTTAACTATAATCGGTTCATGCAAAAGCCTTTAATATTAGTCACTAATGATGACGGAATTAACGCACCGGGAATTAGAATTTTAGCAGAGACATTATCTCACCTTGGCGATGTTGTAATTGTAGCTCCCCATACTGAACAGTCTGCAACGGGCCTTGGAATCACCATTCGACAGCCTCTTAAAATACACACATATACCGGACATTCCTTTGAATCGTATTCGGTTACGGGAACCCCTGCTGATAGTGTGAAAATGGCTTTAAGCGTGATTTTGAAAAGAACGCCTTCATTAATTGTATCAGGGATAAATAGAGGATCCAATCACGGACGAAATATTTTATATTCCGGAACTGTTTCCGCTGTCATTGAAGGGTCTTTAAGAGAAATCCCAGGGGCTGCTTTTTCTTGCTGGGATTTAGAAAACACACAATATGAAAGAGCCACCAAGCATATCCCTTCGATCGTTAAATATTTATTAGAACATCCTTTAACGCCTGGAACCTTTTTGAATGTGAATTTTCCTTCCAACAAGCATCCAGAGATTAAAGGAGTGAAGCTGACAAGACAAGGAAAGCAATATTGGCTTGAAAACCCAAGTAACCGATCCCACCCTACTGAAAACGATACTTATTGGTGGTTAGGCTCAAAACTTGCCGCCTATGATGACTTGGACGATTCAGACGTATATTGGCTAAACCAGGGTTACGCCACTGCAGTACCCGTTTTCGTGGCTGAACTTACCCATAACGATTCAATGGGCAGGAAATCCCACTTCGAGAGTTTCCTGGAAGCGCTCTAAAGACTTTCTTTCACATCTCTCGATGATCTCTCGGCACCCTTCAAGACGATATAGACGATTGAGCTCTCCTTTGAGCTCATCGCTTAAATCTTGATCTTTCCATTTAAATTCGAGCTCTTGCTCATGGGTATCAATATACTTTTTGGCATCAACTAAAACCCCAACTAACCTATCAAACAAAATTTGAATTTTAGCTTCACGCTCCATCAAAGTTTCCCGACTTTTAACCCCTTGAAATTCACGAATTAAATTCCTCAATATCACTTGAGAATCTTCACGAATTGCCTCGGGTCCACTCGTGCAAGATACCGCTAAAATCAAAATTATCATCCATCGAAACATAGCTCGAGAACATACCAGAAGCCGATATTAATTTTCAGTGAATAAAACCTTGAGGAAAATCTAATCGATGGTTTATGGTATGTGCATTCAAGTTGCTCCAAGTTGAGTAATGCGATGCGAACTTGGGTTAACCAACAAGTTCAGCTAAGGGCGTATAGCTCAGTTGGTAGAGCGCCTGTCTTACACACAGGTGGTCATAGGTTCGAGTCCTGTTGCGCCCATCGCCTTTATAGGCAACTCCTAATGCGGGAGTAGTTCAATTGGTTAGAGCACCGCCCTGTCACGGCGGAAGTTGCGGGTTCGAGCCCCGTCTCCCGCGAATTTATGAGTTTACTGTGTGGCACAGTAAACTCTCTCTTGTAATTTTCATTAAAAAAGTTTATAATATTTATTTATGCACCTTTCGCAGGTTCCCCATAAGTCGTTCTGGACTGAATTTTTTACTTACTTTTGGATGGCTATTGGCGCCTTTTTAGCCGCTTTCGCGATCGAAGTTTTTCTCATTCCAAATAATTTAATTGACGGTGGCGTCGTCGGTGTGGCGATGATCCTCGGGAATTTGTTCGGCCAAAGCCTTATCCCCTTTTTCCTGCTCGCGCTTAACCTTCCCTTCCTTTGGCTCGCCTATCGCTCCATAGGAAAAATGTTCGTTGTTCACATTTTAGTCGCAAACTTGCTTTTTGCCGGATCGCTTGTCCTTATTAATCGAGTGTTAAATATTCATTTTCAAGGAGATCCACTCGAAGTCGTCGTCATTGGCGGCGCTATTTTAGGTGTCGGCATTGGCCTTATCATAAAACGCGGGGGATGCCTTGATGGAACGGAAATTCTAGGGATCATTATAAATCGTAAGACGGGCGTTACCGTTAGCCAAGTCGTTTTATTCTGTAACATCTTTATTTTCGGAGCGGCGGGTCTTGTATTCCGCGATTGGCACCCACCCCTTCTCTCGCTTATTACCTACTTTGTAGTCGTCAAGATTATGGACTCCGTCATTGTGGGACTTGATGAAACCAAGTCGGTATTGATTATTTCATCTAAATCGAAAGCTATTGCCGATGCCATTATTAATGAGCTTGGCCTGGGCCTTACCATTATGTATGGCCGCGGCGGCTATTCGGGCGATGAAAGGGAGATTCTTTACGTAATTGCAGAACGTCTTCAACTTGCCGATTTAAAAGAGCTTATTTATCGCGAAGATCCCAGCGCCTTTATCGCCATTGAAAATCTTCATGAAGTCGCAAACGGAAATCAAAAAGGCGATGGTCCTATCCGCAAGACAAGACTTGAGCGGATTATGTCAAAGATCCTTTTGAAATAAATCCTAACTCCCAGCAAACTCTGGGAATTATGCCAACATTTACCGCCCATCCTCCCGGAGATCCTGAAGGACTTTTTACATCCGATTCCTGGAGGGTATTTAGAATCATTTCTGAGTTTGTTGATGGTTTTGAAACCATGACGAATTTGGGACCTTCTGTCTCTATTTTTGGTTCCTCAAGACTTTCTCCCACTAGTCCCTACTATAAACTTTCAACGGATGTTGCAGAAGCGATCGCCAAGAAAGGATTTGCGGTTATCACAGGCGGTGGCCCAGGGTTAATGGAAGCCGCTAATAAAGGCGCACAAAATGCAGGCGGCCCTTCTTGCGGGCTTGGAATTGACGTGCCTTATGAAGATGCTCTAAATAATTACATCGATTTAAAATATCGCTTAAATTTCCGATACTTCTTTATTCGAAAAGTCATGTTTATTCGCTACGCGCAAGGGTATGTCTTTTTACCCGGCGGATACGGCACGATGGACGAGTTATTTGAAGCTTTAACTTTAATTCAAACAAATAAGATCCATCCTTTCCCCATCTTTTTAATGGGAAGCTCTTACTGGGCCGGTCTCATCGATTGGATTAAAGACAAAATGCTAAAAGAGAAATGTATTTCGGAAAAAGATTTAGAACTCTTCCGAATCACGGATGATCCGGAAGAAGTTGCAAATGGGGTTGAAGCGCACTACAAGAAAAATAAATCTGAAAAAAACTTTTAGTTATCTTGTTTGAACTTGGATATACCCACCATGGCTATTATAACCCGAATGAACTCGAGTATTTCCGACTTGCGTATCAAATACCGATGTATATTCTGGAGTATGATTATAAGCCAAAAGGCACACCCCGACAATAACCAGAAGAAATCCTGGAATAACAAACGCAACATATGCCGCGCCCATCACACAACACAAACCGCCTAACGCAAGCGCGGCGGTTGCGATCTTTGTAATGTCTGATACCGTTGATAGCTTTTCGGTAGAATAAGGGGGCTTTTCCCCCCTAACGCAACAACAAAACATCGTTTGATCCTTAGTTTTTGCAGCGAGCATCAACATGGTTGTTAGTGTCGCAATTAATGAGGATGTTAG
Organism: Parachlamydiales bacterium; assembly: GCA_020051235.1. Classification (GTDB taxonomy): domain Bacteria; phylum Chlamydiota; class Chlamydiia; order Chlamydiales; family Parachlamydiaceae; genus CAZABG01. The sequence continues at coordinate 17,236 of JAGVJG010000046.1, read as the reverse complement.
GTCTTGAAGAAGAAAAGAATCCATCATTATGTCCAATGATAATACTGTCCCCTACCATCCATTTGCTATATACAGAGAAATACTCTAAAGAGTTGAGTTTCCAAAGCGAACCATCTTCTAAAGTCACTTGATCCATGATTGCATCGATATAAATGATCCAATGGCTATTAACGCCTTTGTAGATAGGTCTATCAACCAAATTGACTTCGAGCGTTTCACTTGTATTCAAATTAGTCAATTTATACTGATAAGATGAAAACCACGATGTATTGGGAGTGATTTTGATAGTGTCTGAAGTGAGCCAATTATAGTTCTTATTTCTATCTGAGTAACGCACACCCCATCTAGATCCATCTTCTAATTCAATGGTGTCACCCATCGGTGTGATAAGTACCGGGTGGTGATAGGCGCCCATATGGGAAGTATAATCTAAAGTGGAAGAACCCATTCCTTTAGCAACTTCAATACCCGCTTCTTCCGGATGCTCTTTCGCTTCTTCTTCTCGTTGAGCTCTTTGTTCTTGAATTTCGTGACGCTCTTTTGGCGAAAGTTCTCTCGTTCCAACAGGTTGTCTTTCGTCTAAAGCTTCGTTTTCAGCATGAATTAATGTGAAGGTGAAAAGGGCGGCTAAAAGGAGTTTTTTCATATCTTTCGTCTCTTAAAATTTTCGTTTTGGAGGGTCTTCCAAAAACGATTGAACTATCACATTCAAACGTTAAGAAATATTAAAGATCTGATTAATTTCCTGAAAATTGAATTCCTTCATTGATGATCCTATCCGTGTAGAGAAGATCATACTTACCTTCTATGAAAGGTTTGTGATTCAACATATATTGATGGAACCGAATAGTGGAATGAACACCGCCAATATGAAATTCTTTTAAAGCACGTTTTGCCCTAGCAATAGCTTCTGCGCGATCTTTTCCTTTTACAATCAGCTTTGCAATCATTGAATCATAATTGGGAGGAATGACATATCCTGAATAACAGCTCGAATCGACTCTAACGTGAGGACCTCCCGGAGGAAGATAGTATTCTAGTCTTCCGGGCGAAGGCGCAAAGTTGTTATCGGGATCTTCTGCATTAATTCTAAACTGAATGACATGACCCTTAAAGGAAACGTCCTCTTGCTTGAGTCTAAGCCTTTCGCCCATCGCAATTTTTAATTGCTCCGCGACTAAATCGATGCCGGTCAATTCTTCTGTAACCGTGTGTTCAACTTGAATTCGCGTGTTTACTTCCATGAAGTAAAAATCGCCATTCTTATCGAGCAAAAATTCAACGGTTCCCGCTGAATAATATCCGGCAGCCTTACAAACTTTAACCGCCGCCTCGCCAATTTTGGCGCGCATTTTTGGGCTTAATACAGGACTCGGAGTTTCTTCAATCAGCTTTTGTCGTCTACGTTGGATCGTGCAATCCCTTTCGCCAAGATGAATAATATGACCGAACTTATCACCCAAGACCTGCACTTCCACGTGTCTCGGTCCCATGATCATCTTTTCGAGATATACATCGGGATTGCCAAAATTGATTTCGGCTTCTGTTCTAGCGGCAGGAAACATTTTAAGAAATTCATCTTCACTATAAGCAATACGAATTCCTTTTCCGCCACCCCCCGCAACCGCTTTAATAAACACCGGAAAGCCGATTTTCTTAGCTTCCTGCAAGGCGTGCTTCAAATCTATAACAACGCCATCAGAGCCTGGAATAACGGGACAGCCCGCTTTCTTTGCCGTGGCTTTTGCTTTTGCTTTATCTCCCAACATAGAAATCGTTGTGGGTGAGGGACCAATAAAATTGATTCCACAGCTTTCACAGATAGAGGCAAAATTGGCATTTTCACTTAAAAAACCATAGCCAGGGTGCACAGCATCGGCGCCTGTAATTTCACAAGCAGAAAGAATATTTGCGATCTTTAAATAGGATTTTGAAGAAGGAGGCTCACCGATACAAATAGCTTCATCGGCATGTAAAACGTGAAGCGCTTCGCTATCAGCTTGAGAATAGATTGCAACGGTTTGAAGGCCTAAATCGTGGCAAGCACGGATAATTCGGACGGCGATTTCGCCTCTATTCGCAATTAATACTTTCTGCATGATCCTATACGATTCTAAAGAGTTTAGTTCCGAATTCTACCGGCGTTGCTGAATCAACTAAAATTTCAACTACAGTACCTGATACACCGGCTTTAATCTCATTCATGACTTTCATCGCTTCCACGATGCAAACCACGCTATTTTTATCGACTTTATCCCCTACTTTAATAAAGGAAGGATCATCTGGGGATGGGGCTGCATAAAAAGTTCCCACCATGGGTGAGTTTATGAATGTGCCCGGAGCGTCATTTGAAGCATTTGATTTAATTTCAGGAGATTTTGGAAGGGCTTCCGGCGCTTTTCGAATCGTTTGAAATTCACGTCCCTGTTCTAAATCAAGAATATCTTCTTGAGAAGTGATAATACTATCCCTTTCAATTTCAATCTCAAAGCCTTCTTTCTTCAAAACAATTCTCTTAGTGCCTGTACGGCCCATTGCCGCCATCAACTCTTTAATGTGCTTTAATTCCATCTCTTATACCCGCTGAATATATTCGCCTGATTGAGTATCAATTTTAATAATGTCGCCCACTTCAATAAATGGAGGTACGTCGACTTTAGCGCCCGTTTCAAGGGTTCCAATTCTTCTTGTTTCCTTTTTACCGCCACCGGTCATATCAATTTTTGCAATCATCAACTCTAAGAATTGAGGAAGCTCGACTGAAAAGATGGTGTCTCCATAAAAAGACGCCTTAATCTCAACACCCTCTTTCAAAAAGTTAACTTTTTCCGCAATAACGGAAGAAGGAACGAGAACTTGTTCGAGACTGCCGCTATCTAAGAAAAGATAGTCTTTTCCTTCAAGATATAGAAACTCTAGCTTTCTCTCTTCAAGATTAACGTCATTGATTGCTTGATCGGGTTTAAAGTTCTTTTCGATCACTTCGCCGGTTGATAGTTCTTTCAACTTTGCTTTGATGAAGGGTGTTCCTTTTGGAACAGTCACTTTAACACAAGATTCCACTCGGTACAGTTTGTTACCGATCGAGATCGTCATTCCGGGAGATAGTTGCTTATTTGGTGCCATGTTTATCCGTTTCTTAAATCTTTTATCGCTTGAGCCATATCGGGAGCTTTAAATAGGTAAGTTCCCGATACTAAAATATCTGCCCCTGCTTTTTTACATAATACGCCGCTTTCGGCATTAATGCCTCCATCAACTTCAAGGAGGGTGGGAAGCTTAAGTTTATCAATCCAACTGCGAGTGAGCTCTACTTTTTCAAGAACCTCAGGAATGAAAGGCTGTCCCCCTTTTCCTGGATGGACCGTCATCAATAAAATCATGTCGCATTGATCCAAATATTTAGGGATCATCGAGCTTGAAGTTTCGGGGTTAAATGCAAGACCTGCTTTAATGTTGCATCTTTTAATGTATTTGAGAGTTTCTTCTACTTCTTCTGTCGCTTCAATATGGATAGTTATCATATCGGCGCCTGCTTCCACAAATCGCTCAACGTATTCAAAAGGATTATAAATCATTAAGTGAACATCTAAAAAGAGATCAGTTGCACGATTAATCGCGGCTGTTGCCTGGTGTCCCATAGAGATATTGGGAACAAACTGACCATCCATAATGTCTACGTGAAGCCAATCAGAGCCTGCTTGCTCGATCTTTTTTGCAACGTCAGCTAAATACCCAAAATCTCCGGCTAAAATCGAAGTCGATATTAACGTTTTGTCTTTTTGCATATAGATAGGATCGTTCATCTAGGATTACCGAGTCAACACAAAATTTTCTATTGAAAATGAAGGACTTAAGACTTAATATCTTCCCCATGATTGAAGAAAAATCCAAAGTAAACATCTTGGCGACCGGCCTCGCTATGTTCTCTATGTTTTTTGGGGCCGGCAACGTAGTCTTTCCTTTGTTAATAGGTATAGAAGCTCAAGATCAAAATATTTACTCGATACTGGGCCTTTTAATTACTGCAGTGGGAGTCCCCTTTTTAGGAGTTCTTGCCATTACCCTTTATGACGGCGATTATAAAACCTTTTTTTCAAGAATCGGAAAAGTACCAGGTTTTATCGTAGCCGCGCTTATCATGGGTTTGATTGGTCCTTTTGGAGCTTTACCCAGATGCATTGCCCTTTCCTTTTCAACGACGGAAATGTTCTTCCCTGGGATGTCTCTTCAAATATTTTCCTTTATCTCTTGCATCTTGATTTTTCTACTTACTTTTAGAAAAAACCAAATCGTCGACGTTTTAGGTTATTATTTGACTCCCCTATTGATTGGATCACTCGCGATTATCATTATTAAAGGAATGATTATGTCGCCTCCTGCTCCTGAAAGCGCCTTAAATTCCATACAAGCTTTTTGGAATGGGTTCGCCCAAGGGTATCAAACGATGGACTTACTCGGAGCGTTCTTCTTTTCATCCGTCGTTATTGCTTGTCTTAAGCCTCAAAAGTTGACTGAAGAAAGCAATCACCGACGCATTTTAAGATTGATGGGCCAAGCTAGCATCATAGGCGCGACGCTTCTTTCTCTCATTTATGTTGGATTTAGCTTTGTATCTGCATTCAATTCGGAACAGCTAGCCGCCATTTCTAAAGACCAGGTATTAGGACAAATCGCGTTAGTGGTTCTCGGTCCCTATGCGGGAATTGTAGCTTGTGTGGCCGTTGCGCTTGCGTGTTTGACAACCGCTATAGCTCTTGCCTGCGTTTTTGCCGAGTTTTTACATTATGATGTTACCTTCGGAAAAATTGGCTATATTCCTTCGTTATTAATTACGTTAATTATATCCTTTTTTGTTTCTACATTGAACTTTAATCAGATTATCGCCTTATTGGCGCCCATACTTGAGATTTTATATCCTGCCCTGATCGTCTTATGTATCATGAACATTTTACATAAGCTCTATGGTGTAACTTGGATTAAAACTCCGTTCGCTTTAACGCTTGCGGGTACGGTTCTTCTTAAAGTTCTTTAAGCGCATTTTCTACTGCGTGTAAAAATAAAAGACGTTTACTTTCATCATTCGACCGGAAAACATATCCGGTCGCAATGACTTCATTAACTCTTACATCAATCGATGCAAGTTCATTAGAATTGTGAGGAAATTTTTGAATCCACTGGTCGAACTGATCATTCTGGATACGATCGTGCGCTAAAAATAGCACATAAACAAAATGATCTTCATGCTGCACTTTGCTAATAAAGGGCAGAGACGGACTTAAACCCTTCTTGAAAGAATCATTCAACATTTTAAACAGCTGAGCAAGTGAAAAGGGCTCTAAAATCGTCTGCATAATTACAGGCGTTAATGAGTAGAAGAAATTTTCTAACAATAGGCTGTTATACCGAGTTTTATCCTCGTTGAGACGACTTTGAACTTTTAAAAAGAGCTCATTTTGCTTATGGATCATTCCTCCGTTGAAATCTCTGAACTCCCCTATCAATTTTGCGAGTTCTTTAGCCACCGCTTGGCGGGCTCTATATAAATCAATTGATTGATCTTTCCTTAGATAGTATTCCTTTCTAAATTTAACTCGGAATACGATCGCTTCCTTCGGATATTTATTCCTTATATGACCCACTATTTTTGAACGGTCATGAATATACTTAAGAAAGCTACCCTTAAAATTCTCATCAATCGGCTTTGATTGTTTCTTTTGAACCCGCACAAGAATAATCGTAAAAAAGAGGTGTAGGCGTGACTGCTGATCAAAGGAGATGTTAATTTGGGGAAGATCACGTGAAAACCTAAGTTGCCCAGAAAGAGTGAGAATATTTCTCATGATCTCTTCTTCATTTCGGGGCATGAAGACCTGATTCATCAATTGTTCCACATGATTTTTTAAATCACGCGCAAAATCAGTCTTAAGAAGCTTTATGTCATCTTGAGAAAAAGGGGTGTCTTTTTCGATTTCAAGATAAACGGTAGAAAGAAGCTCTTGCCCTCTTCTATTTAAAACAAATGAATCTTCAATGGCTCTTGCATTTGGAAAGAAAGTATGGATCGCTTCTAAAAACTGCCTTTCTTCGAATATTTCCTTTTCTAGAAAAAACGAAAGGCCTACCGAGATGCCAACTCCATTCTCTACTCTTACAACTTTTAAAAGTGTTTTTCTTCTCTTATGTCCTTCTTTTATGTGCTTACGAAGTTCTTTTCTAAAAAGAAAATGGGACAAAATGATACGGCTAAGTAATTTAACCGAGCGTTTTTCTTTGAAAGCAGTAGAGGTTATGAGTAATAAATGTTGAATTTCTTTAAAGACCTGAGCGTCATTAAATATTTTTACTTTCTTTGCTAAATCTGCAACAAACTCTTGGATATGGGAAGTCTTATCATCATAAGAAAGTCCCTTGATCTCCAGTATTCGATGAGCATGTTCACGCGAATCGAGCCCTAGTTTTAACTCCGTTTGCATGAGCCTGAAGGTATCTTCAATTTGAGCCAGTTTACTTGCATCCACCTGCATTTTTATTTCACAAAGCGTGTATACATCATCACTAATGTCAGGCATTGAAAAATCCGTTGCGAACACCAACAAAATATCAATACGCTCGCCCGGAACCAACCATCTTGACAACATTTCAAAGAAGAATTTAATCGCGCTGGGTCGACTCTTAGAGACGCTATAAAAAGTTAAATAGGTAGGATTACTCCCCTCTTTTTTTATAATCAAAGGAAAAAGGGAATCGAGATAAGTTTTATCAGGTTTAAATTCAGGCGGAAGAATTTTTGCAAGTATACTCTGTACTGTATGATTTATGAGCTCATGTGAATCTTGAGAGGCGGGCTCAATAAAAGTTACAACTTTAGGAATTCTTGTAAGTTCTAGCATTCTTCATATTTCGCTTCTAAACGAATTCCCATATCTCCAATTAAAGTTCCCGGAAACTCGATTTGTCCATAACTGTTAAAGGGCCTTACATGTAACGGAAGCGAATTTTTCATTGCAAGTTCAATGGATCTTGCATGCAATACCTTCGCGCCTTTATTCATTATTTCAAGGGCCGCATTATGTGAAAGATGAGGATAAAATAAGGCTTTATCCGATTTTTTAGGATCTTCTGAAAATACTCCCGGAACATCTTTAAAAAATTCAACTTTATCGGCATTTAAAGCGATTGCTATGGCGACAGCTGAGGTATCGGAGCCCCCTCGACCCAGAGTAGTTATCTCTCCTGATCTGCTGACCCCTTGAAATCCAGCAACAATAACTACCTTTCCTTGTTCAAGATGAGGAAGAAGACGATGAGGTTTTACGGATACAATTTTAGCTTCCGAATGTTCTTCAGTAGTGATAATTCCACACTGGCTTCCAGTAAAGCTAATGGCCTCTTGTCCTTTTAAAGAAAGGGCCATAGCAAGAAGGGAAATAGATATACGCTCCCCGACAGAGACCAACATGTCATATTCTCTTCTCGGAGGAGAGGGATTAACTTTTTTCGCAAGTTCGATTAACTGGTTAGTCGTATCGCCCATAGCAGAAACAACAACTACGATGTATGGGTATTCTTTTTTTCGGTCGAGAATGATTTCGGCAATTCTAGAAAAATGTTCGGGCTGGGCAACCGAGGCGCCCCCAAATTTCAAAACGAGAGTCTTTTTACTCATGATCAGTCCAAATTACGGCTCAAAGTGTCTTAGCAAGCCTATCAAATCAAACTCGGTTGCCGATGTCAAGATAATTTCATAATGATCTCTGATATAGAATTGGTTCTTATCATTGACATCTATAAAAGTTTCAAATGGACTATGACTAATCATAATCGATTTTGATTTTATGACTATATCCACCACTTTCATCTGAAGAGCGGGATCTTGAATATGGTTATAACAATAGATCATCGCATTTAAAACAGCAGTCTTTGCATCAAGATAATTCAGGTTCGCAGTCAGAACTCTTTGATGAATAAAATCCTGATGTATTTTCCGTAGTTTAGTTTTGGTAATAGAAAACAAATTTTGAAGGTTGTGTAGCTGTCCATTTAAGGTATAAACCCAACTGACATAATATTCAGACTCTACATGAGCTAAATCGCTAGTTTTATCAGAAATTAAGCAATAAAATTTAAAAGTTTCAATTGGAGAGACAATACGATGAATTAAAGCTTCTTGATCAGTAGTTAGTGTATAGATCGAATCATCAGACATTGTCATATGATTAGTTAATAGCTTCTTCGCTCTCTCTAAAAAATCAAAATGGGGAAAACATTCATAAGTCAGATATAAAATACTCTCTTGATCGGCCATCCTCATTACTCTAAATTCTTCAACTTGCTCATAAAATTTTTCTAGCCAACTTCTTATAAAAACAAGAGCATTTGGATAGTTTTTATGAATCGCCATCATTAAAGCCACTAGAGGCTTTATTAGGCTTTTGGTTGGTAGCAATTCAATCGCAAGATCGCTCAAAGATTGTCCAAACTCTCGCTCTTTCACTTCCATGTAATCGAGAATATAGGATGCTTTTTTAATAGACTTTGAAGATATGAATTCATCCTTCCCAAGCCCTTTGGTCCATTGCTTCATCAAAACGGGACAATCATAAAATCGATTGACTTTCTTGATAAACAGAAACTGATCATTGAGATGAGAACTTGATTTTTCAGTTTTTATCATCTCCATAAATTTGAAAAAGTTAACGTAAAATCGGGGTGAATCCAATGCCCTTAAATAAACAACAATTTTTTCTCTCTTATTAATAATCGCATCACCCCAGGCCGCAAAAAGTTGTCGCCTAATGAAGGGAACAATCATTTTATATTTTCTTTTGTGGAGGAATAATTCACAGAATTTATCGATTTGAATTTCTATAAACTCATCATCGGCTTCAAGACGAACCAAATCTTGAATATATAATTTGGCCTGATCAATCCAATCAATATCCTTTCCCCATTTAGAAAGACCGTGCGTAAATGGCAGACTCGACAAAAGGGCAATATAATAAGGCGCACCCAGAATACCCGTAAATTGAAACTGAACTCTAAATGATTCTACAACGTCTTTAGATCGTTGTTCGGTGATATCACTCACGTCAAGGGGACATCTTAACAACGACCCGGGCACTTTTCCTTTCTTGCGACTCAAAAGAGACTGCCTTGCACCTGGCACTTTAAAAGGAACAAGGGAGAGGAAAAATCTCATTAATTCTAATGAATTATCAGGACAGCCAAGGATTAGGGTCACCTTTTTCACTGCTTGAACCCAATTAAGCCCCTGAATAGATGAACCCACCACTAATTTATAAATGGCAGACTCGTCGTCCTCCTCTTTTACGTCATAAAAAGACGGTTTTTTAAGCGATTTATTGATAGCTTCTATAAATCTTGATTTTACATTCTCTATACGACGAGCATCTAATCTACAAAATATACAAAACCACTTGTCTAGCATATCGCTATTCAACCGATCTTCCGTCAGTACACATTCAAAATCATCCAAAGCTTTTGGCTTTTCAACCAAACGCATTTCATATTCGACAAGATCGGCAGCAATCATTATGGGGCCTCTGCCCGATATAAGGGTAAGCACGGTACCCCCGACCCTAAAACAGTTTGTGTAGTCGGTTAAAGACTTTCCTTGTGAATAGGAAACCATTACTTTGGCGATAATATCTCTAAATAAATTGTAACCATAAAATTCAAAATTTTCCTTATACAAGTCTGCGATCCGTTCTTCCCCTTTAAACCGATGAGTAACGGCTAAACGCATGGTGACTTCTAAGGCAAAATGAACCGAATTAAGTGACAAAGGCCGGTAGCCATTTAAAAGAATTTTTGTTACATTTAAAAATGAGTTTATTGACAAAGTCTTTGCTTGACCGAGCTTGGTAAATATTTGAATTAAAAGATCCTCGGTAATAATCGATTTTTCCAACTGTATTAAATCAATGCCTGCAGAGTGAAGATGCTCATCCGAAATATAAGCATGGGAAGGTCTAGGAGTGGGAGCTTCGATCATGGATTTGTCCTATATCCATGAGAGTAAGGGTTTGGACTAGTTTATCTCAAAAATTATCTCCTAACCCCATTCTATTCGATTAGGTGTTGCATTTATAACGAATGCTTTGATACTGTATTTGTTTCTAGAGGCTTTTCAAAAACTTAGATTTGGAGGACTCGTTTGACCGTTCGTGCCCAAGGGCAGACTGTCAAGTTATTCATAACTGGCAGCCTTAGATCCCAGGCGCTAACCGGCCCAAACAACCCTTCAAATTAAAATTTGAAACCTTTTGAGCCTAATTCATGTTTATATTGGATAGGTTGAAATTTAGGAGAAACCATTTTAATGCCAAATAATGCCCAGCAAGCTTGGGATGAAAGCAAAATCGTAGACGATGTGCCTTTCCAAGCCAAAGATGCAGAAATTTTTAAAAACCTTTTAACCGGCCCTTCACCTGATAAAGCAGCAGACGACAGCTCATTAATGAGCCCCGGCTCTCTTTTGAAAGGCAGAATCGTTGAAATCACAAAAGATCACGTAGTAGTAGACGTCGGTTTAAAATCCGAAGGTCTAGTACCCATCCAAGAATTTTCCGACCCTACTCAACTCATTCTTGATGCAGAAGTGGAAGTTCTTTTAGATCAACCGGAAGATGATAACGGTCAAATCGTACTATCCCGCGAAAAAGCTGAGCGTCTCCGCCAGTGGGAATACATTCTCGAACACTGCGAAGAAGGTTCGATCGTTAAAGGACAAATCATCCGCAAAGTTAAAGGCGGCTTAATGGTCGACATCGGCATGGAAGCATTCCTTCCTGGCTCGCAAATCGACAACAAGCGCATTAAAAATCTTGACGAGTACATCGGCAAGACCTACGAGTTCAAAATTCTCAAAATCAACATCGATCGTAAAAACGTTGTTGTTTCTAGAAGAGAGCTCCTCGAAGCTGAAAGAATTTCTAAGAAAGCAGAAGTTCTCGAGAACATTAAAGTTAATGATGTACGTGAAGGCGTTGTTAAAAACATCACCGACTTCGGCGTATTCCTTGACTTAGATGGTATCGACGGTCTTCTCCATATCACCGACATGACCTGGAAGCGTATTAAACATCCTTCCGAAATGGTTCACCTCGGTCAAAAACTTGAAGTGATGATCTTGAGCGTTGATCGCGATAAAGGTAGAGTCGCTCTTGGTTTGAAACAAAAAGAAGCGAATCCTTGGGACGAAATCGAGCAAAAATACCCACCGGGAACCATCCTTAGCGGCAAGATCACCAATCTCGTTCCTTACGGAGCGTTTATGGAAATCGAACCCGGCATCGAAGGCCTTATCCACGTGTCAGAAATGTCATGGACTAAAAACATCACCGATCCAAAAGACTTCGTTCAATTGGGCCAAGATGTTAAAGCCATCGTTCTTTCGATTCACCGTGACGAAGGTAAAATCTCGCTTGGTATGAAGCAACTCGAAGCAAATCCTTGGGATGATGTTATTGCGAAATACCCTGTAGGCGCAAATGTAAAGGCTGAAATCACGAATCTTACCAACTTTGGTGCATTCGTTGAACTAGAGCCGGGCGTTGAAGGTTTAATCCGTATCTCCGATTTAAGCTGGATCAAGAAAGTTTCCCACCCTTCTGAAATTTTGAAGAAAGGTGACGAAGTGGATGCAGTTGTTTTATCGGTAGATCCAGAGAGCAAGAAAATTACTCTCGGCGTTAAGCAATTAGGTACTAATCCTTGGGAATTGATCGAAGAGAAAATGCCGGTCGGTACTCTCGTTAAAGGAAAAGTAACTAAGATTGCAGCTTTCGGTGCTTTTGTTGATTTAGATGGCGGTCTCGAAGGATTTATCCACGTGACTGAACTTTCTGATCAAGCTTTCGGTAAAGTTGAAGATGTTATCTCCAAAGGCGATACCGTAGCAGCAAAAGTAATCAAGATCGACGTAGAGAACAAAAAGATCAATCTTTCGATTAAAGAGCACTTGATTGAGAAAAATCAGGAAAATCGAGACGATATCGTAGTTCCTTCGAAGAAAAAGAAGAAAGAGAACGGCTAAAATTTATTAGCCGCTTTAGGGCGATTCGCACCTTTTTAAAATAGGCGCGGATCGCCCTTTTACAGATTTAGATAATAAGGTTCATAGATGAATAAAGATCTCATCGCAGTTTTCGAATATCTGGAAAGAGAAAAAGGTATCAAACGCGAAGTCGTAATTGAAGCCATAGAAGAGTCGCTCATACAAGCGGCAAGAAAAAGTGTTTCAGGCGCTTCAAATGTTACCGTACAAATCAATCCAAAAACAGGTAACATCGATGTTTATTCGGAGAAGGAAATCGTCGATGAGGTTGAAGTTCCTGCCCAAGAAATCACATTAGAAGATGCACGGGTACTTGATCCGGATTGCCAAATCGGTCAATTTATCGACGTTGTTGTAACTCCAAAAGATTTTGGACGTATAGCAGCCCAAAAAGCCAGACAAGTGATCGGCAATAAGCTTCGTGGTGCAGAAAGAGACGTAATCTATGAAGAATACCGTCACCGTGTGGGTGAACTCATTTCGGGTACCGTCAAGCGTTTCGTAAAAGGAATGAACTTGATCGTCGATCTCGGTAAAGTCGAGGCGATTATGCCCATGAGACACTATCCCAAAACCGAAAAATACTCCATCGGTGAAAAAGTTTTAGCTCTATTACTTGAAGTAAATGATACGGAAAATGGCGGTGCTGAAGTTGTCTTATCCCGTTCCCACCCCGATTTCGTTAGACAACTCGTAAATCAGGAAGTTCCTGAAATTAATGATGGTGTTGTCGTCATTGAAAAAATCGTAAGAGACGCCGGATATAGAACAAAATTAGCAGTACGTTCAAACGATCCTAAAGTCGATCCCGTTGGCGCATGCGTTGGGATGAGAGGAATGAGAGTTAAAAACGTAATGAGAGAGCTTCGTACAGAAAAAATCGATATAATCCCCTTTTCTGCGGATGCTATTGAGCTTTTACAAAATACACTTAACCCGATTGAAATCCGTAAAATTAGCATAAGTCCTGAAGAAGATACGATTGCCATTGTAGTTGACGACGATGATTTCGCGGCCGTCATCGGCAAAAAAGGGATGAATGCAAAGCTAAACTCCGATTTGATAGAATATCATTTAGAAGTTCAAAAGATGACCGATTATCGAAGAGCTATGGCTGTTCAGCGAGCTGAACTTGCAAGCTCTGAAGATCCTCGTTTAGATGAAGTTCTTAAAAATACTGAAGGTCTCAACACGCTTATCTTCTCTCAGCTCGTAGAAGTCTTTAAGACACCCCGCGAACTTTTGATGGCTACCCCTGATCAATTATCACAAATCCCGGGTGCGACTGATATAGCTGATAAAATACTCGAACAACTTAGAAAGCAGAGGATGTAACCGTTGGCCAAAAACCTCAAAATTAACATCAAGAATACGCAGATTGCACAAGCTGTTAATCTTGGTAACCTGAAAAAAAATCTTTCAAAAAAGAAAGATTCTTCAGATGACGACTCCAAGAAAGAAGTAGTAAAGCCTGTTGAAGAGGCAAAAGATACACCTCGCAAAAAGGCTCGCACTAAATCTGCCTTTACAGAAGGTTCTCAGCCCGCTTCCGAGACGATTTCTGAAACGACACCGAATGAGCCGATTGAAGTAGAATCTGCAAAAGAACGTGTTGTTGAAGAAGCTCCTCCCGCAAAACCGGTTGCTCGTGATATACCTAAATCGACAGAACCTAAAATCGAAGCGGTTCAGCCGACTGCTCCTGAAAAAGTAGTAGAAGCGACTCAACCCGAAGTCAAAGCAGCTCCCGCTCCAGAAGCGCCGAAAGAGCCTGAAGCGAAGCCTCATGATCACCGCGCTCACGATCAGCGTCATGCACGTGAACCGAGACATGAGCCTAGAACCGATGATAGACGCCATTATGATAGATCCGACAGACATCCTCAGGATAGAAGGGATACTCGTCCTCCATTAAGACCCGAAGTGCGTCCTCAACCGAGACCCGATTACAGCAATAAAGTTATTTCCTCTCACCATAACTTGCTACAACCGAAAACTCACACTTTCTTAAAGGATCTTCCTGTACGTGAAAAATTTGGTCCTACCGGTAAACACGTAAAGGATTTAATACCGCCTAAGAAGCCTACTCCCCCTCCCGGTCAAGCTCGTGATCATAGCAGACCCGGTGGTCCTCATGGCGATCGTCCTCCTCGTGAAGGCGGACCTCATGGTGCGCCAGGTGGATATAGAGGCCCTCGTCCTCCCGGACAAAGACCTTATCCTCCCCGTCCTCAAACTCCGGCTCCGGCTCAACCCGCTCCAGCAGCAGGTGATGCAGATAAAGAGAAAAAAGCGAAATTCCGTGAATATCGCGATTTGAAACCTGCAAAAAGAACCGAAGCTTCCAAGTTTGACTCAAGAGACAGACAAGGTTTAAGCGCGAGTGAAGACGATGCGAGATGGCGTAAACGTAAATTGGCGAAGCAATCGCGTGAAGAAGAAGACGCGACCATTCGTCCTACCCAATTAAAGATCCGCTTACCAATAATGTTGAAAGACCTTGCTGCCGAAATGAAGTTAAAAGCTTCGCAGCTCGTACAGAAATTGTTCTTACAAGGGATCATTGTTACATTAAATAGCGTTTTGGATGACGAAACAACGGTTCAGCTTTTAGGTCACGAATTTGGTTGTGAAATTACAATCGATACGTCAAAAGCCGATAGAATTCGTATTACAGACAAGACTATTCAACAAGAAGTTAAAGAAAGTCCGACTGAACACCTGGTGATCAGACCTCCTATCGTTGCCTTCATGGGCCACGTTGACCATGGTAAAACCAGCCTTATTGACTACATCAGAAAGTCAAATAGAGCGGCCGGCGAAGCGGGAGCTATTACGCAGCATATTGGTGCCTTTATGTGCCATACTGCCGTCGGTGATATCACCTTCTTGGATACCCCAGGTCACGAAGCGTTTTCAGCAATGAGAGCACGTGGAGCTAATATCACGGATATCGTTGTTCTAGTTGTAGCGGGTGATGAAGGAATTCGTCAACAAACGGTAGAAGCGATCCAACACGCGAAAGCGGCCGGCGTTGTCATCGTTGTCGCTATTAACAAAAGCGATAAACCCAATTTCAATCCTGAAACAGTATATCGCCAACTTTCAGAACACGAACTTCTACCTGAATCATGGGGCGGACAAACGATTACCGTTAACTGCTCTGCAGTAACAGGTGATGGCGTTAAAGAGCTTCTTGAAATGCTTGCACTCCAAGCTGAAGTTCTAGAATTGAAAGCCAATACAAAATCCCGTGCTCGTGGAACCGTTATTGAATCTGAACTTCATAAAGGTTTAGGTTCAAAAGCGACTATTCTCGTACAAAACGGAACGCTTAAAAAAGGCGATGCGTTGGTATTTGAATCGTATTGGGGTCGTGTAAAAACGATGTACGATGAAAATGGCAAAGAGCTTGATACAGCAGGGCCTTCTCATGCCGTTGAAATCACCGGTCTTTCTGGATTGCCTGATGCAGGCCAAGAATTTATCGTGGTTCAAAACGAGAAAGAAGCGAAAGAAATTTCTGACATGCGTACCGAAGGTATTAGACAACTTAATCTCCTTCAGAAGAAGAAAATGTCGATGGAGAGTCTCCTTTCGCAAGCTTCTGAATCGGGTAAGAAAATCCTTAATATCGTTCTTCGTGCAGACGTTCAAGGTTCGCTTGAAGCTCTACGTGTGGCGCTTGGAAAAATTACCTCTACGAAAGCAGATCTTAATATCATATTCTCCGGCGTGGGCGAGATCTCGGAATCCGACGTTCAATTGGCTGCTGCATCGAAAGCAGTTATCCTCGGCTTCCATACTCAAATTGAAAGCCATGCGGATCAGTTTGTAAAAGAACTCGGCGTCATTGTTAAATTGCATGATATCATTTATCACGCAGTCGATGATGTAAAAGCGTTAATGGCCGGATTACTTGATAAGATATCGGTCGAAACGGAGCGCGGTAAAGCACTGGTTAAAGCCACCTTTAAATCGTCTCAGCTCGGTGTTATCGCAGGTTGCCAAGTTATCGAAGGCACGATCAATAGAAACCACCTTATTCGCATTAAGCGCGGCAACGAACTCGTCTTTAAAGGCTCGATTGCCTCCCTTAAAAAGGTTAAAGAAGACGTTCGTGAAGTGTCTAAGGGCATAGAATGCGGTATATTGATTAATAACTTCAATGATACGAAAGAAAACGACATTATCGAATCATACGAAATCACTTATCTTACCCAGGAATTATGAGCGTAAATCGGGTTGATCGTCTAAATTCACTGCTCAAAGAAGTATTATCTGAAGTGATACGTGAGGATGTTAAAAATCCTCACGTCTCCACTTTAATTACCGTCACTCGAGTAGAAATTACTAAAGATTTGCATCACGCAAAAGTCTACGTCAGTGTTATCGGTGATGAAGCAAAGAAGAAAGAAACCATGTCTGCTTTAACAAGTGCAGCGGGCTTTATCGCCGTTACGGCCTCAAAGAAAGTGGTTATGCGTTTTTTCCCGGAATTATCATTCCGTCTTGATGATAGCGTTGATCGCCATCATCGTATCGAAACGCTACTAAATAAACTCTCGGAAGAAAAAAAATCTCGCAGCGATGAGTGAAGGCATTTTAATCGTCAACAAACCCAAAGGTAAAACTGCCTTTGACTTGGTTTGGATTTTACGAAGAATTTTAAAAGTAAAAACCATTGGTCATGCAGGTACGCTTGACCCTATGGCGACGGGTCTTATGGTAATGCTAATTGGCAAACCTTATACCCGTCTATCTTCTCAACTCATCTCTAATAATAAAGAGTATTTAGCCGAAATCACGCTTGGATTTGCAACAGATACTTTCGATGCAGAAGGCCAAACGACTCATACTTCTCAAAAAACTCCCACTCTTGAAGAAGTAAAAGAAGTTATCGAATCCTTTCAAGGAACGCAATTACAAACGCCTCCCATGTTTTCAGCTAAAAAAGTAAAAGGGAAGAAGCTTTGTGATTTAGCAAGAAAAGGTATCACTATCGAGCGTAAAGCGGAAACCGTCCACATTGACATCACCCTGATTAATTACAATTACCCAAAACTAGAACTCCAAGTTAAATGTTCAAAAGGAACCTATATCCGCTCACTTGCTCATGATATAGGGATCAAATTAGATAGCTTTGCAACCTTA
>JAGVJG010000173.1 GCA_020051235.1 Parachlamydiales bacterium | reverse complement strand
GGGAGCTTTCGCGCGACCCAAATACCGATTTTTGAGTTCGCTTGTGTATAGAATTCAGAAAATTAAGTTTTTGATATTTTATTTTGGTTGAAGTTTATAAAATCTTGCTTTGTGTATTTCAAATAATTGAAAGCAATTTTTAAATATTTTAAATAGAACTTTTGAATGCTCTGTTATTGATAAATTTCTTACTCCATAATTTGGATCGTAAAAAAGACCTAATCCTCGTTCCTTGATATAAACTAAAGAATGGCCATGTTCTTCAAGCTTTTCATTATTTGTAGGTTTTAGTATACGAACAAGAAAAACTCCTTCTGGTAAGGCATCTATTTCTTTTGAGATCGCGCTTTCATCATCTAATTTATCAACATCTATCTCTGGTGAAGAATAGTCAATGATGAGAGAATGATAATTTGCAAGTGATTGCACTTTATTTTTTGAGTAATCTATATCATCACCGCTTAATTGTACTTCAATAGTGTTGTATGCAGCTTGACGGTCTCGCATTTCCTGAGAGCTTGATGCAAAGTTATGGCCTAGTTTAATGAGATGATCCACTAGCCTATCTGATTGAGCATCGAGCTGTTTTATGCTTATTTTTTTTGTCTTAAAATACGAATCAAGAAACTCTAAAGACATTGCAGTACACGTACCTCCTTCTATAGAAGGGGCAACTTTTTTTTGATTAAACTGTATTCCAATTGGACGATGAGCATCTAATTTTGCACGAATAGACTCTACTTTAGTAATTGAAACTGGCCCGTTAGATCCAGTCTGAGTGCCTCTAAATAGCCACTTCCTTTTCTTAGTTAAAGAAGGTTTGGTGGGAGGAGACGGTTCAAGTTTGTTATGGCGGATGCAGCTAACCACCAACTTTTCTATTATTGTGGCGATTAAACCTATCAATGGACAAAGTTCTGTTAAAGCAATAATTCTATGTCCCCATTTGTAGGGGGTTTGTTTTTTTGAATGAGCCCAATGCCTTAATCCATATTCAGAAACGAATAACGATTGTAATATTTCACATTTTGAAAGACTGTAATTATCTAATAAATAATTGTTCATATAAACAATTATATAGAAACAATATATAATTTTCAATAATTAAAAACATAATTAAAAAAATCGTTAAGCAAATTATAGATTAAAACAAATTTTTTTGTTAATTATCGGTGATAAGTTTTTAGACGTTATTAAATTTTTATTTTAATAAACCATTGATACGAGATGGAACTTAGAGAACAATCCTAAGTAAATTATTTGGACCAACTGTGAACGTATCCCAGAAATAGACAAAAATGATCTTTTTTTCTTAAGCTGTTAAAGAATCGCTTAAGAAAGAGAGGGAATAGATGGCAGGAAAATTTGAAGATTTAACAAACAATGGGAAAAATTAGAGCCTTTCTTCCCTAAAATCGAGAAGAAAAGAGGATGTGCCCATAAACATGCCTCATGGAGAAGCCTTTTAAATACAATTTTATGGGTATTGATAACGGGAGCTCGTTGGTGCGATGTTCCAAAACGAGAAAATTTTGCTTCAAAATCTACCTCACATAGATGGCTTGGGAAATGGCAAGAAAATGGAACACTGCAAAGAGCCTGGGAAATAATTTTGAAAGATGTGGATATAAGGCAGATGCTTTCTCTGGAAAGATTAGCTGAGGATGGTTTTTTTTTCAGCAGGCAAAGGAGGAGGAAAGCTCGTTGATTATGGTTATAAAGGCAAGGGAGTGACAATTCACCTACTTGTGGATGGGAATGGAAATCCAATTGGTTTTGAGGTGACAGCAGCTAATGGAGATGAAAAGCAACAGGTAGAAAAACTTTTATCAGTCATAGAGGAGGCTCTTCAAAAAAGGTATAAGCTCAATGGATTGATTCCCATTTTTGAAGCAGATAAAGGTTATGATGCAGAAGAACTTAGAGATAAGCTTCTTAGAAGGAAAATTTTTCCTTTTATTCCCTATAGAAGAATAGGAGCAGCAAAAAAAGCTCAAATCATTGTTTGCAATCTTGCTAAACAAAGATGGAAAGTGGAAAGAGCGATAGCCTGGCTCCAAAGAAAGTATAGAAGGCTTGTTGTTCGCTGGGAAAGACGCTTTTGTTATTGGAAGGGATTTCTCAGTCTAAGCCTTATATTTTTTTGGTTATGTCGATTTCTGGGATAGGTTCGTGGACCAAATAGGGACAGCAAATCACATGATATCAGAGAAAATTAGAATAGACGGAAAAGGCTTCAAGCTGCTATCTTGGTCGATGTCAGCTGTTGTGGTAAGCGGTAGTTTGAGGATCGCTGACAGACACATAACCCCCTAGTCGTAGGTTCAAATCCTACTTGCCCCACTTTTTCAGCCACATTTATGAGTTTGATTCGATTATTACCGATAAAGTTAAAAACGCTTCAAAAAATAAGGCGGAATAAAGCGGTGCTTTCCGCCTTATCAATTTGTTGAGACTAAGAGACTGTCTACGGATTTATAAGCACTTGCTTTTCGATGAATTTCCAGATCAATCCCCAATGGGCAATCACAAATAGGGCCCCTTCTTTTAGGGTCAAAGGGAGTTTTTGCCTGCGCTTTTTGCTCAACAGAGGTAAAATCAGCTGTCCCACTTGCAAAAAAATCACGAGAGAACGTAAGAACGGGGAAGGGAGCATAAGCCCTGCCTTGGTAAAAACATTACTGTATCTACAATTTAACTATAGTCCTTATGCATTTATTTTTGAAAGTGAATTTATTGTTGCAAATATTTCTTTTTCTCATTAGTTTAGTTAACTACTACTCAATTTTAAGAAAGGTGTGAAAATGGCGGTTTATTTATCTAGAGTTTTTCCTATTATCGAAAGCTGGGGAGAAGCCCATACGCTGACCAGTGCAAAAATGCAAGAAGATGCGGCCAGACAAGGCCACAGTCGGATGATTACGTTTACAAGCCATTTCACACAGACCCAGCAAGTCTTCGAACAGCTTGAAGAATTAGCAGAAGTCAGCGGGCGCTCGTTTGCCTCTCTCAAGTTGAGGACAGTGCTTTATTTAACTGCCCCTGTTGCTCTAGCGGCCGATTATGCCGCAAGCCGCTGGGCAAAACAGAATAGCCGTATCGCCTTTCTATTTAAACGAGTGGTTGGATTCGTTTACAACCATGTGGGGTCCCTCTGTCAAATCGTGAGTGTTGTCGCCAATATCGCCCTCTTCCGCTTAGGACAGCGCGCCACTGCCACCACTGCTCTCATTATTTTATCGATGGGTTACTTAGAAAGACATCATCGACTTCCGTTAGCAGTTAGCCGCATTTATTTAACCGTTTTCCCTTGGGTGGGTGAAGTTAGCGCCTTGTTAACTGGAAATTGGTGGGAAAAAGCATTAGCTGCTGGTGAGTTATGGGGAAAATTACATCAATTGTTATCTGTTAAGAAAATGACGCCTTATGACAAAGCAGAGCACACTTCGCATCTAACTTATGCCCAATTTAATCAAATTTTAGAAAGAAAAGCGCAGCTAGAAGTCAATAGAAACCATGCCTATATTGCACCTTTTCCGCATGTAAAAAATTTAGACTTTACTCCTTTAACGAGGCTTTTCGAAAAAGTGAAATGGGATGATCAGGAATTTTCCTCTCAAATAGAAGCAGGATTAGAAAAAGATGCGCGCTGGGAAAATTCAGAAGAATATCAACAGATTTTAAGCAATCCTTCAAGAAGTGACTCATCGAAAATTGACTATATCAAGAAGAATTTTAACCTACTTATTCATAATATTGAGCATGAATGTATTAAAACAGGAGAGCCTTTAGACTATAGAATGCTAAAAAATTACTTAGCTTTTATTGCTGCAAAACTTCCTTATGCTCCTCAGGACTATCAGATCCGCACGATGATTCAATTAGCCGTCGAGGGCGGAGATTACTGTGGACCTGGAGTCTATTACCAATTAGAGACAATTGCCACCGCTCTATTATTAAACAATCTTGAACCTGTTGGTGATACAGAGGTTAAGGACCGCGCAAGGCTTCCCTTAAAACAACGCTTACTTCTGATTTTACAGCAAGAGCGCTTACACATTGCCGTCGCTTTCCATCTGTTGATCGGTAAAATCACGCCCCATAATTGGATTTCAGGGGGAGATGCTGATCCACATGCCGTCAATCATACAAACAATACGCTTGCGTTTGATTTTGGTTTACCTGATCAAGGAGCGGCATATGATCGCACGGCAGTTATCGAGTTTTTCGAGTTTTATATTGCGCGCTTTGTCTTACATATCACCCCAGAGAAGTTGTGGACAGGGTATGATGTGAGAAATACTTATCTTTATCATTATCTCGTTCGTTGGATTCTGAAATGGGACAAAAAAGACGAGGACGGCAAAAGCTTGTTCGAAAAGAATGTCATTCAGGGATACACGCAGGAACGCATCACAAATGCGCTTCAACTCCAAATTGGAACTTCCGCCATCCCTTCATCTGATGTCATGCTGTGGGCGCGCGAGTGGATTGAAAATCTACAGATTGATCGTTCAGAAAAAGAAACTCTTCAAGAAAAAGTAGAAAAGGGAAAATTTCAAAATTTTAATGAGAGTTTCCCAGACTCTTTTATTCAAGCCATGTTAGTTGACATGGGCATATTGCGTGAGATCGGAAGAGCGTC
>JAGVJG010000054.1 GCA_020051235.1 Parachlamydiales bacterium | reverse complement strand
CGGGAAAAATTGCGGATGCGAGCGAAGAGCTTAGGTTGCACCTACTCGAGCGAGAGCTGCGTAAGCAGCGGTTATACGCGATTTTAACCCCGCAAGAAATGGCCTTGGGGAGCGGGGGCGGCAGCCCCGACAAGTTTATTAGTCGGAAAATGCGTCAGCATTTTTTGACAAATCTCGAGTAGAAATCTCATGAATGTGGTGACGTTGAACAAGAATTAACTCTTTAATTATACTCTTATTTCTATGTTTTCATTGTTTTTGAAAGGAATGCTGATTGGTTTTTCCATTGCGCTACCTGTCGGTCCGATTGGGTTGTTATGTATTCGGAACTCGATTGCGTATGGGAGGAATGTGGGGCTTCTGACGGGCCTGGGGGCGGCAAGTGCCGACACGGTGTATGGCGCGATTGGAGGATTTGGAATTGTAGCGGTGGGCCAATTCTTGGCGGAAAACAATTACTACTTAGAACTCATCGGAGGAATCTTCCTCTGTTATTTGGGAATTAAACTAATTAGGGAAAAAATCCTCGATTCAAAAGAAAATAAAGTCATTAAAAAAGGCGCCCAAGCTTTTATCTCGACTTTCTTTTTGACACTGACAAATCCGCTGACCATTATCAGTTTCGCAGCAGTCTATGCGGGTTTGGGTGTTGGAAATGAAGAAGCTTCTTGGTGGGATCCTGTCGTTATATCAATGGGTGTTTTTCTCGGTTCATTATTGTGGTGGTTCATTCTCAGTTTTGCAAGCGCTTGGTTTCGCCATAAAATGTCGGATGCGGCGAGAAAAAAACTCAATATTGTATCCGGAACAATCTTATTGATGATCGGAAGCTTTGCTATTTTGCATGCTAGGTAGATCGAAAAAGAAAGTCGTTCCTTTTTCAGAATGGCAGACATAGTCGATTTTACCGGCGTGTTGATTCACGATCAGTTTTGAAATATTTAGTCCTAGACCCGTACTTCCTTTTTGTCTTTGAATGCTTGAATCGGCCTGGCCGAATTTTTCAAAAATTTGGGGGCGAAATTCATCAGGGATTCCAGGTCCTTCATCGGAAATGCTCACCCTTATATTAGAATCGGATTGATTTATCTTAATATGCACAGTGGAATTTTCAGGGGAAAATTTGACGGCATTAGAAAGAAGATTGGTAATGACTTGGATTAATCGATCAATGTCTCCCTTAATGGGTAGGGTTGAATAGGGGTTTTCAAGAACCAGATTAATTGACTTTTTTTCGGCGTGAATTTGAACGGTTTCTAATGAAATTTTTATAGGTGTGTTCAAATCAATTTCTTTAATATCAAAGGGCATTTTCCCTAGTTCCATCTTTTCTACATCGAGAATGTCGTTTACTAAGCGAACAAGCCTCTCGCTATTGCGGTGAGCAATTTCAATTAAATGATTCGCTTTTGTGCAGTCCGTTTTTCCCTGTAAAAAACTTAGCGATCCATTGATAGAAGTAAGAGGGGTGCGAAGTTCATGGCTTACCATAGAGATAAACTCAGATTTAAGCGTTTCCAATTTCTTCTTTTTAGTTATATCGTGTGAAATAGAGGAGATGCCAATTACATCTCCTGACTTGGATAAAATGGGTGAGTATGAAATTAGGACTTGTATGACTTCCCCTCCCTTCTTCTTTAAGGTAGTCTCAAAGTCCTCTGTTCTCTTTCCAGACTTTATTTGTTGCAATATGCTGTCCATCACTTCTTTGTGTTCAGCAGTGCAGAGAACCTCGCAAGATTTACCCAAGATCTCTTCCTTTGAATAGCCGAAAAGTATACTTGCACTCTCGTTCCAACTAACGATAACGCCATCAAGGGTTTTGCCGACAATGGCGTTCTCGGAAGATTCTACGATTGAAGCAAGAAGAAGCGCTTTTTCTTCTACCGCTTTCCTTAGAAATAGCTCTCCAATTTGTTTGCCAAGAGAAGTAAATAAAATTAAAAAAGCCTCATCTTGATCTGTTTTTGTTTTATAGTTAAAAACAGCTGTTCCTAAAATTTTGCTTTCAGCGGTTATGGGAAAAGTTAAGCTTTCAGATGTTATGGATGGGGTATTATGTATAGAATTTTGCGATATTTGACCCGATGACCAATCCATCTCTTTACAGATAGTTTCAATAATAAAGGGAATGGCGGATTCAAAAGAAGAATAGCCGTTTAATTTTTCAACGAATGAAATTTGTAATTTTAAAGCCGTTTCATAGAGTTTTGAATTTGTGATATTATGGGTTATGCAATACATGGCTTGTTCATCATCAAAAACAATAACATCCCATGACATCCAACAATAAGATCCATTTTTACAGCGATAACGATTTACAAAGTTTTTGCAAGATTTCTCTCGTTTCAAACGTTCAAATTCAAGGAGTGTCTTGGAAATATCATCGGGATGTACAAAGTGAATGAAAGGAGTTTTAAAAAGTTCTCCATCATGATAACCCAGTTGTTTGCACCACATAGGATTGATTTTTTTAAAATGGCCATCAAATCCAATAATGCCTAACAAATCATCGGTAAGATGAAAAAAGTGTCCGCCGAAATCGCGAAAATGATTGAAATGATAAGTAAGCGATACGATTTTTGAAAACTTAGAAAACTCTTCGACATCATCCTCAAAAGATCTTGAAATATCATCTAAAACTCCAAAAAAAATGTTGCTGTCCAAAATGCAACCCAGAATGGAATGATCGGTTTTAACTAAAAAGGGATTATCTTTGGTTTGAAGAATTGGAAAAGAAAACTCGATGTTTTGAGGTTTTTTAACGATTATTGTCTTTTTATCATTTTCAAGATGAACGAGAAATGCCCCCTTAGCTTTAAAAGTATTTAAAGCTAGGTTGAGTAAATACTCCATATTGCTTAGAAGTTATTCCAAATGTCTAATATGTGATTTGAGAGACTCATGGGATCAAAAGGTTTTCTGATAACCTCCATGGCTCCAAGATGTTTATATTGTTCAATCTCGTGTTTTTGGGCTTTAGCAGTTAAAATGACCACAGGAATGTCGGCAGTTTGAGTATATTTACGTAATTGTTTCAATGTAGCTAGACCATCCATCCCCGGCATCATTATATCCAGCAAAATCAATTGGGGGGGAGATTGAAGGGCCATTTTAAGACCTTCAATACCTGAGCTACAAGTTTCTACGCAAAAACCGCCAAGGTCGCATAGAGCCATCTTGGTTATCGTCTGGATATCAAGATCATCTTCTATAAGAAGAATGTTTACTAAAGTTTCTTGTAACATGGGAAAACTAGATTGAATACTTTTTTATTAACGCTTACGCAATTATTTTTCAAGGGGGACATTTAATCAATTATTTCTTAGTGAGTTGTCAACCAAAAAACTCACTTTATCATAATGAAAAATTATGAAAGTAGTATTTTGATCTATTTAATTATTTTACGGCGACATAAACGTCAATGACGGGAGGAGTATCATAAAATTCATTCCCATACACTTCAAAATCACCTGTATAAGTTCTCGGAAAATCATTTTGCCAAATACCTACCCAGGTATCAATTAACGCCTGTGGAAATTCACCCACTGCTTTTAAATGGACATACTTGCTGGCGGGTAGTTTTTTGCCAACAAGACCCTCAGGAATATTATCTATAGAAGTGGTTTGATGGCCGATGACAAATTTATAAGGTTTTGTATAGTCGCCTTCATAGTCGCAATAAAGGGAAATCACGTCGTCAGAAATTTTATTTTTTATTTTATCCGATATTTTTTCATTTATAAAACGATCTTTTAAACGAGGAATGTCAATGGGTGCGCCATTAGCTTCATTCGAAGTTTTACATTCAAGCCCAACTATAAAGATTTCAGGTTTTTTAACTTCGCTATAAGACATTTTGAACTCCTTTAATAGCCGTCTCATATTTATCGCGACTGGCTTCCTTAATATCTTCAAGAAAAGCTTTTTTATCATATTTATTCATATGAGGAAATAAAACTTGCATCATCTCGATCAAATCTTCGACCGTCATAATTTGATAGGTTGTCATTTCGACTTGTTTCAGCTCTTCATCGGTATAGAGCCGTTGTAATTCAGGCAATATTAAACGTTCTTCTTGGTTTAAGTGATGAAGATTTTCTGCCACAAATTCTCTGAACAATAAATATAAATTATAACCATCTTTTTCTGGATTTTTTGAAATGTATAGATCATGAATCGTCTTTTGAATATCTAACAGTTCTTGATCTTGATGGGCATGATCTTTTTCTAAGGTTTCAAAAACGTGTGATCCTTTAGCTTTTAAAAGAGCATGCAGTTTTTCATTTTCATAATAAGCGTGCCCCTTAAGCATATCGCTCAACCCCTGGAAAGCTTCTTCGACTTTCTTTATATCAATGTCATTAGAAAAATCGGTCTTAGCGATCAAACGTTCTACTTCGTTAAGAGCCGAACTTACATACTTATGTTCTCTATAAAATTGATATCTCATCGCGACCATTCCCAGCAGACAAAGTTTTGTAGATTGATAGGATGTTTAGGATCCATTTCTGGGGAGTCATTTCGCTTAAATCCCAAAGCTTTTAACCCTTCTACATTCGTTGTGGGTCTTTGATATATAAATACTTTTTTCGTGTCCGGCGCTTGCTCAATAAAGTGATTAAATATAGCGCTTTGAGTTTGATGATCTTTAGCTATTAAATTTATGGCTTTAATTCTTCCTTTTGATAATTGAGGAGTCGTAGAGAATAAGGCAAAACCTACCAGTTCATCTTCCTCTTTTGCTTGAGTAAAATAAAATCGATCATCTTTCAAGTTGTTCACTAGGGGGCCAAAACTCTTTATATCGGCTCTATAAAACTGACTTATCATTTCTTGAATTTGTTTTTCACATTTGTCCCACTCAAGACTAGCTACATAAGAGGCTGCTCCTTTTAGAAAAAATTCACTGTTCACAGCCTCAGGAAATTTTTTTAAAAACTGGACTTCAAGAGCAGCCGTATGAGTGGCAGCAAGCTCGCTTACATTACTCTTAAAAAGAGCAAGTTCTTCAGAAAAAATGTCTGTCCATACACTAGAGGTAATTTTCATGGATTGATTTTATCATGAGAAATCTTATATCAGTATGTAAAATAACATTTTGATAAAAGGAAATACTATGTTGCCAGCCTATCAAGCCTCGGCTGAATTTTACGTAAAAAGCACGACTGAACTTCGGCCCGACCTATTTAAAGGACTTATTCATGGAGAAATTACGGTTGATCATCAAACAAATGATGAAACACCTGTACACATAGAGGGGCCTGAAGCAGTGATTAGAGCTTTTAATGAGAAGATTTTTAATAACACTTCAGATGTAGTTAGACAGGGTTATTCCATTAAAAAGTGTGAAGGGGGAATAAAAGTTAAAATTGACGTGATCGAGACAAAAGAAAATGAGGGAGTTAAAGCTCGTTTTCATTTTATAGAGAAAACCATCCTTACCTTCCATCCCCAAGGATTTTTAAGATCTATTAATTCTAGAGTGACAAGAACGCCTGTTAATACTTAATAGTTTATGACTCTTAAGTTGTAAATAAACTAACTACTAATTATCACTGTTCTTAGTGAGGTAGTTATGTGGAAGCGAGCTTTCCTGTCTTTAATTGTTTTATTTACTCTCGTCTATGCGGATGAAAATCAGGTCATAACCGATCGAATCCAAAATTATGTCGATACGATCAATAAAGGAGGAGACACTTCTTCTTTTTGGTCTGATGATGCCCAGTTTAGAAACCCGGCTACGGGAGATATTGTAGAAGGGAAAGCGGCGATCGGCGATTACATTAAAGAGATTTCACAAGGAAAAACGCTCACTTTCAAAATAAGTAAAATCGATCTTCAAGATGGAAATAATGCGACGGTAAAAGGCGTTGTTGACATCAATAATGGAGATCGAAAGGCACGCAAGCTTGATTTAATCAAACAAGGGGATAGCTGGGTTATAAAGACAGTAACAGATATTCCTTATGCTAATCCACCCGATCTCTACAGTAACTTAAAAGATCTAGAGTGGCTGGTGGGAAATTGGAAAGATTCTGATCCTAAAGACGATGTATCGATTACAGTCGATACCAAGTGGGATAAATTTAAAAATTTTATCGTTCAAACGTTTGATTCCAAAATCTATGACATGGATGAAATGGAAGGAAGGCAGATTATCGGATGGGATGCTGCTGCTAAGCAAATCAAATCCTGGATCTTTGATTCGGATGGAGGATATGGAGAAGGGGTTTGGTCAAAAACAGATAAAGGCTGGCAGGTGAACATCACTTATAGTTTACCCGATGGAAGAAAAGGAAGTGCCATAGATTTTTACACTCAAAAAGACCCAAACACATACGACTTTTCGTCTACTTCTAGACAAGTAGATGGACAAATTGTACCTAACATCGATCCTGTAACGCTTGTTAAGGAGAAGTCATGAATAAGTTTATCATTCTTGTTTTAGCAGTATCGACCGTATTTCTCCTTGAAGCTCGTGGCGGTGGTGGCGGAGGCGGCGGCCATGGCGGAGGCGGTGGATTCGGAGGAGGAAGAGGGGGCGGAGGCGGAGATTTTGGTGGGGGTCGAGGTGGAGACCGTGGAGGAGGAGATTTTGGTAATCGAGGAGGAGGACAATCCTTTGATAGAGGTCCTTCAATGAGTAGATCGGCTCCCCCTAGAAATGACAATATAGGTCGACAAGTGATGCAGAATCGGCCTGCGCCTGCGCAAGCTGCTGTTCGTAATAATCCTGCTGATCGAAATTGGGGCCAAGCAAGAACCCAAACATATGATAATCTTCGAACACAGTTTAAACCTTCACAAGCTTTAAGTGCCGATCAAGCTCGGCAATTCGGTGAGGGTTTACCCAATCGATTCTCACAAGACCAAAACTACGCGAATAATCTCCGTTCTCAGTATCAACAGAGTCGTCCCGATTATCGAAATTGGTTTAATAGTAGCTTTTTTGATCAATATGGATATCGCCCTAATTACTATCGTGATGGAGATTGGGGTTGGAGATCCGCCAGATGGAATGATCTGAACGATTGGGCTGGATATGGTTGGAGCTATCCTTATTATTATGATAATGGAGGCTCTTACTATCCTTATTCAAATTATACGACATATCCTCAAAACTACGGCTACTATTACACTCAAGGTACAACAACTTCTACAACCCCTTCGTCAACTCCAACATCCACTAATAATAATTGGATGCCATTGGGAGTGTTTGCATTAAGTCCTACTTCACAAGAAGCTGCAAGTGCAAATATTGTGATGCAAATTGCAGTCAACAATCAAGGTGAAGTGGATGGAACCTATTATGTGGTTTCAACCAAAACAATTTATGATATTGCGGGTGTAGTGGATAAAACGAGTCAGCAAGTTTTAATTAAACTTCCGGATGTTCCAAACTCTCCTACAATGTCGACAGGGATATATAACTTGACCCAATATTCCGCTCCTTTAAGGCTCGAATTTTATAATGGAACCGAGCAAACGTGGGCGTTAACTCGACTACAGGAATAATGCTGTAGTTGCTTAATGAAGCCTCTATTGGGACTTGCAATAGGGTGCTTCTTTTTGACATAGGTATAGGCAATTGAAAAAGGAAGGTCGTATTTCCACATAAGATAGGCAACGACGATGCTCACGCTTCGTGATCTGCCTTCTTTGCAGTGCACTAAAACTCCTTTCTGAGCGTTTTCAATAAAATTAAAAGCTTCATCAAAATAAGTTTCAATTTGGGTATCGATTAAATCGTGAACTTCCATTTGTTTATAGAGGATCTTTTTGGAAGTAAGGCTATAAGCATTTTTACTTCTTAATGATAAAATATTACTTATAAAAAGAGGGGACTTTTCGCTGATTAAATTAGCCAAATTCTGATTACTTAAGTAAAGACCGGGAATGATTTCAGAAAGAGGGTAGGCTTTATAAGGAACTTGAGGGCCATTGTCGGCAAATTCAATGATCTTTTGTCGAAGATCCTGTTTAACATCTAGCGTTCTTTTGGATTCAATCGCATCGATTAAGGCATCGTAGGTAACGTAATCGTCGTTATTTAAATAGAAATCAAAAACACGTCCTTCTCCAAACTGCTCATATTCTCTCCAGTTTTGATCTAGGTTTTTTAAGAATTTTTCGACAGTTGAAACGGTGTCGCCTCTTGCTTGCAAGCGTTCTTTTACCTTTTCATAAGGCACTAACATTCGGATCAAAAATAGAGGATAATCGTATTCTTTGGCTAAAGAGGCTTTGGCGTCAAACGTGCGATCAATGCTGCAATCTAAAATCACCATTTGATTGGGAGAGCGCTGCCTTAGTTCTTTTAAAAAATAGAGCATGTAATCGTGTACAAGATTGAGATGAATGCCTTTCTTTCTAAAAATTTCGCGCGCTTCGTCGCTGCTTACTCGTATAGCTTTGAAGTGATGTTGTAGGGCTTTCGCGACCCTCGTCTTACCCATCCCGAATGTGCCGGAGAAGCAGATTAAATGAGAGGGATTGGGCTCACTTACATAAGGCATGCTTGCCATCTGTTCTTCAAAAACTTCAGCAAACTGTTCATTGGAAAAAAGGGGAATTATAATTAAAAATAAAAGTGCTGTGTATAATTTAAATTTCATTATTATCCCGTTAAATTTTCAATGAGTTTAATAAAATTTGAATATTTATGGCTACTTTTGTTTTCGTGCCGTGCAGCTTGTTCTATCGTGCCCGTGCCCGCGTGCGTGCCCGTGCCCGATTCCCGTCAAACATCGGAAGTACCTTTTGTTCTTAGAGAAGCGGTACTTCCAAAGTGTAGCGGGAATCGGGCACGGGCACGCACGCGGGCACGGGCACGTTTAACTTATAATGAGAACAGCTGAGGCTGTGAGAGAGCCGTCACGAATAGATTGCAGGGCGTCGTTTGCTTTTTCTAACGGATAGAAGGTAACCGTCGTTTTGATAGGAATATTTTTGACGAGTTCCATAAAGTCTTTGCCGTCTTGTCGGGTTAGGTTCGCGACGGACGACATCGTTCTTTCTTCCCATAAAAGAGAATAAGGAAAAGAAGGGATGTCACTCATATGAATGCCGGCGCTAATCACTTTTCCACCTTTCTTAATTGCTTTGAGCGCTTGAGGATAGAGCTCGCCCAGAGGTGCAAATAAGATGGCTGCATCGAGTTTGACATCGGGCAGCTCATTTGACCCTCCTGCCCACACAGCACCTAGCGACTTTGCGAATTCTTGAGTTTTAGTGTCGCCCGGTCTTGTAAATACGTAAATTTCTCTACCCAGTTCTTTTGCAATCTGGATGAGGATATGGGCAGAAGAGCCAAAACCATAAAAACCGATGGTTTTAGCGGGGCCGATCAGTCTAAACGCACGATAACCAATGAGTCCTGCACAAAGTAAAGGAGCAAGTTCATTGGGAAAAGGATCAGGCAATTTTAAAGTATAATCTTCGTGCGCGGTGCAATATTCAGCATAACCTCCCGGCCGTAAATAGCCGGTGAAGACAGCCTTGTCGCATAAATTTTCTCGATCGGTTACACAAAATTCACATTCATGACACGTTTCCGCGAGCCAAGGAACGCCCACTAAATCACCCATTTTAAATTTGGTGACTTTGGGGCCGATTTTTTCCACTTTTCCAATAATTTGATGGCCGGGGATTAAAGGAAGGCAGGGATTGGGGAGCTCCCCGTCTACGATATGTAGATCGGTTCGACAAACTCCACAGGCGGAAATTTTAATTAATACCTCAAAATCTTTGGCTTCAGGTATTTCAACTTCTTTTAAAACCAAAGGATTTTGAGGCTTTTCTAAGACCATTGCCTTCATATTTTACATATAAAGGTTCTACTGGTTATTCCAAAGACCAAAGGTGAAGATAAGCTCTTGCTTTCATGAAAGGTTTTTCAATCATACCCACGTAAGTTTGAGATAAAGGGATATTCATATTGCCTAAATGAGTGATGGCTCTTAAAAGAACATCATCTCTTGCGTCCGTATCTAAATGTTGGACCATAGAGGTAAAATAACTTTGCATATCATAGGTATTGCTTGCCACTACCCTTACATAAGAGGGATCGATTTTGGAAACACATTTGCCTTCTTCATCGATATCACAACTTGTTGCATAAGCAGTAAACCACTTCTCAGAAAGTAGGGGGTTAATTGATTTCATTTGTTTCGCAATTTCAAACATCCGATCGCGATCTTTATTATGTTTGAGACTTGCTGTTTCAGGATTCCAAATGAGCTCTAATTCAAACTCTTCATCATAGAGAATTTTTTCTTGAGTTGAATGGGGGGGTACAAGTTTTTTGGCTTCAGATAAAAGAGCGGTAGGATCTTTCAAATCATAAATAAGATGTCTTGCTAAAGCATAAAGCCCTCTCGCTCTAAGGTAGATATCTTTTTCTTGATCCACTCCAACTTTAAGCCTTTCAAAATTTCGAATGACAAGATTTGTAGGGAGCAACGATATAAAATAGCAACAATTACCTCCTGCAGCGAGTGCACGATCGAAATCAAGTAGTGCGACTTCAGCTAGGAATTGTGTTTGAATCCTAGGATTTGTAAAGAAAGATAAAAGCTCATCAAAATGAGAAAGAAGTTCGTTTCTTCTTTTAAAAGCTTTCAAAATATTTGTTTGGTGTGCCTCGTGAGTACTAGAATAGAGCTTATTAAGTTCAGCTTTTACAGCAACACTCCAGCCCGATTGTGCAGGTACTTTGCTTAAAATAGCAATTAAAGGATTTTGATGTTCAGGACCCATACCTCTGACATAGAGCCCACTCAAAGCTTGAAGTTTATAACTTTCATCTCGAATCATTTCTGCACAGATACAACCTTGATAAAAGGGGAGAGCTTGAGAAAGTTCAACATAGAAATGATCGGAATGATGTAGGAATACCCCCATTTCAAAAGCAGTCTTAAAGTTGAATTCAATCCAAATCTTAATAATAGTTGAAACAATCGTACTATTTGCAAGGTTGTTATTACTTTTTAAAACGCACACAAAAAGGTCTTGAGCAGCATGTGGTTTGCCCTTTTTTACAAATATTTTTGCCTTTTCAATATAATAACTGTCTTGCTCGGCAGGGGTCATGTGCTTTAGTAGCGATTCAGCTTGAGTTAAGGATGTTGTCATAGGATTAATCTCTGTTTGTTTTGTAAATTTATTCCGCTGCCCACAATCTAAGATAGGCGCGAGCTCTCATAAAGGGTGTTTCTATCATTCCAAGATAAAATTGAGCTTGAACGAAATCATGTGGGGCTAATTTTTCAACGGCATTTAATAAAGCATGCTCTTTCGTTTCACGATTTAAATACGCTAAACATGAAACGAAATATTCAGGCATATCATAGGTCCGTAAAACTACGACCTGAACGTATGTCGAATCAAAAATGTTATTTTCATTGGATATATCGCGTTGACAATACCATTTATAATAACGTTGAGAAACTTGGGAATCGACTGATTTAAATCGATCGGCAATTTGAAGGATTCTATTACGATCGTTTTGCCGCCCTAGTAAGAGGTATCTGGGTCTATACATAAGCTGCAATCTAAAATCTTCTTTTTCAAATTCCTCTAATCGAACTGCATTTGCATTGTATCCAAGGACGTTTCTCATTTCTTCAAGAAGAGGGATAGGATCCTCGTTATTTTGTATTAAATGTTTGGCTAATGCGAGCAGGCTCCTAGCTCTATTATAGAGGTCTTCCTCTCGATCGACAAAAAATTTAAAAATTACAAAATTTTGAATGACTAAATAGGTGGGAAGCAAAGCAATGAGTTTATGATCAGGTTTTTTTACAGATAAACCTAATTCGATATCTAGAGTTGCAATAAGAGCGATAAAAGGTGTTTCAGCGGAGCTTCCCCACAATAAAAGGATTAATTCTTGAACATGGGTAATTAAATCACCCCTTCTTCTAAAAGCTTCCAAAACATTCATTTTATATTCGTCATGTAATCTTGGAGATAAATTGTTTAATTCTATTTGAACAGCGGGTAGCCATCCAGGAGCGGGTGAAGTAGCACCTAAAATAGTAAGTAATGGATAGAAATCTGGTTCGGCATCGTGTTTAAGATGAAGGTGACTTAATGCAAGCAATTTATAATTTTCATCGGCCATGAAGGATATGCAATAAGCTCCCATTAAAAAGGGGAGATCTTTAGAAAGATCAGCATAAAAACTATCTTGAAGCGTTGCAAAATGGCGGAAAGAAATAGCTGATGGCAGATCAAAAGTTGACCAAAGCTTAATAACTCTTTCTACAACCGATGCACTCCCAATATTTTTTCTTAAAACTCTTACAAAACAGGTTTGAGCGCTCTCATAATCCCCTTTTTTTATGAAAAATCCCGCTTTTTCGAGGGTATAACTGCATAATTGAGAAGGATTGAATCCGTTAGATAAAGCTTCCGCGTGAGTTAAGTATGTCATTTATGAACTCTCTGCTTATATAGAGCAAGTAATGCTCGAATTTGATGGGTGGGATTTTTTATACTTTTGGTTATTGCTAAAGCTTGAACCCATTTTTTAGGAACGACTAGACTTACTGCTTCTGCATAAATAGCATCTTTTAAAGCAGGGACAGCGTTTACCACCTGCTTAAAATAAAAATAATGAAAGTCACATACGGCCAACGCCACTTTAATAACGAGTTCTGGCCTTGTGCCGCCCACTTCGCCTGCTTTTTTATAGTACTTTAAGCTGGTATTGGGTTTTGTTTGGCTATCTCTCATTACATTTGCGTAAAACAATAAATGATCAACACTGTCTTTTAAAAGGATTTGTTTAACAAGAGAAGGATTTATCCTTGCCAAAATTTTCATCGCCATCAACCTTAGATCGCTGCAGGCACAAATTAACAGCGCCTCGTTAACTGTTTTAATTTGAAATTCAGGATTGGAAGATCTATCGGCAAGGCTTAATAAAGCATGTGTTCTAGTGTAAGGAGCGCGGCAAAAGTAGGCGAGTTCTTTCACGTGGGGAGTTTCAATAAATTCAGGTAAGATCTCTTCAAAAAATGAGCTTTCAAGAAAGGTAGGAATATAGGCAAAAGTAGATTGAAGTTCATCAAGACTTAAGAAGGGAATAAAAAAACGATATTCATCTTTGGTTAACCACCGCTCTTTATCAGCAAATAAACTCGGACAGATTTCAAATATTTTACGTAATATTTTAAAGAGATTCAAACGCTCAGATGGGGAATAGAATCGTGCTTCTTCACAAATGGTTTTTACTAATGTGCATGCATCTCTGTGGCTCGCATTTTTCTTTAAAGTGGTTAAAGCAACATGAGATTCTAAATAAATTCTTAGAAATGTTGTATATTGTCTGGCAAATGCAAGGCCTTCCCTAAAATTTTGTCCAGCTTTAAAGGCGGCGATCCTTGCTAAATTTGTAAATACAAAGGAAGGCATTGTTTTTATTTCTTCGATACACTTTAAAACGTATTCGGTTTCATAAACATGGTGTGCGATTAGGTGGGAAAAGATAACAACTTTACAATGAATGTCGACTTTTTTTGTTAAGTCAAATGCGAGATGAGGTCTTGATTTTCCATATCCAATAAGACAGGCAACAATATTGCATGCTTGTTGAGAGGGATAGAGATTTTCAAAATAATGATCTAATGCTCGCTTATATACAATGCATGCTTCTTCAGAATTTTTACAGGCCGTTCCTATTTCGTAGAGGGCCTCGAATTTTTCAAAACCTTCACATTGATCAGTAAGACTTAAAGCCTGTCTTAAGTAAGTGCTCATTAGTTATTCGAAAAGTGTAATTAATGATTCGCAAAATAATCCAGTAAATGTTTAAAGATTAAAGATGTAAAAAATAGAGTAAAGTTCTATAAGTGTAGAGGATCTTTTGGCTGACAAGGAAGAAAAAGAGAGAAAAACAGCTCGCATGGTGGGCGTTTATATCACGATTCCTTTCGTGTTAGCTGTTCCACCCATTTTAGGCTGGTTTATCGGCGATTGGCTTGATAAACAACTGGACACCGCCCCCTTTTTGATGTATTTAATGCTGATTCTAGGGTTTGTAGCAGGTGTGCGAGAACTCTATCGAATAGTAAAAGACTTTAGCGATGAAAACTGATCCAGGTAAATGGCTTTATCCTTCCCTCATTTTATGTGCCGTTTTATCTTTTTATTTTGAATATCCGTCTTTACTTGGAATGTGTGTGGGAATTCTTCTTGGAGCATTTAATCTATTGATAATCAAAGAGTTCGTAAAAGCTATTCTTATCGAAAAACCTCGAAATGCTTTAAAGCTAGGAATGATTGCAGGGATTAAGTTTCCCTTACTTTATGTACTCGGCTACGTTCTACTCTCATTAAATTTCTTCTCTCCCTGGACTTTTTTGATTGGTTTGACGACCTCCATCGGTTTTGCCGTTATGGGAGGATTTTTTGAGCAGCTGAAACCAAAAGGGGTAGCTTGATGTTTTTGGCAGCAGCGGGCGTTCCTGAATCTCCGAACTTTCTTACTTACTTAAGCCGATATTTTGATAATCCCTTTTTTAATTTTTTAAGTGATTGGGATAGCGTCTTTTTTTCATTTTTAGTTGCTGTATTGCTTTCATTAGTGTTTATTATCGGCACTCGCAAAAATGAGATGATTCCCACCGGACTACAAAATATTTTAGAAACAATTGTAGAAAGTTTTCGTAACTTTATTGTCGGCATTTTAGGAAAAGACGGCGAAAAATATGTTCCTTTTTTGGGAACGCTTTTTCTTTATATTCTATGTATGAATTTTATAGGTCTCGTCCCTTTGATGAAATCCCCTTCATCTAGTTTAAATGTGACTATTGCTTTAGCCATTTGCGTATTTGTTTTAGTTCAATATTTAAATATTAAAAATATGGGCATTAGAGGGTTTTTATATCACTTAGCCGGCTCCCCAAAAGATTTTGTGGGATGGTTAATTGCGCCTTTAATGTTTCCCATTGAGATTTTGACTCAAGTATCAAGGCCGGTAACCCTTGCGCTTCGTTTATTTGGAAATATCTTGGGAGAAAAGATTCTGCTCGCCTTTTTCACCGTAGTCGGCGTAACCCTTTTGGTATTTTTCCCTGTACAACTTCCCTTTGTATTTTTAGGGGTTTTAACAGGTTTGATGCAGGCTTTGGTTTTTACCTTGTTAAGTACAATTTATATCCTTCTGTCTGTGCCCCATTCAGAAGAACATAACCATTAAAGAGAGGATAAAATGGATTTTCAATCGGCATTTGCATTATCTGCCCCACTGGGTGTTGGCCTTGCAGCTTTAGGTTCGGGTATAGGCCTCGGTATTGCAGTGGCAGGCGCGCTTGAAGCGATTGGTCGTCAGCCGGAAGCCTCGGGTAAAATTTTAACGAATATGATTATTGGTGCGGCGCTTATTGAAGCTTTGACTATTTACGCATTAGTAGTCTTTTTTATTGTTTTGGGAAGAATTGGTTAATAACGAGAAAAGTGCTCGTTTGTTACAAGAGATTATGTTAACTATGAAGAAGTTATGGATATAGATATTAGCCAAATTTTGTCTCAAATTGTCGCTTTTTTAGTGATGCTTTGGGTTTTGACTCGTTTCGGATGGAAGCCTCTTATTACGGTTCTTGAATCAAGAAAAGAGAAAATACAATCTGAATTTGATCAGATTGCCGAAGAACGAAAGGAAGTTGAAGCCTTAAAAGAAGAATATAATCAGAAACTAAAGAAGATCGATTCAGAAGCAAGGCACAAAGTTCAAGAAGCAATTATGCAGGGGCGCAAAATTGCCGGCGAAATTCAAGACGAAGCACACGTGAATGCAAAATCTATTTTATTTAAAGCAAAGTCTGAGGCTGATAGAGAACTGGTTAATGCCAAAAAACAATTTAGAGACGATATGGTAAATATTGCGATATCGGCTGCCGAAAAGCTGCTAAATGAAAAGCTAGACGATCCTACTCAAAAGAAACTCGTTTCTGAATTTGTGGATGAAATAGAAGGAAAATGATTAGAAAATCAATAGCGCTTAGATATGCAAAAGGGTTGTTTGATCTTTATCATTCTAAAAGCAAGTTAGAAGACGCTATTGGTTATTTCGAGATGTTTTTAAAAATTTTAAAGGACAATCCCTCTTTTGATCGCTTCTTTCAAGCTCCGCAAATTCCATTGCCTGAAAAGAAAAAGATTTTGAAAGAATTTTTAAACGGTAAATTTGATGTCCATTTCGTAAATTTCCTACTTTATTTAGTTGATAAAGGGCGTTGGAGCTATGTGAGACAGATCGCAAGAGATTACATTGTACTCGTCGAAGATTACCTTGGAATCTGGGAAGCCGACATTGTAACCGCCGTAAAAGCATCGGACGAAGACATTAAGAAGCTAACCGATAAGCTTAGCTACGTTTACGATAGAAAATTTTTAGTAAAAAACGATGTAAATCCCTCTATTCAAGGAGGGGCTATTTTAGCATTAGATAATGAAGTGCTTGATCGAAGTATCGCCGGTCGCATGAAAAAGTTAAAAGACGATTTGTTGAAGACCGGGGTGTAAAAGGAGTTAAAGATGACGACATTTAAGCCGGAAGAAGTTTCCTGGGCAATCAAAGAAAGGCTAGACAAATACGATGAACAGCTCGAGTTAGAATCCGTCGGTTATGTTCTTCAAGTGGGAGATGGAATTGCTCGTGTTTGGGGTTTAGATGATGTGATGATGTCTGAGCTGGTTGAATTTTCTAACGGTGTTAAAGGAATTGTCTTCAACCTTGAAGTGGATAACGTCGGGGTTATTCTCCTTGGGCCTGATCAAGGAATCAAAGAACAAGACATTGTAAAACGGACCGGTAAAATTGTATCCGTTCCTATTGGTGACGCAATGGTCGGAAGAGTGGTCGATCCGCTCGGTCGTCCTTTAGATGGAAAAGGGCCGATCTATACCGAAGATACTAGACCATTAGAAGTTCCTGCACCCGGCATTGTTCAAAGACAACCAGTAAATGAACCTATTCCAACAGGTATTAAAGCAATCGATTCCATGATTCCGATTGGAAGGGGACAGCGCGAATTGATCATTGGCGATAGACAAACCGGAAAAACAACATTGATCATCGATACAATTATCAATCAGAAAGGTAAAAACAATTACTGCATTTATGTAGCAATTGGTCAGAAATCCTCGACAGTCGCTCGCTTAGTTAAAGTTTTAGAAGAGCACGGTGCGATGGAATATACGATCGTGATATCGGCGCCTTCTTCTGATCCCGCACCTTTACAATATATTGCTCCCTATGCCGCCGCTGCAATGGGCGAATATTTTATGTATAATGGCAAGCACGCAATTTGTTTTTATGATGATTTGTCTAAACATGCTCAAGCGTATCGTCAGCTTGCTCTCTTGTTAAGAAGACCGCCGGGTCGTGAAGCGTATCCCGGAGATATTTTCTATTTACACTCCCGTCTTCTTGAAAGAGCCGCTAAATTAAATGATGATTTAGGTGGTGGATCTTTAACTGCCCTTCCCGTTGTAGAAACTCAAGCCAATGACGTTTCGGCCTACATCCCCACAAACGTCATTTCTATTACGGACGGACAAATTTATCTGGAACCCGATCTCTTTTTTGCCGGCGTTCGTCCTGCAGTAAACGTGGGTATTTCAGTATCGAGGGTGGGCGGAAAAGCCCAAACGAAAGCTATGAAAAAAGTGGCAGGTAACTTAAGGCTCGACTTGGCTCAGTATAGGGAACTCGCTGCCTTTACTCAGTTTGGCTCTGAACTCGATGAAGCCACCCAAGCTCAGTTAACTCGCGGGGAAAGAATGGTTGAAATCCTGAAGCAGGATAAAAGCGTTCCCTATCCGCTTGAAAGAGAAGTAATGATCATTTTTGCGGGTACACAAGGGTATTTAGATGATCTTCCAATTGAAGCCGTACACTCTTTTGAGCAAGAGTATTTTAAATTTATGGACTCGCAGTATCCTGACATCCCGTATGCCATTTCGAGCACAAAAGAGTTAGATAACGACACCTTTAAAAAGCTTGAGAAAGCGACAGAGCGTTTCAAGAAGGAATTTGTTGAGAAATGGCAACGTTAAGGGATATTCGCCGGCAGCTACATTCTGTTAAGAATATTGAGAAGATTACGCAAGCCATGGAAATGGTGGCGGCTTCTCGTTTACGTCGTGCCCAAAATAAAGCTGAGGCGTCCATTCCTTATTATCTAAAATTAAAAGAGATTTTAGATAATTTACTTGGCGGAAGTGAGGATTTAACTCATCCCCTTATTACTCCCAGAAAAGTTAAAAAAACGGCTGTGATCGTTGTGGCGGGGGATAGAGGTCTTTGCGGATCTTATAACCAGGCTGTCTTTAATGCGGCAGATAAATTTTTGCAGAAGTTTAACTTAAATGAAGTGGAAGTTATTCCGGTAGGCCGTAAAGCTGTGAATCACTATGCGGCAGGAAAATATCAAACGGCTCATGCCATTCCTGTATGGGGCGGAAAAATTACCCACGAAGAAATTCATGCGTTTACCCATGCGATCATAGAAAGATATCTCAAAGAAGAGCTTGATGAAGTTTGGGTGATTTACACGCATTTTGTAAGCCTTGCGAAAAGATCAATTGTAATTGATAAGTTTTTAAACATTGAATTTGAGAAGAAAGAAGCGAGGCCTCCAAATTATATTTTGGAGCCAAATGCTTATGACATTTTTGCTGAAATTTTGCCCCGATATAGTTCAGCAAAAATATCGTCTGTTTTAAACGAGGCGTATTTGTCGGAGCTCGCTGCGCGTATTTTCTCCATGAGAGCCGCAACGAAAAACTCGGAAGAGATGATTACGTCACTCACACTCGTACGAAATAAAATTAGACAGTCCAGTATCACACGGGAGTTGATAGAGATTACTTCCGGTGCAGAAAGTTTGAAATGAAGAGGATAAAATGGCCGAAGGCGTATTAAAACAAGTTGTGGGACCGACAATCGATGTGGAATTTCCTCCAAAAGCGCTTCCAAATATTTTGAACGCGATCAAGATTGTAGATAAAGAGAAAAATATCGACCTTACGGCTGAAGTCTCTATGCATTTGGGTGAAAACCTCGTTCGTTGTATTGCTCTCTCTTCAACAGATGGACTCGTTAGAGGGATGAAGGCGACTGACACAGGCGCGCCTATTTCCATTCCGGTTGGACCCTCCACCTTGGGCCGACTATTCAATCTTCTAGGTCAGCCCATTGACAATGGGCCTAAGCTTGAAAAAATGAAAGTCTCATCAATTCATAAAGCGCCCCCTTCTTATGAAGATCAAGAAACTAAAACTTCTATTTTGGAAACAGGGATTAAAGTGATCGACTTACTTGAACCTTATCCAAAAGGGGGAAAAGTTGGGTTGTTCGGAGGAGCGGGAGTTGGTAAATCGGTTATCGTGATGGAGCTAATTCACAACATTGCAAATAAAGGGGGCTATTCCGTCTTCTGCGGTGTGGGTGAAAGAACGCGTGAAGGAAATGATCTCTGGCTTGAGATGAAAGAATCGGGCGTATTAGCGAAAACCGCTCTTGTATTCGGCCAAATGAATGAACCTCCCGGCGCAAGACTTCGTGTTGCCTTAACGGGTTTAACGATGGCAGAATATTTTAGAGATGAAGAAAGCCAAGACGTTCTCTTATTTATCGATAACATTTTCCGTTTTATTCAAGCGGGTGCGGAAGTATCGGCTTTATTAGGTAGAATGCCTTCAGCTGTAGGATATCAGCCCACACTTGCCACTGAAATCGGGGCTTTGCAAGAGCGTATTACTTCGACGAAAAAAGGATCCATTACTTCCATTCAAGCTATTTACGTTCCTGCGGATGACTACACCGACCCGGCTCCTGCAAGTATCTTTACTCACTTAGATGCGTCGACTGCTCTTTCACGACAAATTGCGGAATTAGGTATTTATCCTGCCGTAGATCCATTAGCTTCAAACTCTCGTATTTTGTCTCCCGAGATTATTGGAGAAGAACACTACAACGTGGCCATTCAAGTTCAGCGTATATTGCAGCGTTATAAAGATCTTCAAGACATCATTGCCATTTTAGGGATTGATGAGCTTTCCGATGAAGATAAGTTAATTGTAGAAAGAGCTCGTAAAGTTCAAAAGTTCTTATCACAGCCTTTCTTTGTCGCTGAGGTATTTACTAGCAAGCCGGGACGTTTTGTTAAGTTACACGATACGATCAGAGGCTTTAAAATGATCGTTGACGGAAGCATGGACGAAATTCCTGAACAAGCCTTCTACATGGTAGGGGGAATAGATGAAGTATTTGAAAAAGCCGAGCAAATGAAGAAGAAATAGATGTTTAATTTACGAGTGCTAACACCCGATTCTATTTTTTACGATGAACATGTTTCGTCGGTAGTGGTTCCGGCTGCGCTTGGATATCTAGGGGTATTAACCGACCATGCGCCCCTAATCGCTTCATTGAAGGAAGGGATAGTTACAATTCGCCGAAAAGAAGAGCAGCACTATTATAAAATCTCAGGCGGGTTTATAGAAGTGAATCAC
Source organism: Parachlamydiales bacterium (assembly GCA_020051235.1). GTDB lineage: Bacteria > Chlamydiota > Chlamydiia > Chlamydiales > Parachlamydiaceae > CAZABG01. The sequence goes on along the minus strand of JAGVJG010000054.1, from coordinate 5,743 downwards.
AATAAAGTGTTTTTACTGGTGGATTCAATCGAATCGACATCTCCACCATCAGAATCCTAGCTAAAGTTAGTTGAGGAAGCCAGCTCTCTCCATTTCTCCATTTCCTCCTCAACGTATTTATTCTTTTTCTCAATAGCTTCTATCGCATCTGTTCCAAGAGGAAGTCTTAGAGGGGGATTTTTAGAGTTGGCAAGCTCGATGATAGCCCCTGCTAATTTATCGGGATCTCCGGGTTGATTATGGCTTATGGCTTTCGCTTTATCTCTTACTTTTCCGGATGTCGAAGCGTAATCGCTAATAATGTTTTTTGATGTTGTCAGTGAACTTGATTCCAGAAAGTCGGTTCTAAAATAACCGGGCTCAACCACAGTTACGTGAATGTTTAAAGGTTTTAATTCTTCAAAAAGGGCTTCAGAAATTCCTTCTACCGCAAATTTAGTTGAACAATATACTCCGAAACCCGGGCCTGAGCGATAGCCACCCACGGAAGAAAAGTTGATGATGTGTCCTGACTTCTCTCTTCGCATAAAGGGGAGAGCTGCGCGAATGACGTGAAGAAGGCCAAACACGTTTGTGTTATAAAGCTTTTTTACTTCATCATCCGTCGCTTCTTCAACCGCTCCTAAAAGTCCGAATCCTGCATTATTGACGAGGACATCAATCTGTCCGAATTTGTTAATTGCGGTTTGAATGGCATCTCTAACTTCTGCCTCATTGGTAACGTCAAGTTTAACTGGAAATAAGAAAGGGGAGTGGAATTTCTCGGTTAAATCTTTGGGATTTCTTGCAGTGGCAACGACCGCATCGCCATTTTCTAAAGCGGCTTTTGCAATTTTTTCACCGAAGCCTCTTGAAGCTCCAGTGATAAACCAAACTTTTTTAAAATCTGCCATAGAACCCTCCTATGGCGTATTTTATAACATTCCCCGTTAGCATTCAAAAATGGACTTAACCATTTAATGTTTAAGGAGCTCATCCGCGATGCTTAGATAAGCTTCCGCTGCAAGTCGAGGATTGTTGATTTTATCGGCGAGCTTCAAACATATTGCAGGCCGAGCCAAATTTTCTTGTATTAACTTAAAGAGTAATTCATTTTTTTGTTTTCCTGGCATCTCTTTAATTAATGAAAAAAAGTAAGAAAGACTAAACTTGAAAGTTTTACGAGCAATGATGATAAGAGCGTCTTTTTTAAATGCTCCCAATATCTTGTTAAAATATACTTCCGATTCAGGCAACGGATAAAGCGCTTTCGCTATGTAAAAGTGATCTAAAGGCTCGGTTGCAAGCGATTTGGCTTTTTCTGTATCTAGACGCGCTAAAACCCCTAACGTCTTGGCATAAAGAGGGCCGTCTTTTAGAGGATTTAATCGTGAAAGAATCTTATTCACCCATTCAAGTGCCTTTTGAGGATTGTTGCAGGCTCCGACTTTGGCCATCTTTAATATTTCTTCGACCGAGAGATATTGCAAATAGACTTCGGGTTTTATTACGGCTAAATTAGCGGAGGTTACTTTGACAACAGTTTTAAAAACTTTGTCTTTCCGAGGAGGCGTGTATGTGAGTTCAAAAGCCTCTTCGGGATGAGTTTCAGCCATAATGGAGGCTAAAAGTTCGAGCTTGAGTCCGATATTTGCTCTTTCAATCCAAAGTCTAGGATCATTTTTCAATTCACCGATTAATGCTGCCGCTTCAATAAACTTGGCGCAGCCTTCTTGGCCTAATAGTTTATTGTCAGCTTGCTTTAAGGAGTGAAATAAATTTTTTGTATAAAGTGAGGAAGGGTCTTTTTTAGCTAACACCCAAAATAAGTGAACTTGAAGGGTAACTCTTCTTTTTTCATCATAATAAATATAAATCAAATCAATAGCATTTGCCGGATCCATGTATTCAATAACGGCCTTATCCACTTCTTCCATGAACTTTGGATTTTTAATCTGAGTTGATATAGCGACAGCGAGAGCAACATCACTGGAGGCAACTCTAATGGCGATTTCTTTTAAAGTTTCCTCATCCTTATCTGCCAAAAAAACTGCATGTTGCGAATCTATATAAGACCAGGCGATAGCGAAAAGCCGATCAAGGCCAGCTGCACCGCTCTCATTTAAAAGTGCTTTAGCGGGTTCTTTTGCGCATTTGGCATAGCAGGTCAATATTCGTAGATGAAGTTCAGGGTATTGCTTTTTAGCAAATTCTAAGGCTTTAGTTAAACAAGTTACGGCAGATACAGTCATGGGGATAATAATTTAAAAAAGGTTTCTGGTTGTTCAATATAAGGAAAATGGCCGCATTCTTTAATGACAGTCAATTTTGAATTTTTAATGGCATCTCGAATGTGAGTGGCAGATTGAAGAGGATTCGGATCACTATCTCCATGAATAATAAGTGTGGGTACATATAGCTTTCCTAGATCGGAAAATAAGTCATAATCTTTTACTTCAACATTGAAAATCTTTCTCGCTTCAATCCCATGCAAGGCGGCTTTTCTGCTCATCGATAAATTCAATTCACAAACTTTATTGGGATTAAATAGATAGGTCGCAAAAATCAATTTTAGAAATTGTTCATGGAGTTTTGGATCCCCTTCAGAGAAACAAGAATTGTTTGTGATCGATTCAAGCTGACTCTTGTAGGGAGCCATTCTTTTATTCCATTCTTCTAAAAAAGAGTTAAAATCTTCATAGCTTGCGCTCATCGAAGTCACTAAAATAAGCCGCTTCACACAGCCTGGATGGACAGTTGCATATTTCATGGCCAATAATCCGCCCCATGAATGGCCCATCACACTTATTTTCTCGAATCCAAATTCTTTTCGAATGGCTTCTATGTCATTCATAAAGTCATCAAGATTGCCACTTTCTTTAAGCTCCCCTGTCGATCGCCCACAACCCCTTTGATCATAAAATATAACGAAATAGTTCTCAGATAATCTTGACATTTGTGGAAGCAGATAGTCTTGGCTTAAGCCCGGGCCTCCGTGAATAACAACTAAAGGCTCGCCCTTCCCGTCAAATTGACAAAATAGCTCAGCGCCGTCCGCTTTCACATATTTCTGTGATAGTTCTGCATAACAGTGACTAACAAATAAAAGAGCTATGAAAATTATTTGAATCATGGATTAAAACTTTTTAAAGCTTTAAATATATCACCGTTTAATAATTTCACCACAGAAACAAAATTACCACAGAGGCACAGAGGACACAGAGAAGAGTCCTTTATTCATTAAACAATAGTTTTATGAATACGAAATCTCTCACTGTCCTCTTGTTCTCTCTCTGTGTCCTCTGTGCCTCTGTGGTAAAAATTTGCTATTTTTTTAAGGCGACAAAGACGCCGCTGTAATCGACACAAAGTCGATTATTAAAATAGATTTTTGAATGGAGGGTAATACGGCCTTTCTTTTTAGAATGAAGCATTTTTAAGAATGTGTCCCACTCTTCTTGAGAGGGAATTTGACAGAGAGCTTTGAAGTCGCCTTCAACTGGAGCCAAGTACTCGGTATCGCTCTTTCTAATGACGATTTGAACATTTTCTTTCAGAAGATTTACATAGAGATAAGTCCAACAGGCCAGAGTCGCGATACTGTGGAGACTTCCTCCGAATGCGGTTTGCTTATGATTGATGTTGGGAGTTAGGGGCGCCCAAAGAATGACTTCATGGGGAGTGGCTTTTTCAACCTTAACCCCCATTGCATAGCTTAAGGGAATATGTTCATGTAAATAGGCCTCAACATTCATTATCTATAGCCACCGGAGATAAAGAGTGTTTCGCCTGTAATCCATGAAGCATCTTCAGAGCATAAAAATACAACCGCAGGAGCAATGTCATTCGGCTTACCAATTCTGCCAAGGGGAGTTTGGGATTCAGTATTTTTCTTAAAATCACCTTCCGAGATACCCTGAGATACCGTCCCTTCTGTTTCAACCATGCCGGGATTAATGGAGTTAACACGAATTTTACGACTTCCTAATTCTTTACCGAGTGTTTTTGTGATAGCGTCAACAGACGCTTTTGTCGCGCTGTAAACAGAGGATCGAGGAAGACCTGCGGTGCTTGCAACAGAACTAATGTTAATAATGCTGCCACCTTTATCACCAAAATGTTTAACGGCTTCTTGCGTGGTTAGAAGAAGGCCAAGAACATTCAGATCAAATAATTTGTGAAAATGCTCAGAAGTAATTTGTTCTAGAGGAACGAATTCGTAGAGGCCTGCGTTATTAATGAGGATGTCAACTTTTCCGAAAGCTTTGTTGGTTTCTTTGAAAAGATTTTTGATATCGTCGTGTTTGGCAACATTGGCTTGTATAGCAACCGCATTGCCGCCTTCTTTTTTAATCTCATTAACGGTGTTTTCCGCGCCCTCTTTACTAGAGGAGTAGTTAACAACGACCTTGGCCCCTTCTTTAGCCAAATGTTTAGCGATGGAAGCGCCAATACCTTTTGATGCTCCCGTAACAATTGCGACTTTATCTTTTAATTTTAATTCCATAACTACCCCCAAAATTTAGAGTGTAGGGAGGTAGCTATGGACTGTCAATAGTGAGACTTAAGTAATTAAGGAATAGGCATCGCTAAGTCTTTGCCGTTTTTCCACTCTAAGAAATCTCTTAAAATCTGAGCGTGATCAAAAGCAAGCTCGCTCCAAGGAATGTCTTCGATTTTTACAACAAACGCTTTTGCCGCGTCATCTCCGGCTTCGGGAAGTTGATTTGCATAAGCGACGTGGGTCACTTCTACTGAATGGTGTCTAAAGTCACGAGTGGGCTCTGAATAAACGTGAAACTGTCTTAAACCTAATAGGTCAAGATTCACTTCCTCTTTCATTTCTCGTCTTACGGCGTTTTCAACGGTTTCGCCATATTCTACTTTTCCACCGGGCAATGCTTTGCCCCAAGGTGCTTTACCTCGTTCAATCAAAACAATCCCTTTGAAATTGCCTTGATCATAAACTTCAATAATAGCAGTCGTAGTCAATATCGGCGGTTTATGCTCCGCATATCCCATTAAGGGAAGAAGCATCAGTGTCAAGAAAAGGAGAGTTCGTTTCATACTTTGCTTAGGTTTTGGTTTAAAAAGTATTTCATCGGAGTATCGACATCTAGCTGGTTAGCTTTATAGTACTCCATTGTTTCTGAGATATATTGAAGATCTTTAATATCGTTTCTAGGAAGGGTACGAATCCAGTTAGCCCCCTCTTCGAGAGTAGCAACCACTTGATCGCTTAATGCATAAACGAAGGGGTGAATGTAATCGTTAACCACTTCATTTAGAATTTTAGCTGATTCTTTTCGATAATGAGTGTTCTGAGGAGCCCATATGATCAAAGGTTTTTGATTCGCTTTGGCCCACATCATTTCGGCGCCTACACCTAATCCTCTTCGATCTCTTGCATCTACAAAAATCACATCTGCCGAATAGACTTGAAGCATATCTCTTCCGAAAACCGATTTTTGATCGGATAGACTATCTTTTCGAAAAGCGGGGTTTAAAAAAGTAACATCGTAATCGCTTAAAAAATTTTCAAGTCGAGCTAACTCTTCAGTTCCCCAATGAGTGTCATTCGTTTCGTGTTCTTTTTTAATCGTCCCTGCTAAGTAGATCGCAATTTTCTTCTTCATAATTTGAAAAGTCTAAAATGAAGGGTTCATTTTTCAAAAGAGGTATTTCAAATTGCTTTTCTTTGTAACGAATTTTATGTTTTCCAGATCGATTAGCTTTTAAAGTAGCACTCGTTAATTTGTGATTT
>JAGVJG010000064.1 GCA_020051235.1 Parachlamydiales bacterium | reverse complement strand
CACGAAGAATCACTGTTAAAAAAGCGCCTTCAAACTATTCAAACCGAACAGAAGTTAGACGAACTTCATCATTTTAAAGATCAATCTGAGTGGAGTCTTCTTGCGGAAGGCGATTTAGAGCTTCTCGCGAATTTATTTATCAAAAAAGGAACTGTCGACGCACCCAAAAAGCGGGATGAGGCAGTTGAAGATTTCCATACTGCATTAAAAATTACAAATTTTCACCCTCAAACCTTTTTGAAAATTGCAAAAAGCTGGGGCCATTTAGGCGAGTGGGATGAGGCAAAAAGATTTCTTGAGTTAGGTCTTGAACGCGATGCGAAAAACGTTGATATCTTAATTGAAAAAGCCACCTTTTTATTAAATCAAGGCAGTCAAGAGAGAAAAGAAGAGTTGCTTGAAGAGGCAAATACTTTCTTTAGTAATCTGGACCGAGCCTTTAAGCCATTGCCCGCAGAAGCTTATTATCGTTGGGGTAAAACTTGCTTTTTGCTCGCAAGAATATCTCAAGAGCCCTGTGATTATACGCTAGCCATCGAAAAATTTAAGCAATCTGAAAGTTTGGGCAATCTTGACAAGCACCTCTTCTTTGACCATAGTTTAGCGCTTGCCGATCTAGCCTCTCTTGTAACCCGTGTTGAATTGATCCATGAAAGTCTTTTATATTTACTAAAAGCCGTAGAATTAGATCCTCACTTTTATGATGGATGGCTCCATTTGGGTGGAATGTACAAATTCCTATATGAGCAGGGCGAAAAAGACGAATATTTTGAAAGAGCCGAATCGGCTTTTGTAACCACTGCAAGGCTTAATCCCAATACCAAGTTCCTATGGCTCACTTGGGGTCAGATGCTTTTAAGCGAAGGCAAATATAAACGAAATGCGGACCTGCTTAATATGGCCCTTGAGAAGTTTGAGAAGGCAGATGCATTATTCCCCCGTGATCGTGACATTGAGTGTTTCCTAGCGGATAACTTGATGGTCCTCGGTCTTCTTGAAGAGCGCTACGAGATGATTAAAGAAGCTAAATCAAGAATTGAAGAAATCCTAGAAGTTCGCCCCGAAGATACGACCGTTTTATTCTTATATGCGACTTGTCTTCTTCACATCGGTAAATACTTTGGCGATGAAAAGATGATTCGTCAATCTTTCGGCTATTACGATAAAGTTTGCGCGTTGAATCCAAATGATCCTGAAATTTGGCAGTCCTTAGGCATCGCACACTATACGCTCGGCGAGATGACTCAAGATGCTATTTTGCTTGAAAACGCGATCGCCCTTTTTGAAAATTCAGCCAAACATGCAAAACTTCCAAATAGTGAAACCTTAAATAATTGGGGTATCGCTTTAATGAAGTTAAGCGAAATGACCGATGATTTAAGTCTCGTCGTTCCCGCATCAGAAAAGTTTGAGCAAGCGATTGCTTTTCATCAGAAAAATAGAAAAGATCTCGCAGCGGATCCCGAATGGTTTTACAATTACGGATGTTCTCTTGACTACTTAGGAGACTATTATCAAGATCCTAGCTATTACGAGAAGGCTGTTCAAATTTTAACTCAAGTTCTTCATCAATACCCAAACTACACTCAAGCGAGATACAATTTAGCGGTTGCTCTAACCCATTTTGGGGATGCTACCGGAGAAGTTGAATTGATTGAGAATTCTCTTCATCATTTCGAAGAGCTTATCAAAGAAGATAACGAAGATGAGACCGTTCTATGTGACTTTGGTCTCGCTTTATTAACGTTAGGCGATATTCATCTACAATCGCATGCCTTTACCCAAGGTAAAAAGTATTTTGAAGATTCTGAAGCGAAGTTGCTTCATGCAGCGGCTCAGGGTTCGAAAAATGCCTACTATTGGCTTGCTTGCCTTTATTCGCTCAACATGAACTATCCAGAAAGTATTCATTTCTTAGAGAAAGCGCAAGATCATGATGCTTTGCCAACTCTAGAAGAGTTGGAAGCAGAAGTGTGGCTTGAAGGCGTAAAAACTACATCAAGCTACAAGCTTTTCATTCAAAGATTAGGTGGTTGATAACTTTGGTTTTTCTTCTTCTGCCTTATAAACGGTAGGGGATTCGAAATCCATCAAGTTGTTAAAAATTTCCCGCACGCGGCTTTTAGCTTCAAAATTAGACGCAGATATAAAAGCATATAGAAGAACAGCGGTAATAATAAGGGTAACAGCGAGTATAACTCCGAGAGCGACCCAGCCTACGGGGCCCAATAATGTAGCAAGTAGGGCCGCCCCAACAATTGCAATACAACCTACTGTAAGAAGTGAAATGCTTCGATTTTTAAACTGAGTGCAGCTTGCCACTTCAGGAAGAGCTTTTAATTCAAACTCGTTTTTCTTATTAGTATCCCATCTATTATTATAAACGGTTACTTGAGTTGATGATAAAAAGTTAACTAATTGCATATCCTTTACCTTGTATACTATTTATTTTAATATACGCAGGTAAAGGAATCGTTAAGATTATAATAAGTTCTTACTAGGATTGACGTCCCTTACGGTTACGATCAACTTCGTTTAGGATGGTCTTTCTCATTCTAATTGCGTCCGGGGTTACCTCGATAAGTTCATCTTCTTGGATATAATCAATGGCTTGCTCAAGGGTAAACTTCCTAGGAGGGGTAAGAAGGATGTTCTCGTCGGAGCCTGAAGCACGTACGTTAGTCAACTGTTTTGCTTTAGTGACGTTTACTACGAGATCGTTATCACGGGTGTTTTCACCGACAACCATACCTTCATAAACATCCTCGCCCGGGGTAACGAATAGGGTGGATCTCTCTTGTAGGTTGAAGCAAGCATAACCATTGGTTTTGCCGGGACCGTTTGAAATGAGTACTCCTCTAGAACGACCCGCAATGTTACCTTTCCAAGGCTGGAAGTCTTCAAAAATAGAGGTAAGAATTCCGAGGCCGCGGGTCTGAGTTAAAAACTCTGACCGATAACCCATAAGACCTCTTGTAGGAATTAAGAATTCCATGGAGGTAATCTTGTGCTCGTTGGTATCTAGGTGCTGCATTTCACCTTTACGCTTAGAAAGCTCTTCGATGACTTTGCCGCTATATTCATCAGGTACTTCGATATGAACTCTTTCGATTGGTTCGTAATCAGTTCCTTCAATCTTTTTCATTAATACACGAGGTTTTGATACAGAGAATTCATAGCCCTCTCTTCTCATGGCCTCAATTAATACAGACAGGTGAAGTTCGCCTCTACCTGCCACTGAAATCTTGTCTTGGTCAGAAGAGGATTCTTCAATCTTTAGGGAAATATTACTTCTTTTTTCACGCTCAAGACGTTCACGAATTTTATTCATCGTGACATGCTTACCCGATTTACCGACGAAGGGGCTTGAGTTTACCGTTATATCCACCGATACCGTAGGCTCGTCCAGTTTAATAGGAGGAAGTATTCTGATTTGTGAAGGGTCGCATAGTGTGTCACCGATAATGACTTCAGGAATTCCCGAAAGTACGGCGATGTCACCTACACCTGCTTCATCAAGCTCAATCTTCTCAAGACCTAACCAACCTTGGATTCTAGTAATGGTGGCGCGAGTTTGTTTACCGGCAGAATCCGAGTGAATTAATGATTGGCCCTTTTTAACTTTACCATCCAAAATACGTCCACACGCTTGTCTGCCTACATAATCATCATAGTATAGGGTGGCAGCCTGCATAAGAAACGGATTTTCTAAGGATCCGGTTGGAGCAGGAACCGCTCTAATAATAAGTTCAAAAAGCGGTTTTAAGTTTTCTCTTGGATCATTTAAGTGATGGCAAGCAAAACCTGAAAGACCAGAAGCATAGCAATATTTAAAGTCGAGCTGTTCGTCTGTTGCGCCGAGTTCTGCGAAGAGGTCAAATGTTTCGTTTAATACGCGATCAGGATCTGCGTGGGGTCTATCCACTTTATTTAATACAACGATAGGTCTTAAGCCCATTTTAAGCGATTTAGATAGCACGAAACGAGTCTGAGGCATAGGGCCGTCTTGAGCATCAACTAGAAGCAATACTGAATCAACCATACCCAAGATACGTTCAACTTCTCCTGAGAAGTCTGAGTGGCCCGGGGTATCAATGATGTTAATTTTATAATCTTCGCCGCTATCCTGGTAATGAACCGAGGTGATTTTTGCGAAGATGGTGATGCCTCGTTCTTTTTCCTGATCATAGGAGTCCATGACTCTTTCAGGGATATGTTCATTGTCTCTGAAAATATTGGACTGTTTTAGTAGTTGGTCAAGTAATGTCGTTTTGCCATGGTCAATGTGGGCGATAATTGCAATATTACGAATTTTTTCAGGTTTATACATGATTTTTGTTTGAGATTAATTAGAGTTAAAATCATAGCCTTTCAATCATTAGACTTCAATAATTAACTTGTACTATAGATTATTTTTCTATAAACTCTTGGCATGGAGGAGCGGGAAGAAGAAGAAAGAGAAGTCGAGTTGACCCCTAGTGGTAGCCTGCTCGATTCTAAGGCTAATCAGCTTGAGGATGAGCTTATCCAAAAGTTGGAAGATGCTTTTGATAATAGCTCCAATCAATTCAATTTACATGACATTGTAAGAATCGCAAGCGAATATGACCCTGTCGACTTAGCTTACGCCGTTACCCGTCTCCCGGCTCCTGAAAGAATCGTCGTATACGAGAATCTTCCTGATCTAAATGCTAAAACAATTTTTATGATTAACACGGGCTCAAGTACCCGTGCTGCGATATTTAGACAAATTAATGATCAAGAGATCAAATCTTTAATTGAAAATATGCCTCCCGATGAGGCCGTCTGGATTTTAGATGATATGTCCGACCGTCGCTTCAAAAGAGTGATGGACCTGATCGATCCTAAAAAAGCGATCCGTATCATCGAACTTCAAAAACACGATCGCAATTCAGCCGGTCGTTTAATGACGAACGAATTTTTCGCTTTTCCATTACATACGACAATTGGCGAGGTCGCCAAGCAAGTTAGAGATAATCCCGGCATCGATTTAACACGTTATGTTTTTGTTTTAAATGAAGCAGGTGAGTTAATCGGTTATGTTCCGACCCGTATCCTTTTTGTAAATCCTCACTATATTCCGCTTCGTCAAATCATGAGGCCTATTTTACATACGGTTAATGCCGATACCTCACGTGATGAAGTGGTAGATATTGTTGAAAGATATAAAATTGCCGCTCTTCCTGTTGTGGATGAAAAAGATCATTTACTGGGGATTATTACCTACGAAGATGTAGTAGAGGCGATGGAAGATATCGCAGACAATACAATTGCCTCGATCGCGGGTACAGCGGAAGATGTTTCGGAACAAGAGCCGATCATGAAAAGAATTATCTGGCGCGCTCCTTGGCTCTTAGTGACTCTTTGCGCAAGTTTAGTCTCCGTTTCTGCAATGACCCACTTTTATGGCCGTACTTGGTTCGCGTTTGTTCCTTTGTTCATTCCATTGATTACAGGGATGTCCGGTAATGTGGGCATTCAATGTTCAACGATATTAGTTCGTTGGCTTGCGACAGGGGAGTTATCTTATGGATCACGTCGTGAAGCCATTACGAAAGAAATGATTATCGGCGTTCTAATCGGTGTTATCTTTGGAGTGTTGTCTGCCGGTTTTATTTTTATGTTGAATTACACGGGCATCCATGTTCTTGGCGAAAGCACACTCGCTCTAGTCTTAATGGTCGGCTTTGGAGTGTTTGGCGCCTGTCTTACCGCAACAACCTTGGGAACTTTGTCTCCTTTTTTCTTCGCTCGATTTGGAATCGATCCTGCTGTCGCTTCCGGTCCAATAGTTACTGCTTGCAATGATGTCTTAGCTACCTTAATGTTCTTCCTTGTAGCTAGATTGATTTACAGCATAGTACTATGAATCTTGTTTTGCTAAATTTGAAGGTCTCTTTTTTAAATCTCTACGATTATCTACGCACGATTATTCATTTTTATCCCAATCTAAATTTTGCAAAAGCCGATATAGCCTTACTCTCTCTTTATTTTTTTGATAATCCCTTTTCGATTTCAAAACGTTTCCATCGTTTAAGAGAAGATCCTGAAATATATGTTTATGGTGAAACACCCATCATGACCCTAAACAAGATTGCGAAAGAGGCCCAAATAAAGGATTCGGATACGGTTTATGAATTGGGGGCGGGGAGAGGTCGAGCTGCATTCTGGTTCAACCGAGTATTAGGCTGCAACACGGTAGCCATCGAAGAAATACCTGATTTTGTGTCGCGCGGGGATCAAGTAATCCGAAAGCAAAATATTCAGAATTTAAAGTTCATACACGATGATTTTATCGATGCGGATCTATCTAAAGGAAATGTATTTTATTTATACGGAATATTTTTAGATGATGTCGCCATTACAAAATTGGCAAATAAATTAAAAGATGGGGATACGGTGATTTCTGTTTCCTATCCTTTAAGTGATTACTCAGATAAATTTCGCTTAGCTAAACATTTTCCCGCCAAGTTTACTTGGGGTTGGGGCGATGTGTACATTCAGACAAAGGACAAAATATGAATAAGTTAGATGTAAAGATTTTTAGTGCACCTGCAGTGCTCGGCGGAGCTCTTAATGCCGGCGCCGTTACAATTGAAAACAAGAATTCAAGATTTAAACCTCTTACTATTACTGGTGTTGTAGTAACTCAGGTAATTGCAAATATTTTAGAAATTCCTTTGATTGTATACACCGTGGCAAAAGCCCTCTTTGCAAACATTTTATTCTATCTAACTTTTGCTCAGGTGGAAGCTTTAGCTAAATTTAAGGACAGGTCACTCGAGCAAATAGATGAATTAAGAGTAAAACTTGCTGCTTTCAACGCCATTTTGCTGACAAACCAGAAAGGTGAGTTTGCTGATGTGGTTGATGTTATCTTTAAGATTTTTGAATATAAAAAAGCTTGAAATGTATAAACGCCCGAAAGTGTTTCGGGCGTTTAATTTGATTATCTTGTAGATATCATATCGCGCGTGTTGGTATGTCGTGAATTTTCGTTATTCTTCATCGATTCTATCGTGTCACTAATTTTACGTTTGCTTTGGTCTTTATCGTCTTTAACTTTTTGCTGACGCTCTTTACCTGCTTCGTACTTATCTGTAGCGTCAGTTTGGTTTGCACGATTAATATTGCCGGTAACATTTGAAATGCTATTACCCCCTTGACCCGCAGCGGCAGAGCCTTGTCCTACTTTGCGCATGACGGTTCCGGCTGCTGATGCTGAAAGGGATCCTGCGCAACTTAAAGCCCCCCCCGCAATCATGAGAACGCCGCTTAAAATATTAACAGTAAAATCTAGGGGATTTTTGATGGATTTTTGACTATTCTTGCAAAGCGCACGTCTCATATCTTCATATTTTTGACGGGCTTCTTCCTCACTCATATTTAAATCAGCATAACTGAGTAAGAAAAGCTCTCTCATGGTGATATCAAGTTCATTATAAAGAAAAACCTTTTCCTCCTCAGTTGCATTAAAGTAGTTATTTAATTGCTGCCCGAGCTTTTGGCTTAATTCTTTGGTTCTTTGTGATGTTTGAGTTACATAATCACCGTTCATGTATTACCCCGACGAGTTGTGCTTTATTATCTTCCGCTTCTCTAAGCGTCTTCCAGTCTTTTAAACTGGCGTCACTAGCTGTATTTGAATGCTCATTAAGTGCTGAAATCTTGGTGTGGTACGCATCTCTTTTGTCTTTTGCGCCAAATAAATCAGCTGAAAGATCTTCATGCGTTTTCTTTGTAAATGCAGAACCTACTTTAGCGGTTCCTCCGGCAACAGAGGCAAATCCATTTAAAATTAATAAGGCGACCGGAATGTTTCCCGTTCCTAAAGAAACGGCAATTCCACCCGCAACAAGCGTTGTTGCAAGGATCATTGAAAAGCTTGACCAGCCGAGGATATTAAAAATTTTGCTTTTGTATCCGTTTTTAGCGCGCGCTTCAAGCTTCTTGTCGATTTCTTCTTTAACCGTACGAATGGCGTTTACATATCGAATTTTATCTTGCTCATCCCAAGTCGCAAGATCTTTTTTCTGCGAAATGCTTCTAATTAAAGCTTCATACCAGGCTTTTTCAAGGCCCACTTCCGTTGCAAGAGCATAAGGATCGTATAGCTTTTTAGTATAATCATGACCTTCTTCATTAATGTTCTTAATATCAATGTTAGATTGGTTTAAATGGGAATTTACTTCTCTAATGTCATCATGCTCGGGCTTGTCCAGTCGAGGCTTATATCTTCTATCAGGGGATTCGATACGATCGATTTCACCGCTTGATTTTTCGGTTTCTTTTTTATCAGAATAAAATAGACCCCAAAACCAGTTGACAACTGTAGAAATTAGACCGGAGCCACCGGTCGACTTTTCAATTTCAATAGCTTCTTCTTGTTCTGATTTCTTTGGAGGCAATTGAGGTTGAATAGCCGGTTGCTGGCTATCCATGTATATATAAGGTCTTACGCGGATGGGTTCAGTCATGAGTTACACCAGGCTTTTTTTAATTCTATAATCCAGGTTTTATTAGTGGGTTCGGCTTTTTGTTCAATTAACTGCAGAAGGGATTTAAGCTTACTCTTATCTCCGACTTCTTTATAGCACTCAGCTACATGAACAAGAAAGGAAGTTTCCATTTTAGCGCCCAAATAAAGAGCGGCACAATAAGCATCGAGGGCATCAGCAAACTTTTTCTGCATCTTTAGGGTATGGCCAAGTCCCTTCCAATAGGAAGGGCGAATGCCTTCTTTTACGGTTAATTCGCGAAATATTTTTTCCGCTTCTTGATAACGGTCGGCTTCATAAAGAGACCAAGCTTTAGCGTAAAGGCTCATCTTCCGGACATTGCTCTTGCTTTATTATGTTTATCGTCATGAAGGGGTTTCAAAATCGATCGCGCCATTTGATAAGATTCGTAGCGTTCATTCGTAAGGCGAGTAATTTTTTGCAGTTGCATATCGTTTTGAACATTGAGATCTTCGATGGTCATTTTAATGTTCTCGATTAAACGTTCTCTTTCATCTCTTGAATAGGAGAGTTTGTCGTCTTTTAATGAAATACCGTGATCCTTTAATTGTTTCATTCCATCGATGAGCTCAGTTTTATTCTTAAGGCTTAACTCGCCCTTTTCACTCGTTTCTCTATTGATGTTTTGAAGGAGTTCATGCAGCTTCCGAACTTTATCTTGACGTTCTTTTAGCTCTTTGAATTCATTGGCAGTGCTGTCCTGCAAATTTTTTAATCTTTCGGTATTAATAAGAAGAACTAATGTCTCTAACGACATTTGATCAGGTAAATCAGGATTGATTTCCTTGGCGAGTTTTACGATTTCTTCAGTTTTCTCTGCCATGATGCGCCTCCGTAAAGGGAATAGGAAAGTTTAACTATACGCCTGTTTGCGATATATGGGCAAGATCCCCTATAATAATAGGCCATTTATATCCGGAGATTTGATGAAGAGAGAAACCTGGGGTTCCCGTATAGGATTTATTTTAGCCGTCGCAGGATCTGCGATCGGTCTCGCCAATATCTGGCGTTTTCCCTATATGGTGGGCCAAAACGGGGGGGCCGCATTCATCGCAATCTATCTCTTATGCTTATTACTCATCGGATTTCCGGTATTTCTATCTGAGATCTTGATTGGTAAAAAAGCCCACGCAAACCCTGCGCGTGCAATGGAAAAAGTCGGTCATAGTAAAGTTTGGCGCAAAATTGGCTTAATGACCATTATAACGGGCTTTTTAGTTAGCTCCTTTTATAGCGCGGTTGCCGGTTGGGTTTTAGGGTATTTAGTTGAGGCGGTAAGAGGGGCATTAACTTTTGAAACCCCTGCTGATGCGACTAATCACTTTAATTATTTGATTGCCCATCCCGCTTGGGGAGTTGTGTTTCATTTACTATTTATGACGGGCTGTCTAGGCGTGCTTTATCTGGGGGTAAAAGCCGGAATTGAGCGAGCCAATAAAATATTGATGCCTTGTTTATTTATAATTTTAATTTTTATAGTTGTAAAAGGATTGTTATTGCCGAATAGCTCTGTTGCAATAAACTATCTACTACAACCTGATTGGACTTTAATTACACCTGCGGCGTGGCTTGCTGCTTTAGGGCATTCCTTTTTCACTTTGAGCCTCGGTCAAGGGACCATGATTACTTATGGTAGTTATTTAAAACAAAATGAACCTGTTTTAAAGTCATTAGTTCCTGTCGTTATTATGGATACGGTGGTTTCCTTGCTCGCGACTTTTGCGATCTTTACCATTGCTTTTTCCCAAGGCGTTGAACCGGGGCAAGGTCCGGGATTACTTTTTAGCACACTCCCTTTTGTATTCAATGCAATGCCGGGCGGTTTAATTCTTGCTTCGCTATTTTTCCTTCTCGTGGTTTTAGCTGCATTGACATCCGAGATTTCAGCGATGGAACCGGCTATTGCTTACTTAATTGAAGAAAAACGATTTACTCGTCATCAAGCAACAGCACTAGTTGGGGCAGGCGCATTTATACTTGGCGTCCCTTCTGCTTTATCAGGAAGTTTATTAAGCGGAATTGGATTTAACTTTTTGGAATTTATGGATTTAATTTGTAATTCCATTTTGATCACCATTGGGGGGTTTGCGGCAGTCATTCTACTTGGCTATCGTTGGGGCTTTAAAAACGCGTATCATTTTCTTATGGAAGAACAAGATAGGCCCGGTTTATTGAAAGGCTATCTTTGGTTTGGCATAAAAATAAGCGCACCTATTCTTGTTATCTTTGTCTTCTTGAATGCGCTAGGGATTTTGTGATATGTTTGCAGCATGGAAAACACATGTGTCGAGTCGACATTCACAAAACGGGATGTGCCTTTTGAGATGCCTCTCAGGCCTCTTTCTCTAAACGAGTTTATTGGACAGCTTCAAGTTAAAGAAAAGCTCGACGTCATTATCCGGGCGGCAAAAGGCCGCCAGGAACCTCTTTCACATATTCTACTATCCGGTCCTCCCGGCCTTGGGAAAACGACGCTTGCACATATTCTTGCGTCAGAAATGGGAACTAACTTAGTTATTTCATCGGGTCCTGTAATTGAAAAAGCGGGGGATCTTGCCGGTTTATTAACTAACTTAAAAGAAGGCGATGTTTTATTTATTGATGAAATTCATCGCATGAATAGATCCATTGAAGAGTATTTATATCCGGCGATGGAAGATTTTAAACTAGATTTAATGATCGATTCAGGGCCGGCTGCTCGTTCTATCCAAGTGAAACTCAATCACTTTACGCTTGTAGGGGCAACAACTAGACTCGGACAAATCTCTTCTCCCTTAAGATCGAGATTTGGATTAAATGTGAAATTAGATTATTATCCCGCCGATGATTTAATTGATATTCTCGAACGAACTAGTCATTTACTAAATCTGAAGATCGATCGCAACTCGATAAAGTGTATAGCATCCCGATCAAGAGGAACTCCACGAATTGCAAATAATCTGCTGAAGTGGGTTCGAGATTTTGTGATGGTGAAAAGATCGGGAGTAGTGGATGAAGAAGGCGTTCAGCAAGCTCTCAATTTATTGCAAATTGATGAAAAAGGGCTTGATGAAACCGATAAGAGGATTCTACGTGTTTTGATTGAGCATCATCGTGGAGGGCCTACCGGCTTAAATACGATTGCCGCATCAATCGGCGAAGAAGCCAGTACTATCGAAGAGGTGCATGAGCCTTATTTAATCATGCAAGGTTTTTTAAATAGGACGCCAAGAGGGCGCGAAGTGACCGATTTGGCGTATAAGCACATGAGGGATTAAAAATGTTAAAGAAGACGATTCAAGCTACGCTTGGCGCTATGATGTGCATGACAGCGCTCCAGGCAGGAATATTAGAAAACTGGTCAAGCTATGTCTGGAAACAGCAACCAGCTGCACCCACCACTATTAAAGTGTTGGTATCACAAAATAAGCCGGGTGTTGTTCTTGAAATAAAAGGAAAGTATAAACTTTACGATCCTAATACGATGGAACACTTGTCTACTCGTTTTATTGGTAAAAGAAAGTTCTTACAAGCGCTTTCTAATGGAATTAAATGGGGTGAAGAATTTCCCGGCATATATCAATTATTAGTTGTGCCGGATGACGAGCGTAGCACTGAAATGGTGGACGGAATCGAGTATGCAGGTAATCTATATATTTACGATGTAGCCGGACAAATTTCTGTTGTTAACGAGCTTTCGGTAGAAGATTACTTAGATTCTCTTCTTTCTGTTAAATATGACGCACCCTATCCAGAAGAATATTTAGGCGCGGTTGCGATCATCAATCGTACCCAAGCTTATAACCAAGTTTCCAATCCAAAAACAAAATATTGGAGTGTTGACGGTATTAAAGTTGGTTATGAAGGCTACGCGGCAGCTCAAAAACAAAACGGTGTGGATAAAGCTCTTAATACAACTAGAAATATGATCATGACCATCAACGATCAACCGTTTGATGCTTCTTGGGAAAATGCAAAAATTAAGCCTCTTGATGCAGAGCGCCTTGCAAAAGCAGGGGAAACAGCGGCTCAAATTCTTAATAAAGCCTTCCCTGGAATGACTCTTAAAGTCCTCGGACAATAATTTCCCCGGCACGGAGTTTTACTCCGTGCCCGTGCCCGTGCCCGCGTGCGTGCCCGTGCCCGATTCCCGCAAAACGTCGGAAGTACCTACAAAATTATTTAATAGAATCCAGAATCTCTTTGCTAGCATTCGCTATCTGAAGCATTACTTTCCGATCCTCTTCTGTAACAATTGTGATACTCGCCTTGAATTGATATAGAAACGTTCTTAGCCTCGCAGCTTTATCGATGAGAGGGGAGTTTGTTTGATAAATCGTTTGATATAACTGAACCATTAAGTCTTTGATAACTTCAAAGCTTGCTCCATTACTGTTTCCTTGAATAATCTGAAATTCGTATTCTGCTGCTAAACGATGATCAAAGTTCCAATTTCTTTGATGCTTAACGGATAGATAGGCATCCTGTAAGTAAGGCATCATTTCTGATGTTCCTATATGCGAAAGCGCATGTAGATACAAATCACTCACTGCTTTCTCATCTTCTACTCCAAAGAAGTAGGCAATCTCTTTTTCGAAGGTGTCTATCATATCGTCCGCTTGTAAGAGTGTGAATGGCATTAGTAATAACAGAATGAAACGCATTTTTCCTCGCTTTACTTGAAAGGTATTACCAAATAAATGACATTTTGGTGAAGGTACTTCCAAAGTTTG
>JAGVJG010000130.1 GCA_020051235.1 Parachlamydiales bacterium | reverse complement strand
TGACAGAGATTATTTTACTGTCGCATTTCTAGCCGAGAGGTTTCAAGGAGATTTGTATGATTTTAAAGGAACGAATCTCGAATTACATCTTCTAATTTTAGAAGTAGTGAAGGCAATAGAATTTATTCATAGCAAAGGCGTTATTCTTTGTGATTTTAAGTTTGAAAATGTCTTAGTATCAAAATCTAAAAATGGATTAAGTGTACGTATTACTGATTTATATGGAGCCTTTATAGAAGGAACCGTTCCTCCTAAATATGTCTATACTTATGACTATGCCCCACCCGAGACTCTTCGTAATAAAAGTGAGATTACTCGAGCTGCCGATGTATTTGCATTTACAGTCAGCCTCGCGAAGAAAGTGGAAGATATGGAAGAGCCGGCTACCTCTTTAAAAATCATTTATAACGATACACACACTTTTAATTGTGTTTACCCTGCAGCCCTTGAAGTCATTCGCCATCGTACTAATTTTAAATCCATTTATATAAATATCTTTCGTGCCGCATTAGATCCTAACCCTGTCACCCGCCCCACTATACAATGGATTCGACAAGAATTGGAGCGTTTCCCGGTTCCGGCTGCAGCTCCTTCTAGGTCTAAAGAAGTAAATTCTGAATTAGGCTAATTTACAAATTTTCGGAAGCTCGATATCTTTTTTCCACCAAAGAGGTATTATGCTTAAACTATTTCCATTCTTAATGGTTTTGATCAGTTTATCGGCAAATGTCGTTAAACTTGATCCACCCCTAATTTCTAAAGAGACTGTCATAGAAACAAACGTCGGTATGCGTCCTTGCCGTGAAGGATCTTTCAACATATCCATAAGTGAAGATGACGAAGGAAAGATCATTGTTAATAACTATGGTCATGGAGGATCCGGATGGACTACGGTCTTTGGATCCGTAAATAAAGCCATCAAACTTTACGAGGATGCGGGCTTTCCAAAAGATAAGCCCCTTATTGTTCTAGGTTCCGGATGCATCGGGTTAGTAACGGCCATTGAACTTAAAAGACAGGGTTATAATGTCGTTGCTCTTCAAACGAAGGAGTTAAATGATATTACTTCGTATAAAGCGGGAGCGATTTTTGCTGTTATTCCTCATGGTTATAGTGAAGAGGTGAGAGCCGATATCAGTAAAATGGCCTATGAATCATTTGCCGTTTATCAATTGATTCTAAAGGGAGAGCATTCTTACATCCCATCGACTTCTGTTAAATTTATGCCCGCATATTTAAGCGATAGACCCAAAAATGCCATCGAATTAAAGACGCTTGGTCTTTTAGATTCTATTGAACCTGTGACGCTAGATTTTGGAAAAGTTAAAAGGGAAGGTTTTTATAAAGTGCCAGGACTTTATATTGAGCCAGCACAGGTAATGAAAGCGTTAACGCAAGAAGTGATTAAACTTGAAATACCCATCCTCATTCAAGAAGCGTGCTGTTTCTGCTGCGTAGAAGCTCCTGTGGTATTTAATTGCACAGGAATGGGCGCTAAAGAATTAATGGATGATAAACAATTGACCCCCATTAGAGGACATACTTTAACGTTATCAAAAGAAGCTGGCTCGGGTCACATGGATTATATGATCTTTGGTAAATTCAATGAGGGTTCATTATACCTATTGCCGAGATCATTAAGTGTAACAGAAGAATATCCGGATGGAAGAGAAGTTGCGGGTTTAATTGGAGGAACTTTTATTCCTAACTGCGATCAGTTAAATAAAGAAGAATTAAAAGCGCTTGATGAAAGAGAGTTTAATTCTCTTTATGATCGTGCTCATTCTTTCTTTTACGGCGAGTAGATTTTAATTTTGCTCTTAAGGCAGCCTGTGTTGCTTTAAGAGCCCACTTTTCTAATTCCTTACTATCTAGAATTTCCTTCGGCAATTCTAGATAGGGTAATTCAATTATTTTGCCTCTTGATTCATACGTAAGAGGATCGCAATCTTTAAAGTCTTTTCGATTATATTCATCAACTCTGAAATAGGCTTTATTGCTTGCAATTACTGCAAACATCGCGTTTTGATACCAAACACCGATTGCGCCAAACATTTTTTTGGCTTTAATAGGTCCAATATGGTTTAAATATTTATCCAAAATGAAATGCATAAGTTGAAAGGTAACATATCAATATGATCGAATGCAAATGGACGCCTGAGCAACACAAGATCTATCAAGGTAAGTTGAGAGTTCTTGATAATTCATTCACTGATAAAATCAACAAACTTTATAAAATTAAGCTTTCCTATGTGTTAGGGGCAACCTTTTTATATTTAGCTTCGTTGGCGGTGAGTGCTATTTTTGTTACGACCCACGCGTTTTATCTGGGGATTGCAATTTTAACCGTCGTACATACAGCTTTATTTGCTGTTGTTTTCTTTAGTTTAATTCGTTTTATAGAACAGAATGAAAAAATGGATATTTTAAATCATGAGTGGAAACAAGCGCAGCATTCGCTTAAGAGCTCTCTTGAGAAACAGTTTTTAAAAATTTGATAGCGGGAAGAGAACTTAAAATACCTTTCTTAATACTTGTAGTTACGATTGAATAATTTAATAGAATTCCTATCACCAACATCTTAATTGTTTGTATGGTAAAAATAAATCCAGGGCATGGAACGGTTCTCCAAGAAGAGGGGGTCAAAACAAATTTACATCCTTCAGGGAATATCCATTCTTTATCCAGTCCAGGATCTTTCAATTTTGTGGTTACGGGATTGGTGATAAACGTGTAGCTCGCGGGATCTTCTTCAATAAGGCTCTTTACAAGGTGATTTAAATCATCGATAACATTCAATGTTTGTTCGGAGACCGACTCAAGAGAGATAAATCCTCTGTTTTTTAAATCGTCTTGAATCTTTTTTTGCGTTTCCTGATCTTGACTCAGCTTATCTAATAGTCTGATTGCAAAATGAGTGAGTTTTGGAATTCCAAAAGTTAACAAGCTTTTGGCTTGCGCAACTTTTTGATCATAATTTCCCGGTAACGTAAGACCTTTTGACCTGGGCTCAGACGCATAAACCTTAGCTAGAAAATCGGGATCTTTTTGCGTCGTTTCAATATTGGCAAAATGGGTGACAAGGATTGCTCGTTTGACAATATCATCAAATAGTGTTTTTACGAATGAATGCGACTCATACACATCGTTATCTGAGACATTAATGGAAAGGGAATATAAAAGAGTCGTTTTAAGAAGTTCCAAGTATTTTTTATGGGCATCAAAAGCTTGAAATAAGAAACTTTTTGTCTCTCCCATCGGTCTTTCAATAAACGGTGTATATCGGGGGGACGAGATAATAACCCACGTTTCTTTTCTAAATAGAAGAAAGGAAATGGGCTCGTCTGGATTTTCTTTTTGTTTATTGCGAATTATATCTACGGGTGTTTGAAAGTATGTGACAGCGCCATTAAAAGAACGGCCTACATAACCTTGCGCAGAAACGAATGTTTCGTTTGTCGGCACATACGTAATTCCTGGATCCATAATCAAAACATATCAAACCGCTATTTTTAAAAAACTTCAAAAGCATATAAGCAAAGTTTATGATGAAAACGCTTGATCTCCCTCCTTCTAAAATTGTGATAAAGCAAGGAGATATCACCTTAGAAGAGGTTGATATCATTGTTACGGCCGCCAATTCCAGATTGGCCGGAGGCGGGGGAGTTGACGGCGCTATCCATCGGGCGGGAGGAGTTGAATTAAATGACGCATGTAGAGCCATTCGACAAAAAATCGGTTTATGTGAACCCGGTTTTGCAGTTATCACTAAAGCCGGAAAGCTGAAAGCAAAAAATGTCATTCATGCGGTAGGTCCCGTTTGGCAAGGGGGAATGTCACAAGAAAGAGATACCCTCATTTCAGCTTATCGATCTGCGCTACAATTGGCTGTAGAAAATGGAGCAAAAATAGTTTCTTTTCCTTCAATCAGCACGGGATCTTTTGGGTATCCCATCGATCACGCAGCTCCTGCTGCGATAGCCGCGATTAAAGCTTTTTTAAAAGATTCGCCTCCTTTAGAAGTGAGGTTAATTCTTTTTACGGAAGATGATTATAAAACCTATGAAAAGTACTTAAAATGAATTCTCTTGCAGCTATTTTGATTTTATCTGCTCTCCACCTGTCAATGGGATTTTTCTCTAAAGTAAATCCTCCACGGCTGCTTTCTTTTGGAAGTGGAGTTGCTATTGCTTATATCTTTGTAGATTTACTTCCAAAGCTATGCGTCAATGATTCAATCATAAAAGCAAGTGGCCTTTTTCCTTTTATGGAAAAACACGTATACATTCTTGCTCTTATCGGCTTTTTGGTGTTTTACCTGGTTGAAAAGAAACAGTTCGAAAAATTCTCTATCTTGAGCTACATGATATTCAACTTTATGATCGGTTATGCCATTGCTGATAAAGATGACCCAGATGTGCGACCCTTATACTTATTTACTATCGCGATTGGTCTTCACTATTTCACGACCGATTATGCTATGCGTGAAAAAACACCCGTCATTTACCATCAATTGATTCGGTGGCTTGCTGTATTGTCATTAATTGGGGGCTGGGCTCTTAGTTATGTGTATGTATTACCAGAAACGGCGGTAGCACTAGTAGCTGCCTACATAGCTGGGGGAGTAATCTTAAATGTCACCCGCCATGAACTTCCTGCCGATAGGCCGAACGATACAGGGAGCTTTTTGTTAGGAAGTTTTATATATAGTTTTTTAATTTTACTACCCCATAACCTGCTAGTTTGATCTTAATGATTTCTTTATCAAATTCAGTTACTATTTATTCAATTTATGAATAAAGCGCTGATTTTTACTTCATCGGGTGGAAATGGACACAAATTGGTGGCCGATTACCTATCCCGTCAGCTGAAGGAAAATAATAATTTATCGGCTCGAGTAGATGATATCATGCTCGATTATTTGGGTGACTACATTGGAGTTAAATGTGTAGATCAATGGAACCAAGCCCAAGCAAACGGAGATATCAATAAATTAAACGCCTTGGTTAATAAGCAGTCCCTTGCAAACCACATTTTCTTTATCCCTATTTTTTTAGGCGCCTTAAAATCGTTATTTTCTTTAAGGCCCCGTGTTGTTTTGAATACTCAAGTAATGGGTTTAAGAGCTCTCTTGTGTGCGGTTGCCCTTTATAATCTCGTAATGAAGATTCTTTATCTAGGAAAATGGGAAGATGTAAAGGTCGAGACTTGGATGAGCGATCTGCCTGAGAGAGCCCGTCATTTTTATGATCCTATTTACGATACAGCGAAATGGTTAACTAAAAACTTGGTTTTAAAAGTAGTTCCCCCAAGATGGGAAGACGGGTCCCCGATGGATCGGGAGGAAACCATCGAATATATATCCAAACGAACAAGACTATCTAAAAATCAAATTCATCTTCTTAATGAAAATGATCTTCCGGTCAGCAATATTTATAAAGATGACACTCTAGAGGCTTTTGCCCCTGGAAATGAAGTTGAGTTAACTCTCAAATTAGATTCTGAGCAAAAGGCCCTAACCCAATCTCTTCCAAATATCCAAGAAAATTATAATTCTACTAATTCAGCTTATCGAATAAATGAATCTGAAAAAGTGATTACACTGATGCTTGGAAGTCAGCCCACAAAAGATATTGTAATGGATACCCTCAACATATTAAGGCGTAAAGCAAAATATGCGGTAGGAACATCTCATGTATTTCTTTTTTGTGGTCGCGATCAGGGAAAGAGCCTTTATAAAGAGGTGATTGCAAATATAAAAACAACCAATCTTCCATCTAATTTAAAAATCATTCCTTTACCCTTCCAACCTTTCGATGATACGGCAAAAATTTTAACTCGATCAAACGATCGGTTTACTCGGATGGGGGGAGGAACGATATTTCAGTTTCTTGCAGAAAAACATACAATTGGCGAAAGAGCAGGCAGAATCCATCTGTTTAGCGAGTCCCGTCTTTCAAAACTTCAAATAAAACGAAGAGGCCCCAAAAGCTTAATGAAATCAATGGTGGTATGGGAAAGAGGAAACGCAGAGCATGCCATCAAAGCATTAAACGCAAAAGTTGTCTGTCGAGCGACCTTCTCTAAGATGCTTAAAAGATCTATAGCTGAACCCCAGCACCCCACTCGCCTTTAAAATATTGTTCTTGGATAGGTCTTCTTTCTCGAATGTATTCTGTTGGTTTTTCAAGTTCATATCCTAAGGCCATTACAGACATAGGAATGTAACGGGAGGGGATTTCAAAAGATTCAGCAATTTTCTTTTCATCAAATCCTCCCATCTGATGAGTTAACAAACCCAGCTCTGTCGCTTTCAACATCATGAATACTGCAGCCGCCCCTGAATCGTAGGAACCCCACCGATTGGGTTTGGAGTTGCGTTGAAAAAGGGTGTCGGAACAAACCACAATCAAATGTGAAGCTTGACCGGCCCATTTTTGGTTGCCCTCTGCAAGAGCTTGCCAAATTTTCTGAAAATTTGCGGAGTCGTTTTCTTTGCTGCAAATCAGAAAGCGCCACGGTTGATCGTTATAGCAACTGGGAGCAATATGCGAAGCTTTGATTAATTCATTAAGATCTTTGTCTGATACTTTTTTAGAGGGATCAAAGCTTCTTCCGCTATGTCTTTCTTCAAGAACATTAGTAAGCGTATTTTCAGTCATATTTTATCCTTAATATTTTTTTAGTTCATTTATTATAAAAGCATAAAATGGGGCGACTTCTTCTAATGCAGAATATTGCCCTGTTTCCCCTAAATGCCCTTTATTCATATTCATTTGAAATAGAATCGGGTTATGGCTGCATTCAGATAATTTTGCAGCATAAGAAGCCGATTCTTCGGGTGTCACTTGCACATCGTTATATCCCGCCAGAATTGCAAGTGCGGGATTGTTATTTCGCTTTTTTAAATTATCAACCGGCGAGTAGGAGCGTATAATTTTGTACGCTTCGGGATCTGTTTTAGGATTGCCCCATTCTTGCCATTCTTGAGGAGTAAAGGGAATGGTTTCATCAGAAAGGGATTTTATACCATTTACAAAAGGAACTTGTAGAAATATGACCTTAAATAGATCTGGACGCATATTAAATATGCCGGCCGCTAAAGTTCCCCCCGCCGATCCTCCTTCTAGCGCCATTTTAGTTGTATAGTTATGATCGATTAAATATTCGGCGCAAGAAACCAAATCGTTAAATGAGTTGAGCTTCTTGTGTTTTTTTCCTTTTTCATACCATTGCGAACCTAGTTCACCCCCACCTCGTACATGTGCAATGGCAACTATAACGTCTCTGTCTGCTAAAGCAATATATAAAGGGTTATAACTCGGATCAAGAGTGACCCCATAGGCTCCATAGGCATAAAGATAGCAGGGAGCGTTATTTTGATTACCCTTTTTGTAAAATAAGGTTAAAGGAATCTCATCATTTACAAACTCTCTTTTTAACTCATAGTTATCAGGATTATATGCTGAAGGTTTTGAATCGTGAACGAGTGTGAGCTCGTTGTTCTCACAATTACATTTATATAAACTAGGTGCATGGAGAGGAGATTCAAAACTAAATTCAAAAGAGTGTGCATCTTTTTCTGATAAAAGACTTAGCTTGCCGATATTCGAAGGTAAGTCAATTTCATGTTTCTTTCCTTCTTTCACATTTAAGACTTCTAATTGTAAATAACCTCTTTTTCTTTTGTCGAAAACGATATAGTCATCCAGTATTAAAATATCCCTAATATCCTCTTCCGCTGTAAGGGCCTTGAAATTTTCATCAAACAGTTTGGGATAGGAGCCTAATTTATTAATCAAATAACAAGGATGACCGGGCGTTGGAAAAATGGCATTCTTTGAATTTTCATAGCGGCTAAAAATGCATTTTGCTTTCCCTTGTTTTTTTAAAGGGAGTTTCCAGATTTCATCAGCATCGATGCTTTGTACATTTATAAAAAGAGCGTCTTGATTATCTGAAGAAAGCGATAGCTCAAATTGAGTGTCAGGTTCATAAAATACGGTTTTATCACTTAAAGACCCGAGTTGATGATAATATACTTTATCGCTTCGATATAGGGTGTTGTGGGAAACATACCAGAAGCCTTTGGAATTGGGATTCCAAACTAAGCTTCCATTTGAGTTTGAAATATCATCTGTTATAAAGTTCCTCGTTTTATTGTTGAATAGAAGGATCTCTCCAAATTGAGTTCCTTTTTTATCTACTACAAAGGCGATCCATTGGTTGTCGGGACTAGGATGATAACTAATGATGTATCCCGGTAAGTCAGAAACTAATAATTCAACCTCATCTCCCTTTTTTCTAAAATAGCTGGGGAGGTCGTCATTAACTTTGTAATTTGTGTAGTAGTGATATTCACCGTTCGTTAAAGTTTTTTGAGAAAAATCAAGGGGAAGATACTTTTTTAGATCTTTAAGAAGACTAGAAGTTTCAGGCTCTAATTTTTTTAGTTCGTCTGCGGTATATCGATTCCATGCTTTTACATAATTAATAAATTCCGGGTAATTCGATTTTTGCATCCAATGATAGTTATTTATTCTTCCATCCGCTTCGATATATGGAACTTTCAGAGCAATCGGAGTATATGAAATGAACAAGGAGCACAAAATCGAAATCATACTTCTCTTTTAAATGAATACAATTTGTTTGACCAAAAAAATTATAACTTTTACATTCCGTATTTCTTGATAATTAGTGGTTTCAAGATAAGAAGAGGAAAAATGTTAAAAAAATCTATTTTCACGCTTATGGCGGGGCTATTTACAGTAGCAAGCCTTCAAGCGGATATTCCGCAATCAGACTTTAGTCTCTTTACGGGGTATAAACAAGCGCATTTAAAGACTAGCTTAAGTGCCAGCGACCCTGCTGATGCAGATCCGTTTGGTTACTTTCCTTTAGAAGTTAAAAAAGCGAGAATCTGGCAGGTTGGAATTGCCGGTCGTTATGCATTTCCAGATTTCTTAGGAAATTGCGGGTGCGAAACTGCCTGGCTCAAATCTTTTTATTTAAGAGGATATGCCGCATGGGGTCGCGTTTATAGCGGTAGCTTTAAACAAGAAGGCATTATCGTTGGTGGTTCAACTACAGAAGATAAAACCAGCGTAAAAAAGGGTTATTCGAGAACGTATGATATCGCTTTAGGTTGGACATATCCATGGTGCGATACATTTGGAATCGGACCTGTTATCGGCTATAACTACGATAAGTTAAAAACGAAACAAGGTAGTTTTGATGATAGTCCTGGATCTGATCACCTTCGCTACATTTCCCGTTTTAAAGGCGGATATGTGGGTATCGATTTGATCTACAATGTTTGCGATTGGAAATTGTTTGCTGGATACGAATATCATTGGCCAAAGTGGACCGGAAAATACAAACTTCCTGGTTATGACAATGAAGACGCATTTACAGACAATCGTTCTGCAAAACAAGGTCATGGTAATGTGTTCTATGTAGATGGACGTTATACTTTCTGCAATTGCTGGGAATTAGGCGTTCTATTTAGATACGAAAACTATCGTTCGGGTAGCGGACGTGCTGTTCCTACTTGCTGCGAGGATTGCAACGAAATCCCATCCACCGAGTACGACAAGATCCGCACAAAATATCATGCTTGGTCTGTTAACTTAGAACTCGCTTCATCATTCTAGTCTCTTAAGCACGGGCTTCGGCCCGTGCTATTTCTCGTGCCCGATTCCCGCTAAACATCGGAAGTACCTTTAAAAATTAAATGAATGTTAACTCTTGGTCATCGATTAAGAGCTCATTCGATTTTTACTCGAGAGTTGTCAAAAAATGCTGACGCATTTTCCGACCAATGTTCTCGGTCGGGGCTCTGCCCCTGCACCCCGGCCATTTCTGACGTGCCCAAATCGCGTATATCGCCAAGGGCTCTCGCTCGAATGTGCTAAAGCACACCCATCGCTCGCATACGCAATTTTGGCT
>JAGVJG010000095.1 GCA_020051235.1 Parachlamydiales bacterium | reverse complement strand
GTTTGTCTGCTTCTTCAAATTCATATTCTTCGTTTCTTTCCTCGGGGGGTTCAGATATTCGGATACGTCCCAATTTTCGATTTCCGTTGATCCAGGCGCTCATTAAAAGAGCACGATCGTTGGAAGAGACGAAGGCTGTTAAATGATCGGTCGTGTTAGGTATGGTTTCTTTTAACTTGTTGTTAAAGGATTCGTAAGCGACATCGGGCGCTGACAAAATCACGTGATTGAGCTTATATCCGGGTTTATGGTCATTGAGCCAGACAAGCGC
This sequence comes from Parachlamydiales bacterium, assembly GCA_020051235.1. Taxonomy (GTDB): domain Bacteria; phylum Chlamydiota; class Chlamydiia; order Chlamydiales; family Parachlamydiaceae; genus CAZABG01. The sequence continues at coordinate 2,460 of JAGVJG010000095.1, read as the reverse complement.
ATCTGTGATCACTTGGCAGCCTAAGCTACTTCCCATTATCCAAATTTTTTCCGCTCCCGATTTTTCTTTAAGATTCTTAAGCCACTCTCCTAATTGAGCCGCGCTAGGAACCGCAACTTCTCTTGCAGCTAAATATCCGGTGCGTCCTTCTCCTTGGTTTCCTGGCCAGTCAAACAATACGGCGGGCGCGTCAATGTCGAGAATATATGAGGTATAGGACGTTTTAATCGCCGCCGATTGAAACCAATCTCTAAAGCCCCAAACAATGACTAAAAGTGACTTTTCAGTTGAATTTGCAACGGCCGCATTTATTTTTTTATAGTATTCTTCTTCAGATAAAGATGTACGATTATCAAGTTTCATACTTGTATCTTCAAACCAAACAAAAGGACGAATATTTAATCCGGGATGAATCAATGCATCAAAAGTTCCATTAACAAGTGTATCGACACGAACATTCCCTCTGCCCTTGAAAGAATCTTCAGAATCCGCTCGATTGCTACTATAGAAAAACTGAAAGCGTCTAAAATCGCCATCTACAGTAAAAGGAAGTCTTCCTGAAAAAGAACTTCTTTCGGGTACCGGACCCAGTCCTGAAAACTCTCTTCGATAAAACTCAAATCCCCATACACCTAAAAGAATAATCGCTAATAAAAGTATTTTTTTAATCATGTTTCGCATCCTAGCAAATAACCAAATTATGTGGCGTGAATATATCGGGGGTCCTATAACGGAACTTTTAATTTGGAGATTCCAATGTATGTATTCGGATATGGCAAACCTACTCCCGTTGTCCAACCTCCTAAACCGGACGAGTCCGTTGCTCAACAAGCCTTAATCCAACCAAACCCTTTAGCCGTTCCTGCTTTAACAAACGTAGTTAAAGAACTTCCAAACGACAATCCTATGAAGGCACGAATTCAAGAGATCATTAAAAGATCTCCCCTTGATATTAAAAATACACCATCCCTTCCCCTATCTGAACCTGAAGAACCCTTTGACTTACGACAAGGATTCACAACAGAGGCTGATTTTATTGCCATTTTGCAAAAAAGAGGGGCGACGCTAACTTCAATTGAATTAAACTATCCAACGGATGCTATATTTGATGCCCTAGTAACTTATTGCCCTAATTTGACTCGTCTATCCCACAACGCTTCCTGCATCAGCGAAGGAAATGTTACATTAACAAACGCCGGATTATTGAAAGTTTCCCAGCTCCCAAAATTGACCTCGTTTAGATATTGCGTCGAAGCCATGCTCGGGATGAATGGAGAAGGCATACTTGCTTTGCTGAAATGCGATAACTTCGTAAATAATTTAAAACATTTATACATTTCGCTCTTTTTTACTGAATGTTTTAACGACACCCACTATCAAGTTGTAACGACTTATAAACAGCTTCAAAGCTTATACGTACATGGCCAAATAACCAAACCGGAAACACTTGAAGAATATCCATTGCCCGCGACGCTTACTCGCTTTGAATTTAATCAATATGCAGAGAAAGGTTTGTTTACAGATACATTTTTGAGTAGCCTCCCTCAAGGACTTACAAAATTTGCAGCTTCAGGTTCGTGGAATGCAGTGACACCTTCCGGCTTACAAGTAATGATGCAAAGGTTACCGAATTTAAAAGACTTTTCTCTAAATGGAGAAGTGATTACCCCTGCACAAGCGGCAAGCCTCACGAGCACTATTTTAATAACGTTAAATATAGGAAATTGTTCAACATTCCAGCCTTCAGACTTTGTGGGTATAGTCAACAACTGTCCCAATCTACAAACTTTAGGATTTGAAAAGGCGGACACTTTTAATAATGAAGTTCCCCTTCCCACCAACCTCAAATCATTAACGTTAGAAACTCCAAAATTAAATACATTTACAGCTATACCGGAGGGATTAGAAGAATTAACCCTTATTGGAATTGAATACGATTACGTCCTTTTTAATTCACTGACTCGATTAAAGTCTTTACACACTTTAAGAATCATCAGATGTAAAAGATTTAACGATGGAGCATTGGTTCCTTTATTAGAAGCAACAAAAGCACGCCTGCGCTTCTTAGAATTAAATGGCGTAAGTGTGACCCTTGAAGGAGCTAAGAAACTGGCCGAATGCCCACAATTAAGAACGCTTGTATTAAACGATCTTTTATCTTTTACAGCCGACAATCTCAGCTCGCTTCTTAGCAATATAAACCTGCAAACGAGGCTTCAAAATCTTTATATTGGGGACATTGAACTCAATCTCACTAACATTGGTGAGATTCTTTCTAAGTTCGGCAATCTTAAATTGTTGTTTTTAATGTTGATGGAGATGCAGGTTCCAAATAATTTAAAAATGAAGCCTCAAACCATTATATGCTTTTGGCTAGGCCCCACACAATATCACCAATTTCTTCAGTTAATGAAATAATGACTCATCGTAAAATCGAATTTTGATCTAAAAAAAAGACCC
>JAGVJG010000066.1 GCA_020051235.1 Parachlamydiales bacterium | reverse complement strand
CGCGAGCTCATGCGTAAACAGGCTCTTCACGATAGAAATACCTTAGAAAAAGAAAAGAACAAGAAAAAGTAATATTTTTGTGGACCCCGCGGCTTGACCACGGGGTCAATCTTGACAAAAACTCAAACTTTACACATTCCAACGCTAAATCGAGACTCTTTTCATACCTTTAGGACAAGATCTGCCTTAATTAATTTGAGAAACTATTGTTTCTAGCTTAAAAGATCTTAGCCTCTTTCCGCGAAGAGAAAGAGGCTAAGATTAAAGGCGATTCAACAACTCACGAATCCATAAATTATTCTGATGGATGAGATGGTTGACACAGATCAGGAAACACTCCCTCATTTACGGGATGAACAGCGTTCTTTAAAGCAACGTATAGCACGTTCCGTTTCAAGAGATGTTCTTAGCTCTGCAGCTTCAGCCTTAAATGCTTTGAGCTCATCCTCAAGTTCTGTAATTCTATTGGCAGCTCGTAGAGCCATTTTTCTTAACCCTACGTCTCTCTTATGATGATCACGATAACTTCGACAGTATTCACCTAATGTTTCACCAAGCCGATCAATAACCTCTTGCCTTTTTGGGTAAACTCTTAGTGAAACTCCTAATTTTTTTTGATTCTTTGAATCATTGAGTGTCTCCCAGAAACTATCATCGTCAAGCTCTTTTGCTAAAATGGGAAGTGTGTGAACAACAGTTGACTCCCAATCTAATTGGTGACGATAATGAAAAAAGGTCTCTTCAATAAAATTGTAGAGAGCTTCGGCCCGAGGATCCCGATTCGGATTTTCATCGCCACTGGCTTGCCGCAAAGCCAGCAATGTAAAAGTAACCTTTGCATTACCATCAGGAAATAATGAGCTTTGGGTTGAGCTTGCTGGAGAGGCAGTCATCTTCGGTGAAAGACTTTCGGAGCTCGCAGAAAAATCGAATTCTAAGGGAAAATCTGTGAGAAAAGCATCTTTGGGAAATGGCTCAAAAGTTTTCTCTCCAATAGCAGTGTCTAGTTCATCTGCGTGCCTTGAAGCACTCGAAGATCTAAGAGCTTTTCGACCGCCCCCACTCTCTACTGAAGAGGACAAATCATCTCTCTCTTCCATTGCATAAACGCTGCACGACAGGGCAAGAAGGGCAGAAAAAGCATACAAATTTTTTTTAAACATTCACTAAACTCCTAAGATGGGTTACTTATTGATTTAAAACTCAATACATTTCGAGTCAGTTTAAAATCAACTGATATTAGGATCTCCTGCTTTTATTTTGTCAATCCGAAAAGCAAAGCAGAAAGACCCCCCCCATACATATGAGGTGGTTGCAAAACGCGCTCCACTGTGTCATCCCCGCGAAGGCGGGGATCGATGGAAACGTTGAGCTAAGAGGTTGTTTGAAGGGATAAAAATAAAAAATCTAATGGTGGTATTATTTTGGCAACCATGGGAAAAAGTTTTTTGTTTCAAACACTTACTGGATCCCCGCCTACGCGTGGATGACAAATTATGGAATTTTGCAATTGGCTCATACTATTAAATTTCTAATTTATTCCCACTAACAGGGCTGGACAAAAAGCTCGTTTTTCTTTATGACGTATGCTGATGGGCCCAGATAGCTCAGTTGGTAGAGCAGAGGACTGAAAATCCTCGTGTCGGTGGTTCAAATCCGCCTCTGGGCACCATCCATTTTTGATCGCAGCCTTTTCATTTGCGGCGGAGTAGCTCAGCTGGTTAGAGCAGCGGAATCATAATCCGCGTGTCGGGGGTTCAAGTCCCTCCTCCGCTACCAATTTCTTCAAATCAGTCATCTATCTAAAGGGAGTTTTAGCCTCGCTTTTAAGATCGCTTTTTATAATGAAAATAACTTATGTCTCAGAAATCAAACACTTTTTTCAAACCGCATTTAGTGATACAATGACAGGAAAGTTACGATAATTAATAGAGGAAAATAAAATTTTTTATGAAAAGACATGTCTGCAAGTTGTATTCATTTTTTGTCTTATAACTGCCCCTTTTGCCCTTGTTATAGGGGTACTGACTCATTCAATGGCTCTTATTTTGTTAGGTGTGATATATATATTTGATGCTTTTACGTCCTTTATATCCCTCGCTATTTTTAAGCTTATTTCAAAATCCCCCTCTAAAATGTATCACTTTGGTTATTCTAAATTCGAGCCATTACTCATCGTTGTTGAAACAATAGTTATAATTGCAACATGTATGATGAGCTTTATACACGCTTTAAAAGAACTTTATCATCACTCATCATTTATTGTTAATTATGATTTAGGATTATATTATATTGTATTTGTATTAATTTCAGACCTGTTAATAAGTGTTTATATTCATATCTGTATAAAAATAAAATCCACGCCTTTGCTTAAAATAGAATTTGTAGGATGGTACTATGATTTATTATGTACACTTACTCTATTAATTGGATTTATGATTTCTTATGCCTTAGAAAAAAGCTCAACTACCCATTTACAACATCTTTCTGCCTTCATTGATCCTATAATGTCTATTTTCGTTATTCTATTAATCATCACGAAGCCATTTTTTCTGTTTCGTGAAAATCTAGGAGACATTCTTGATAGAAAACCGGAAGAACCATTTATCGAAGATTTGATCTTAGAAATAGTGAAACAGAGTACTGAAGAACTTCGTGTAAATATAGATATAGAATATATTAAATTAAGAAGAGCAGGACGTGCATATTTCTGTCACATAAAATATTGTGTTGATAGTCAAATGACTTTACAAGAAATAACTTTGTTTAATGAAAATGTAAGAGAAAAAGTTGAGCATAAACTTCCTCACTTTCATATAGACCTAATTGCAGAAACGAAAATAAAAATAGAGAACTACGAAGATTAAAAAAATTTTAATAAGAATTTTTTAGAGAATTGAAGAAAAATTCTCATTTTTTACAAGTTTATGGCTTCTACAATTCATGTAACTGATTGGTATTTTTACCCAACATCGAGTAAGGCTTCAAGGGCACCCCCCTAGTCTAGGGCATTAGGCTGTGTGAACTTACCTCCCATCAGTTTATATAAATCCCCAGAGCTCCTGGGGATTTATGAGGTGAGTATTTGCGAGTTTTTTCTTAGATCCCGAGTTTGCCCTTACAGGGCTCCTCGGGATTGCCACGAGTTTGGACTGAGGTGTTTATAGCGTAAAGCTAAAATCATTGACCATCATACCCGGCACGGAAACTCCTCCTAAGGTGCGTTCTCCATAGGAACACACATTAGGGATAAGCTCTGTACGTTCACTTAAAGCTTCAAGAGCTTCTCCCCAAAAATGATACAACGTTTCATCAAATCTCATATCGTCAATGGGGCTCATAATTTCTCCATTTTCAACCCAAAAGCAGCCATAGCGGGTCATTCCGGTGATGCGCCCCTGCTGAAGATCACTCCAATTTAAGTAATGGAGATTTGAAACATAAAGACCGGTTCCAAGATTTTGCAAAATGCGATCTTCCTGCAAGTTTCCCGGATGAATAAAAGGTGAACGTAAACCCTCTCCTTCATTCGCGCCATTGGACTGAAGACCGTACTCTTGGGCTGTTCGACGGTTAACAAGAGGCGAAGTCAATTTTCCATTTGTAATTAAAGGAACTTTTAAAGCCGAAACATCACCAAACTCATTAAAACGAGGGACGAGTCCTTGGGTAAAATCCTCATCTAAGGACAAAAGGGAAGATAAATAAGTTTGACCTTCATACAGTTTTTTGAAAGCAGAGCGATCTTGCATAATAGCCCCCCCACTTATTCCTGACCTGGAGAGGATTTTTACAAATTCAGCCACAGCCGCAGGGGCAAAATAAACACGGTATTTGCCCGGTAAAAGCTTTCGCGAGGGTCTCGCAAAGAGAGAGAGTTGGTCCTTGGCTTGATTAAGATTGGACACATAGGCTGACTCTTGCCAAGTATTCCCTGCATAAATGGCTTTGATCGCTTTTTGGGCTGAGGTGTAAAGAGAATAGTCAAAATAAAAATTCTCAGTTGAAAACCAATG
>JAGVJG010000099.1 GCA_020051235.1 Parachlamydiales bacterium | reverse complement strand
TCCAACGTTTAACGGGAATCGGGCACGGGCACGCACGCGGGCACGGGCACGGGATGAGTGATCTGATTTTAAAAGTGTAAATTGACAAAAAACGGGATATTACTGATAAAGAACGTTTTGAGGTAATTTATGGAACTCGCGTTTTCCCGTTTCAAAAAGGTTCCCTTTATACTTTTATCCCTCGCATTAATCGCAGGCCTCATCTTATCCATCGTATCCTATCTTGAACTTTGTTCCGAAGAGTGTAAAGCCGGGCACGATTGGAAGTTATTTGGCCTCCCCTTTGGTCCTTTAGGCATTGGTTTTTTTTCCGCAATAATTGGCCTTCATTTTCTCTCATTAAAATATAGCTGGCTTGAAGGGATCGTAGGACTCTCAGTATTAGGCGCTTTGGGTTCAGAAGTTGTTTTTATTCTTATTCAAAAATACAAGATTGGTCATTGGTGCCCCGTATGTTTAGGCATTGCGGCTTCCGTTGCGGTGGCGGCATTAATTTTCACATACAGCTACTTTCGTGAATTACAACACTCCCTCTCCAAGGGACAAAAAGGAGATATTATGCATTCATTATGGAGAGGGATTGGCTCCCTCACAGTTTTTCTAGCCGGTATACTAATTGCTTTTGTTGGTGTTGCTAAAGAAAACAAATTAGCGGCAGCAGAGAATGAAATAAAAGATCAAATGGCATTCGGAGATGTAAACTCCCCAATACAAGCCTATCTATTTACGGATTGGGCCTGCCCTGCCTGCCGATCTTTAGAAAATAAACTCCGCCTCATTATGCCGACACTCGTCGCTAAAACTAAATTCACTTTCGTAGATTTACCGGTGCATAAAGAAACGCTCAATTACTCGCCTTTCAACTTAAGCTTTATGATTAACAATAAAGCTAAATATTTAGAGTTACGCGACCAATTATCCGAGCTTTCAACAAAAACAGGCACTCCTTCCGATAAAGAAATTGTTGAAATCGCAAGAAAGTCCGGCACTCAATATAAAGAATTAAACTATGCTGATGTTGCACTAGGATTAAAATATTGGAAAGAACTGGCCAAGCAATTTGATGTCGACGCAACTCCCACACTCATTCTTGTTAATTTAAAAGCCAAGAAAGGCAAGAAACTTGCGGGCGGAGAAGAAATTACAGAGAGCAACATCACTAAGGCTATTGACGCCCTTAAATGATGACACTTGAAGATTCAATTCTTGAAACGATCGGGAAAACCCCGATCGTTAAACTCCAAAAGATCAATCCTAATCCTTTGGCTACGATCTTAGTCAAGTTAGAGTTTTTTAATCCCACAGGTTCAATTAAAGATCGTATCGTCCTACACATTATAAATGATGCTGAGAGACGCGGTTTTTTAAAGCCGGGTGGAACTATTGTTGAAAACACTTCGGGCAATACAGGTGCTGCCGCTGCAATGGTTGGCGCAATTAGAGGTTATCGAGTCATTCTTACAATGCCCGCCAAAGTTTCCATTGAAAAGCAAAATGCTCTAAAAGCAATGGGCGCGGAAATTGTTGTCTGCCCAACCGAAGCCGCACCCGATTCCCCTGAACACTACGTTAATAAGGCAAAAAAAATTGCCGAACAAACCCCCAATAGCTTCCGAATCAATCAATACGACAATCAAAAAAATCCTGAAGCCCATTACTTAACGACAGGGCCTGAGATATGGGATCAAACTCAAGGAAATATCGATTATTTCGTCGCATCGGGTTCAACCGGTGGAACTATTTCCGGAACGGGTCGCTATTTGAAAGAACAAAACCCTAACATTAAAGTGATCATGCCGGATCCTATTGGATCGATCTATTATCAATACTTTAAAACAGGCCGAATTCCTGCAGGCGGAAACTGCAACTACTTTGTTGAAGGCATCGGAGAAGATCATATCGCACAAGCCATGGATTTCTCTATTGTCGATGAAATGATGCAATTTACCGATAAAGATGCGTTTGGGGTTGCAAGGGAACTTGCTCGCAAAGAAGGTATTTTTGCAGGCGGATCTTCGGGCGCAAACGTCTGGGGCGCTCTTCAAATTGCAAAACGATTAAAACAACCGGCTACTATTGTAACGATTCTTCCCGATGGCGGAATTAAGTATCTCTCGAAAATGTATAACGACGATTGGATGAAAGCGAATAAACTACTATGAAACTAGACACTAAACTTGTTCATGCCGGACAAGAACCCGATCCTGTAACGGGATCTATTATGCCTCCTATCTATATGACTTCTACCTATATTCAGGAATCGCCGGGGGAAGCCAAAGGATATGAATATACAAGAGCCGGAAATCCAAATTTTACGATCCTTGAAAACTTACTTGCTTCTCTTGAAAAAGGAAAGTATGCAACGGTATTTTCATCCGGTTTAGGTGGTTTAACAGCATTAGTATCGGGATTGAATCCCGGAGATAAAGTTGTCGCCCTTCAAGGGGTCTATGGAGGCACTTTTAGACTCTTCAACCAAGTCTTTAGTCGTTACGGCATCCAGTTTGAACAAGTAAAAATCTCTGACCTTGAAAAGGCTCTGCAAAGCAAACCCAAATATCTCCTGTTTGAAACACCGACCAATCCCCTTCTTGAAATTTATGATTTAGAAAAGTTCACTCAACTTGCCCATAAAAATGGCGTTGAAGTGGTAGTAGACAATACTTTTGCGACTCCTTTCAATCAAAACCCAATTGATTTTGGTGTGGATCATGTCTGGCACTCGACCACTAAATATATCGGGGGGCATTCCGATGTAATAGGCGGAGTAATCATCACAAATGATCAGAAAACTAAACAGGCGCTTGATTTTGGTAGAAAAACACTGGGACTGAATCCTTCTCCTTTTGATGCTTGGCTGGTAACACGCGGCGTAAAGACATTAGGCGCAAGAATGCGCCTTCATAATGAAAATGCGCAGAAGATCGCCAATTATCTCGCCGCACATCCAAAAGTATCCAAAGTCTATTATCCGGGCCTTCCATCTCATGAAAATCACTCCATTGCAAAAAAGCAAATGCGCGGATTTTCCGGTATGGTTTCAGCCGAATTTAAACTTTCGCTAGAAGAGACTAAAAAAGTTATTTCTTCTTTTAAATATTTTTCACTTGCAGAATCACTCGGCGGAGTGGAATCGCTAGTCTGCCACCCTGCAACAATGACGCATGCCTCTATCCCAGCAAACATTAGAAACGAAATCGGATTAAGAGACGGTTTGGTTAGATTTTCTGTGGGTATCGAGGATCCCGATGACCTAATAGACGATCTTCGCGACGCAATCAAATAATTCCCGTGCCCGTTTCCCGTTAACCATCGGAAGTACCACTGTTGTTTTCTCGTGCCCGCGTGCGTGCCCGTGCCCGTGCCCGTGCCCGATTCCCGCTGCATATCGGAAGTACCTTTTATACGTTAGCAGGTGGAGACCCATGTTTAATGGGAATCGGGCACGGGCACGCACGCGGGCACGGGCACGTGTACTTGACACGGGCACGGGCAGGGAAACTAAGCGACACAAGCGACTCGAATCTTCCTAAAGCTAACTCACTTATACCTTCGGCTTTTTTATAAAGATCGATTGAACTAGGTTTGGGTTATGGAACCAGGATATCACGCAGTAGCCTGTAACTTTCATGATATACGTATTCTAGATAGCGCTTTGCTCGAGAATTGCAAGGCACGCGTTGCGAGCTCTGTCACAGGCTCTTTAAAAATTACTTATGGTGGACCTTATGAAAACGTTTCAGCCAAAACACAAACGCTTCTCTATAGCACCCGAGTAACCGACACAGTTAAAGGCGAAAACATCAAAGGGAAACATTCCTACTTAAGATATATCGAAGCGACGGGTCATGTCACTTTAGTGGATTGTGAAGTGAAGACCGTAAAAGCTAAAGGCTCTTTAAGTATTATGTCGGAAGATGTAACTTGCAATCCCAATTTATTAGAAGCTGATGGAGAAGTCATTTTAAACGGGATATTACATTGTGCGGAAATCATTTCGAAGAGCAATGTAAGTCTTATTTGCTCTCATGTCGATAACGTAAAGGCTTATAATGAAGTTTTCTTAAATGAAAGCACGATTGTCAACCTCACCTTAATCGCAACCATAAACAAACCCATTATTGCTCTTCATGCAAGTGTAATAGAGAATTTAATCATTCACAGTTTATTGGAAGAAATACATCCAATTATTACTGGAATAAGACCCATTTCCATCAAAATTATTTATCATCCTGCACGATAGAGTAGTTTTTTTCTTCCCAACGATTCTCGTCCAACCAAAAAATTGTAAATTCAAATTGAGAAGGCATTTCAAAGTCGTTATACCAACCCCCAAATCCATTAGGCTTTAAATCCACTTCTTCATGTGATTTCCAGCCATCTTTTGTAAATTTCACTCTGGAGGCATGAGGAAGTTGAATACGTAATTTCAAGCCTTTAGGAATCGAAGAAAATTGTGCCTTAAGTTGCCATAAGGCAATTTTGGGCTTAACTTTCTTTTTAAGATAGCGCTCCGTTGTTTGAATTGGCGTTGAAAATACTTTCTCATCTTGTAGCGAGCGAAGAAGGCGGATATATTCTGAATGGGTCCAAACAAGCGGTTTTGCAGCCCCCGTTGAATGGCCTTTAAATAGCGCATGTTCTGGAATATCCCCCTGATCCCATACTTGTTCAGGAAAAAGACCGCCTGTTCCTGCCATCGAGGCCATTATTCTTAAAAGTTCCCTAGCTCGATCCAGGTTTCCTGCAGCAATTTCATAATGCGCTCTTTCACCCGTCAATAAAGGCCAGCCTCTTCCAATCCCCGTACCATCAAATGCCGAACCATCGGGCTTTTCACCGTAACCATCTTCATTATAACGATGCCATACGGGGCCTCGAGGGGTTTCAGTTTTTAAAACAGCATCAATGACCTTAATGGTGTTTAATATTTTTGGATCCTTTGCTTCTCTTAATCCAAAACGAACAAGCGCAAGCGCATCACAAGAAATAATATACCAAGCCGGATAAACAGCCTCATGCATGAGTCGATTAGATATTGTCACATTTAGATTAATAGGGCTTTCAATTGCATCACAAGACGGATTTACTCTAATATAATATCCGTCCACTCCAATCTGTTTAGATAAAGGAGTATCCTTTACATACAGCCAACGTTCTATACAGTAGTTCCACCAATCGGCTGCTTCTCTTATATATTCTGAACAAACAGTATCGTCTTCATCCTCACAAAAATCTGCGGCTATCAAAAATGAAGAAATTAAAACAGCCAGTGTATACGGCGTTAAACCGTGAGCTTCTTCCCAACGATCTTGCTCGGTGATAGGCCCATTATTTAAGAGATAACTTACCCCTTTTTTAACCATTGCATAAGGATTAAGTCGTTTTAAATAATTCGCTTTCTTAAGTTGTCCTGCTAAGAATATAGGTAGGGCCGTTTCATCCAGTTGTACTTTTGACCAATATGATTTGCCATCGTCCCACATATTCTGTGGCCAATGACCATCCCCTTCTTGTGTTGAAAGTAGAAAAATTAAAATTTGCTTTGCAGACTCTAGATCATTAACGGCTAGAAATGCATCGGCTGTTTCTACTTGGTCACGAGGCCATATTAAGTGATAGCCTCCCAAATCATGATCACCCCGATGAGTTCCCCATGGAATGGATAGAGAAGCAATCAACGAACCTGTGAACTGCTTTCCTTGATGGGTTTTTAAAACAGCAATAGAAATGCGAAAAATACTACCCGCAACATTATCTACATGAGAAAGATCCACCGCTTGAGATTGAACGATCCGCCATCCATTAATATATTCTTCTAAAGCGGCATCAAAACCTCTAAATAAGGAAGCTCGAACTTGAATACCTGCTTCTTCTAATCGATGACCCAACCCTAAAGCAATTACAAACTTTCCTTTGCAAGCCGCAAGGTCAATTTCTCCCGTTAAAGCAATATTGCCTTCGGGAGCACTATTATACTCATTTTTTAGTTCAAAGTTTTGACTTAGTTCTTGCCAGCCATCGGAAACCCCTACATACCCAACAGACAATTTAGAGAAGGGAACATTCGCAGCAATAGCCAAAGCAGGTCCGTAGTTCTTTGTCGCAAAAAGCATCGGAATGCCTTTATAATCTCCTGAAAAGGCATTATTACCCATTCCTCCATTAGCCAGATGAGGAGCTGCGAGGGCGTAGAGTCGATAATCACTTAACGTACCTATCAAAGGTGTAAACGTCACTTCCTGTAAAATGACATCTCTTTTAGGATCGACGATGATTTTCTTCTCAATTTTATAACGACCCTCTTTACAGGTATTCGTTAAAAGATAAGCAGGAATGCCCTTTCCCAACGTTTCATAATCGTGAACGGTGTGGCGTCTTTCTTCTGAAAAAAAGTTATCGCCCGTTACGATAAATCCAAAGTCTCTAAGATTTGCGATGTCAATCCGAGGCCAATAGATTTCATTGAGAATGCCGTGCGAAAGAGTAAACCAAGTCTTCGAATCCTTTGACATAGCAGTACCCACGCCGATTTTGGCGCTAGTGGTCCAGCTCGGTAGAATACCGGGTCTACCTGGTGCTTCTCTCATAGCGCATGCACAAAGGTTTCATAAGGAAGGGGATTGCCCGTCCAATACTTATTAACTAAATTTCGTTGCTCAAGCCTTCGAATTTTCAAAGCTTGGTCAAGACTCTGACCCAATAAATTTCCCCCGAAGAAATCATCTAGTTTGGGCCATTGATTTAACCATTCCGTATATTCTTCAGGTTTTATAGGGAAATTGTAGAGGTAAAGCTTCTCAACAATTCTTCTTAATGTAGGCGATTTCAGCAATTGCTCAAGTCCCTCTTGGGTGATTGAGTTGCATTCAGCGACCATCAATACTAGCAAGTTGGAAAACTTTTCGATAAACTTAACAGATCTATCCCCGATTGGACAGTTACAAAACTCCAAATTTTGTACCGTTCCTGCCATTTGACCTTCAATCAAAATCCCCAATATTTGATCATTAACGGGACAATTGATAGCCCTAAATGTCGTTAAGGGTAGATTCATTATAGCTCGATAAACGGAAGGATCTACTAGTCGCATATTTTCTAGTGCTAGCGATTCCAAAGGAGGCAAACCCTCCAAAGAGTATAATTGATCTGAATCCACATATAAGTGACGTAATGTTTTTGGAAGCTGTTTTATATTATCATTATATCCTGGTAACCCAGAAGCAAAGCCTCCCCCTTTTTCAACACGCAAAGAATATAAAGACGTTAATCTCTGCAATAAAATGCCCCATGCGGTGTTAGTTACCTCAGAAGCGTCGATTGAAAGGTTTGTTACGGTACTAGGAATTACTTGTGTAACAGGGTCAGAAAACCCAAATCCGCTCCAAGATAATTGAATCAGATTAGGATTAGAATTTATAAGAGCCGTTGCTCCCACATTTGTTATTGTCTGTTGACCCGCAATCGTAAGCGAAGTTAATTTCTTATAAACCCCTGAAAATTGCAGCAGCACGGCATCAGTTAGTAAATTAGTGTTTGCCCCTGTCATTTGCGTTAAAGCAAGTTTAGTAAGCGTTGGAACATTTAATTTAACCAAGCTCGTATCCGGCAACATATAGGTCGAAAGTGTAAGAGAGGTTAACAAACTTAAGGTATTAATGGAGGTGAGCGTCAGATCAGAAATAAACCAAGTTTCAAGATTCAATTCAGTTAATTTTGGGAGTGATTTAATTACAAATGCAAG
>JAGVJG010000092.1 GCA_020051235.1 Parachlamydiales bacterium | reverse complement strand
ATTAAAAAAGCTCTTTTACTTTCTTCTTGATTAGTGGGAAACGTCATATGCCTTTAAATAATATTTCTAGTCCATCATAAGCGAGACGAACCTCCGGAGGCAAGACACTATTTGTTTTATAATAATCTAAGTCGTGGGAAACATGTGTCAAAAAAGTTTTTTTAACTTGAGCTTTACGAGCAAAATCTACAGCTTGATCAATAGTTAAATGCATATGGGAGGGGGTGTGCCGTAATGCACTTAATACTAAGGTATCTACTCCCTCTAAAAATGGAATTAATCGCTCTTCCGGTTCCTGCAAGTCCGTCAAATAAGCGATGTCGCCGAATCTGAATCCGGTAACCTTCATGCCGAGTTGTACATACGTACAATAACCGAAGGGTATATCCAAAAATTCTCCGTATCCTTCCTCTCCTTCAAGTTCTTCAAAACGAAGTCGAGGGGTGTTTTTTTCATGAGATTTTCCTTCAAACATGAAATGAAAACGATTCTTTATATCGTCCGCGGTTTCTTTTGAACCCAAGCAAGGCAATGGCGCCTGATTTTTAAAAAAGTAAATGCGCAGATCGTCTATTCCCGCAACATGATCTTGATGCGCATGAGTATATAAAACACCATCTAATGTTTTAATATTATGCAAAAGGGCTTGCTGTCTAAAATCTGGCCCAGAATCAATTAAGAGACGCTTTTCACCCCACTTAATTAAAGCCGATGAACGAAGTCTTTTATTGAAGGGACTCTTAGAAGTGCACACTTCACAATTACAACCAATCATGGGAACCCCAAGAGAAGCTCCTGTCCCTAAAAACAATAGTGATGAAATCATGGATTTAAGAGTTGCCCTATTTTTTTTACGATCTGGGGATGATAGAAATAGACCCAGTGTGTTCCCGGATTATCTTCATGAAGTTCAATTCGATAATAATCTTCATGGACCCATTCAACGGTTTGGAATGACTTCACTTGTTTTTGCCACTCGGCGTCACTTTCTGTTTTTACAAAAATAGTCAACCTGGCTGAATTTTTCATCTGGACGGGAGGAGTATCCGGCAAGCTTTCATCATTCTCGATCAATTTATAAAACTGGGAGTAGGCATTAAGATCGATATTTTTCTTAAGCCAGTCATTTTTATCCTTATCGAGCCAACTATATTCAAGAACGTCAAATATATATCGATCTTGAGCCCCTGTTTTCGAGTTATAATCATTATAATTTAACTCCCCTAACAGCTCGGGCTTTAAAAGCGTATTGTCGACGGTATATTTGCCGGAAGGGCCATAGTTCAGCACAAAGAAGGCTGCTACAGCAAAGGCAGCGACTACGGCAAAAAAGAGGGTCAGGACTAAATTTCGAATATCATTCATCTTTGGCGTTCCTTAATGGGATCTGTTATAATTTGTAGAACAATTTATGAGAATCGCAATTATCGGCGCCGGCTTTGCTGGATGTGCTATTGGGTCCCTCCTTAAAGAGCATGAAGTCACCCTTTTTGAAGATGGACTCCCCCATGCTTCAAATATTGCAGCCGGATTACTACATAAATTTGTCGGTCAACATGCTAAAAAAAATCCTTTGGCTGATGAAGCCTATAAAACGACCCTCGACTTCATTGAAGAACATGCGCCTCAAGCTTTAAAAAAAGAAAAGATACTGCGGCTAGCTTATGAGCCTGATCAAATTATCGATTTCAAACTCGCCCACCAAACTTATCCGGAAGCCGAATGGATTGACGACGTTTCCACATTAGGCCCCTATCCAAAAGTACCTGCACTAATTGTAGAAGGAGCCATAGTCGATTGTCCCCTTTACCTGAGCACCCTTAAAAAGAAACTGAATGTTGTATTAAGAAAAATTGAGAACTTAAACGAACTCAAAGAATTTGATAAAATTATACTGGCTTGCGGACCCACCCATTTTCCGGAAAGTCCTAAATTAAATACGGTGAAAGGACAGCTCTTAGAGTTTCCGTTTAATTATGAACTACCTTATCCAATCAATTCTAAGGCTTATTTAATAATACATAATAATAAAGCGGTCCTTGGCTCTACCTTTGAGCATACCTATATAGACAATACGCCTGACTTTAAAACAGCCTTCAACGAATTAAATCCCCACTTCAAACGCGCCTTTCCTCATCTTGAAATCGGCGAAGCCGTAGTAAAATCGGCTCTACGAGTAACTACGCCAAATAGACTTCCGATTGCCAAAAAATTAGATGAGAAAACGTATTTATTGAGGGGCTTTGGTGCAAGAGGGCTACTCTATCACGTCTATTTTGCTAAGAAACTATTCAACCTAATTGGGTAATTTCCCAATTACCATCTTTAGGGCTGCATTCTAACAAAACCGCATTAGGTATCTGCTTAATTAAAGGAATATTCAGAAGTTCGCAAAGAATAAGAAAAGCTCTTCCGTGAGACACGATTAAAGGCGACTCGCATTGAAGCAAGGATTGGTTAATGCCCGTTTGTAATCTGGATTTGAATTGGGTCCGCGATTCAACTCCTTGATAAGGATTGAAGAGAGGATCTAGGGTTTCTTGCTCTTCAATTATATACATTAATTGGCTGGACTTTCCCTCTACTTCGCCCCATGCCCGTTCCTTGAGTTGGTCATCATATTTAAGAGTAGTGTGTGGAATAGAAGTATGAAGTATTAAAGCAGTTTCGGAAGCTCGCTTCAAAGGACTTGAAAAAATCGTTTTAATGGGGAATGTGGGAATTATTTGGCTTAACATAAATGCTTCAGCCTTTCCTGCTTCGTTTAATTCTATGTCGGTGTGACCTTGACAGAGTTGACGGTCGTTCCAGTCGGTTCTTCCGTGCCTTACGAAGTAGAATTTTTTCTTTATGATCTGCGACATAATAAATTACTTTAAGAAAAGAGATATTCGTGCCCGTGCCCGATTCCCGTCAAACTTTGGAAGTACCAAAGAAGCATCAAGACAATAAGAATAAAATAACTTAGAGAAATTGAGAAGTTACAATAGCGGAACTTCCGAAGTATAGCGGGAATCGGGCACGGGCACGGGCACGCACGCGGGCACGGGCACGAAAGCTAGCGGTACTTCCGAAGTACAACGGGAATCGGGCACGGGCACTTTACGCGGGCACGGGCACGTTATCTATTAAACTTACGTGGTTGTGCGGGCTTCTCGCATGCAAAGGACGTGAGATTCTGCAGCGAAGTTAAAGAAGAAGATTACGGCAGGAGTAAGGAGAGCCGTAAAAGGAATCATCACGAAAAACCACTCGATTACGGTAAGCACGGGATCCGTACAATTAACACAGATTTGACCCGTAATAATTGCAGAGGCAACTAAGAGGATCAGCAACAGAACAAGAGGGAGCATGGCGATTAAGAGAAGGAGGAGATTCGAAAATACATCCGATCTCCATCTAGTCATTAAAACCTGGGTCACCATGTGGCGGCTAAGTCCTTTTAATGCAACGACAGGGGTTACATAAAAAAGAACCGCAAAGTTAAGCACAAAGAGAACGAGTGTTAAAAAGTTAATAAGAAAAGGAGCAAAGGCTAAGATGACACCCATAAATTCGCCAAGACCCGGAATTCCTTTTAACAACATGAATATTCCTAAAAACATCCACAAGATTAAATAAACGAGAATGACCGGAACGGAGAAATAAGACGCACCGATAATGAGCTCCCAAGATCTTGCTACAATTTTCTTAAAAGAAAAGGGACGCCCCTTAACTTCATCATGATAAATTCTTATTAATATGATCCCTGTTGAAAGCAAAATACCTGCACAAAGAAACACAGGAACAAAAAATAAACTTAAAGATACCCACTCACCCGCGCTTACTGCTAAGCCACGAAAAAAAACAGCCAGTAATCCGCATGCGGCTAAAACAAAAAAAACTAAATACAGTTTTTCTTTTGAAAAAGTGTGCTTAAGCGCTCGATTAAAGCTGAGCTGGATATCGTTCAAATTCATGTTTTGACTCGAGATTTGTATTTGTAACTTGGACGAACAATAGGTGTTCCTTTGCCTTCACGTGCATAAACTCTTTCATCTTCAATTTGAATAGCTATTCCCACTACCCTTGAAAGTCCGAATAATACAGTAAAATACTCGGGATAATTAAATCCAGCAGCAGCTAACACCGTGCCCGAAATAGCGTCGACGTTTGGGAATGGATCCGAGATTTTTGGATTTTCTTTTAGAACTTTTGCCCCTTCAATTCGTAGCGTCTTTGCTACTTTAACAAGAGGATTATCTTTAAAATGTTTGTCGGCTAAATCATAAAGAACCTGAGCCCTTGGATCTTCCACGCGAAGAACGGCATGTCCAAAGCCAAATATCAACTCATTTTTAGCAAGTTTATCTCTCAAATAGGTTTCAACATCGCTCGCTTTTGCGTCATTGCCCACTTTCTTCAACATCTCTTCATTAAACTCTAAGCAGTCTTGATTCGCTCTTCCATGTCTAGGCCCCGCTAGTGCGTTCATTGCACCCGCAATTGAACCATACATATCTTCCAAACTGGATGCGATTGCTTTTCCAACGAAGGTAGATAAGTTGCCTCCTCCATGATCAAAGTGAAGGATATTAAAAATCTTAAACACTTCATTCAGTTGCTTTTTATCTTTAACAGGAACGTTTAGCATTTGAGTAAAGTTTTCAACATATCCTAAATCAGGTTTCGAAGGCGGTGTTTTTCCCCAACCTGCATGGTGATTAATGACGATAGCAACAATTTCTGGAATTTTTGCGATAAGATTCAGGCAATCTTCATGATAGTCATCCTTTCCCTCTTCCATGCCCGCTACTAGTATAGCAGCTGAAAAAAGAGCCATCGGATGACCTTCACGAGGCAATCTCACAATCGCTTCTTGAGTTTTAGCGAGAAGGGGGGCTCTTTTACGAAGATCCGCCTTAAAAATCTCAAGCTCTTGAGGGTTAGGATCTCTGCCATTTAATAATAAATAAATGACCGCTTCAGGCTCGCTAAAAGCAAGCTCTTCGACTTTTCTTCCACAATAAAAAAGCCCTTTTTGTGGATCGACCGTGGAGGTGTAGCAATACCCAATCGGATAGCCTCTTAAACCGGTATCCAAATTCTCGGTTGTTATTTCAAATAACTTTTCGCTCATATTAACCTCGCAAATCCTCTAACTTGATCCCGCTCTTCGACTAGCTCACGCTGAGTTTCAGCCAATTTTTTTAGTAACCATCCATCTAATTTTAGATCTTTAACGAACTCCCATTCTCCTTCCCCTTTTGAACGGATAGGGAAAGAAAAGATGAGCTGTTCTTCAATTTCGTAGGGATTATTTTCTGCCCATACTCCCGATGAAAACCAGTTACCCGGTGCTGTTGGTCGATAAAGCGATTGAATGGTGTCAATTACAGCACTTGCGGCAGATGCGGCACTCGATTTTCCTCGCGCAGCTATAATCTCAGCTCCCCGTTTTTGAACCGTTGAAACAAAAGTGTTTTGAAGCCAATTTTGATCAGTGATAACACTATCAGCAGGCTTACCTTGTATTTTTGCATGGGTAAAATCGGGCACTTGTGTCGAGGAGTGATTCCCCCAAATAGTCACATTGGAAACTTCGTGGACACCGACATTTGCTTTTTGAGCTAGCTGAAACGTAGCTCTATTCTGATCGAGCCTTGTCATCGCATGGAAATTTTTTCTAGGAATAGAGGGCGCATTTTCTAGTGCAATGAGAGCATTTGTATTACAAGGATTGCCCACTACATACACTTTAACATTTCTATCTGCAGATTTTTCTAATGCTTTACCTTGCTCTACAAATATCTTGGCATTTTCTTGAAGCAATTCTCCCCTTTCCATACCGGGGCCACGGGGTTTTGATCCTATTAAAAGAGCTAAATCTATTCCTTCAAATATCTTATTGGGGTCAGATCCAATAGAAATCTTTGTAAGGAGAGGAAAAGCGCAATCTTGAAGTTCCATTTTGACCCCTTCAAGGGTTTTCATAACTTCAGGCACTTCTAATATATGAAGTTCGACAGGTGCATCCGGGCCAAACATATCTCCGCTTGCGATTCTAAACAGAAGATTATACGCAATTTGGCCTGCGCCGCCAGTGACGGCAACTTTTCGCGCCTTTTTCATAAACTCCTCATAAATATAATTATACACCTATATCGTAATAGACATTTACTACCAAGTGGATAGTACTCTTAGATAATAGAGATATATAGGAGGTTATTCTTTTTATTGATCGAAAAACGTTTTGATAATGATAGAAATCTAAAAAAGCGATCTTTTGTTAATTCTCTAAAATTTAAACAAAGGGTGTAGGCGACTTTTTGATATAGAAAGTCAAATGAATGAAGTGTCTCCTCTTTCCAAAAGAAAGACATTGTCTCTTTTTCAATAATAACATAATCAGCTTCAAATTGAGGTGAACTGTAATAAAGAGAACTAAAAGATAATTCCGGGAAATAATGGTAAATAAAAGAAAGAGCATTAGATGCTACGGATGAATCGAGTGATTTCCTCAAAAGCCTTTCACTAATTTCTTCTATTGAAGCAACACCAAGCCTTGTATTTACCCAAGGTTTTATGAAAGCATTTTCGATTTCTTGAAATCTTTTAATAAATAAATATCTTTCATCACTTAACTTCGATTTAATTCCTTCTTTAATTTCATTTTTTTGTCCTAGAGTTAGTTTTTTAATTTCCACCAAATCTAGCGGACTTAAAGAAATCCAATGGTGAAGATTAAAGGGCTCAAGAATTAAGAAAGCTTCTTTGCCTCGGATATTTTTAAATAAAGATAAAATTAACGAACGAAAATCGATTACGTTTTGTCTTTTAAGGGGTTTACCATTTAGGTATTGATTTAGTTTTGCGAGCATCTCATCTATGTGACCTTGACCTAGCCCTTTTCCATAAACAAACTGACTCAAGTCCGCTTGATGTAAAGACTTTAGAGTAACGACTCCTCTTTCAAGCAAATGCTTTTCTGAATGCTTATTTAGTTGCAACACTTGAATAGGTTCATTTAAAACCGCGGGCTCAATCCAAAGGCGGAAACCCTCACCCAAATCCAGTTCATCCAGATTGGAATCATTGTGAAAAATGTGATTTTCAGACTTTTCCTTTCGCGGCTCCAACTTCTTAACTGATTTAATATCAATATTTTCAAGCTGGTAGATCTTTTCAAGACCATGGCTGTATGAAGTTTTGTAAATTTCTTGAAAGGAGGTCATGAGATAGTTATACAAATTGCAATAAAATTTTACTATCCATAAGTTATTTAATATGAATGAGTGGATCGAAAAATATGAAAAGTTAGCCGATCGCTTTGAAATTGAAAAACTCGCAACTTCTTTAACTCCCGATCAACTTATTGAATTATTGAACTATGTACCGATAAGCCCAAAGCTAACTCCGTTATTAATGGGTATTGGAACGCAAAACTTTCGATCGTTATTGAAAATTAGAAATGACAAAATTGAAACTCTATTAAAGATGGAAGCGCATCAAGAGCCCGTTCAACTTCATCTCACTTTACTTAATAAGATTTGGGAAGAAGAAATTAATTTATTAACGGCGGATCAACTTTCGATACTTCGAAAAATTCACACCCTTCCATTGGAAAATTTATCCGTTGAAGATATTTCAGCAATCCAAACGTTTATCCAAGATTTAAAACGGAAGGTTGAAAGTTTAATCGAAGAAATCAATCAAGGATTAAAACTGGCCTGGAATAGCGAAATACCCGAAGTGGTCGCAAAAACATCCCTTTTAAAAGACGTGGCTATACGAATATTAAATCAAGCGGTCCCTAGTTTAGATTCATTCTTAAAAAATCGG
Source organism: Parachlamydiales bacterium (assembly GCA_020051235.1). Lineage (GTDB taxonomy): Bacteria > Chlamydiota > Chlamydiia > Chlamydiales > Parachlamydiaceae > CAZABG01. The sequence goes on along the minus strand of JAGVJG010000092.1, from coordinate 1,780 downwards.
CTTGAAAGTGTATTTGGACCCACAAAGGATCAACCCGGACTCAATGACAGCGATAGACTTGAAGAGGGGCTTGCACGTTTAGGCTTATGGCAAATGGAAGATTTTTATGGAGTAGGTCTTTCTCGAAACAGCTATGAGAATATGGAAGATTTAATGCACGATCTTCATGAAGCAGGTCTTAAGACCATAAAAGATCTTAAGACCCATTCCATTTTTTCAAAGCCGCTTTTTAATTATTGGATAGCGGCTTTTAATGCTTTGAAAACCTGATCGGGATTTTGTTCACCGTCAATCGAAATCAATTTACCTTGTTTCGAATAGTAACCGATTAAAGGCTCGGTTTGGTTATGATAAACTTTTAATCTCTCACGAACGACATCTTCTCTATCATCAGGACGTTGAATTAAAGGACCGCCGCATTTATCACACACACCCTCTTTTTTGGGAGGAGAGAAATAGGTATTCTGAATATGTCCGCAATTTTTGCAGCTTAATCTGCCGGCAGTACGCTTGATCAATGTTTCATCTTTAACATCAAGATTGAGAACAATGACTTTTTGATTCGCTTTTAACTTTTTGTCAAAGGCCTCAGCCTGAGGTATGGTACGAGGGAAGCCATCTAATACAAAACCCTTTTCGCAATCCATTTTAGCTATACGATCATATAGCATGTCTAAGACGAGCGAATCGGGAACAAGCTGACCTTTATCCATGAAAGCTTTTGCTTTTTGGCCGAGCTCTGTATTTTTTTGGATATTTTCACGGAATAAATCACCCGTAGATATATGGGGAATTTTATAATCTGCCGCTAAACGCGAAGCTTGAGTACCTTTTCCTGAAGCAGGAGGACCAAGTAAGATAATAACTTTTTGCTCTGCAACTTGAGCTGCAAAAAGCATGAGAGGCAATATTAAACTTGCTAAACTGACAATTAAAAATTTCATAAAGACCTGGATCTGTTGCAAGTAGAATACCCATTTTATCCCTTGAAATCAATCCTTAAAACCCACATGAATGGAATTATGAAAGTAAGTGATTCAAAACAAGCTCTTGTCGAAAGATTCTTAAATGATCTGCTTGCGTTTAGGGTTTTGAGAGAACAAAAATGGGAAAAGGTCGAAGAGGACATTCAAAAAATGAATCGACTTGGATCCCCTACGGAAGACTACATTGAGCCTCCCGACGAAGAAGCCGTGCTTTCTCTTTTAAAGCTAGATCCGGATTATAATTTTTTAAGAACAAGTATAGAAAATACCCTACCGGAAATTAAGAAATTTGCAGATGAAGTTCACTTTGATTTACGGCACAAACTAGATTGGCTAAATTTTACAAATCCTCTTATCGGTTATAGCGCCTTGGAAGATGCGATACACTCAATCGATTCGCTCCTTTCTTACATAAAAAGCTAATTTGCAATAATTCCTATTCGGCGTAGGATCACGCTTATGACTACTCCTACACAACTAAGTTCGGCTCCCTCGTTTATTGTAAAAGGTTTTGAATTTCAAAAATGGCTTGATTTATCAACGAATGATCTTAGCGAATTTTGCACCCTTCTTTCGAACAAAAACGAACTCCTTAATCTTCAATCTTTTTTTATGGAGGAATTTTCTTTTGAACGGCAAAAATTCCTTTCGCTTTTAGTAAGGATTATCTCACTTGAGGAAGATGTTCATTTATTGAAAAGCTATTACGTAACGATCTTATCGTCCTTTTCAGAAGAATTTCAATTAAAGATCGCCCAAGAAATCGTTCAAACAGTCACCCTAGAAGAGATTGT
>JAGVJG010000068.1 GCA_020051235.1 Parachlamydiales bacterium | reverse complement strand
GTGTGCTCTTCCGATCTAAATCTATTTAATAATGCAGTGAACGATAAAGAACTTCACAAAGATTTGGCTATTAATGTGTGTATGGATGGAATTTTGGATGCTGTTGAAGAAGGAGCTTATGTATATAAAGAAAGAAATATTGAAATAAAACCAAAACGTCCCGATCCATCCTTAAAGCCTCGAACCCCATTTCTAGGAGAACTTACTCAACAAAAGCACAATGTGGTCTTACGTGATGATCAACCATTACAAGAGATTCCTTTGCCTCGTCGAGTAGAGCTTAAAAGAGCTGCAAGAAATATCCAACCCGTGCTCGCCGTGATTGCACTACCTGTATTAGTTCAGATACCTATACTAGTTCAACCGGAAGAAGTCCCATGGCAACGTCCAATTCCTCCAACTCCTCCAATTAATCAAATTCCTCCTGTTAGGAATCTGGTCAGAGAAAAAGCCATTCGCACACTTGATAAACTGCAACGAAAATTTGAAAGTTCGGGATCAGGGAAGCGAGGAAAAACAGGACGTCATGATCGTGTCGCTATTTCAACATTAATTAAAGCTCAAGAAGAGTACATCAATTCTTTGAAGTAGGATTGAATGGGTGAAAGCTGCCGCGTAATTCTCAAAGAGAGGCATCTGCCTCTCTTTTTTTATTCTCATCTCTTTAATCCCGTGCCCGTGCCCGATTCTCTTCAAACATCGGAAGTACCGCCCAGTTCAATTTATATTGTTCGATGTAAAATTTTGACACAGAGAACAAAAGGAGAACACACACAGAGGGACTCGCTATGCATTTTTTAAAATCGAATGCAATCAAATTACTCTCAGTGTTGTTCTCCTTTTGTTCTCTGTGTTGCTCTCTGTGTCAAAAAAAACACATATACAATATAGGGCGAACGAAGTGATATGGGAAGGTACTTCCGACGTTTGATGGGAATCGGGCACGGGCACGCACGCGGGCACGGGCACGGGGTAAGCTTCTTCGAAGCTTAAAACTGGGCTTCTTCCGTGGATCCTTTCAAAGCAGTTGTGGAAGCTTTTTGGTCGCTGATGGCGAGGAGAACTTCGTCGAAATAGCCGACCCCTACAAAGCTTTGGTGCTTGGCTGCTTTATAGCCCGCTTTTTCGAGGGCAAATTCCTCTTCCTGCATTTTGGAGTACGCAAGCATTCCATCTTTCGCGTAGTTATTGGCAAGCTCAAACATGCTCGCATTAATGGCGTGAAAGCCGGCGAGCGTGACGAATTGGAATTTGTATCCCATCGCTCCCAGTTTTTCTTGGAACGTTTTGAGCTCGGTTTCGCTTAAGTGCTTTTTCCAATTAAAGGAAGGGGAGCAGTTATAGGCGAGCCACTTATTAGGGTATTGTTTGTGAACACCGTCAGCAAATGCTTTTGCTTCATCCAGATCAGGCGTAGAAGTTTCACACCAAATAATGTCGGCATAAGGCGCATAAGCTAGAGCACGCTTTATGGCATAATCGATGCCGGCTTTCAATACGAACAAACCTTCTGCGGTTCTTTCACCCGTGATAAAATCATGATCGAGTTGATTAGAATCGGCTCTTATGAAACTTGCGGATTGCGCATCGGTTCTTGCAATAAGAACGGTGGGGACGCCGAGTAAATCCATTGCAAAACGGGCGGCAATTAATTTTTCTACGAAATCTTGTGTTGGAACGAGAACTTTTCCGCCCATGTGACCGCATTTCTTAAGTGAGGATAGTTGGTCTTCAAGGTGAATGCCCGATACCCCTTCTTTAATCATCGACTTAACGAGTTCAAGGGTATTTAAAGGACCTCCAAAACCCGCCTCTGCGTCAGCTACAATCGGTTGGAACCAGTTTTTATTGATCTTATTTTGCATATGATCAATTTCATCACGACGTGTGAACGCATTTTGAATACGGCGTATAAGATGGGGAACGCTTTGAACAGGGTATAAACTTTGATCGGGATAGGTTTCATGCGCGTCGTTCATATCTCCCGCAACCTGCCAGCCGCTCACATAAATCGCTTCTAAGCCCGCTTCCACCATTTGAACGGCTTGGGTTCCGGTCATTGCTCCGAGCGCTCGAATGAAAGGTTTATCGCTTAAATATTTCCAAAGAAGCTCGGCTCCTTCTCTTGCTGCCGTATAATCAATTTTTCTTGAGCCGCGTAAACGTATGACATCTTCGGCTTGATAAGGACGATGAATGTCTTTCCATCTTGGATTTGTGATCCAATCTTTAGCTAACTGATCAACATCTTTTTTTGTATACATTATTTTATATACTCATAAGCAGGAAGGGTTAAAAATTCCGGAAAATTGAGCTCTAAAACTAATCGTTTAAGCAAATCTTCCGCTTTATGCAAATTTTTCTGATAAGGAAAAGTGGCGTCGGTTTCAATTCGGTGCATTTCTTCTTTTAAATACTTTTCAAATACGTCTTTCGTAAAGGGAGTTTGATTGTTAATCTTCATTTTTCTCAGACGCCATATCCAAAGTTGCGCGCGCGATATTTCTGCGGTTGCTGCATCTTCCATCAAATTGTTTATGGCTTGTGCCCCTACTCCACTAAACCAGCCGGCTAGATATCTTAAGGTAACTTGAATATTCTGCCGTACACCGGCATCAGTAATATGATAGTTTTCAAATTTAAAATTCAGTAAATCATCGTTCGTGATTCTGAAAGGGGATAAATCCCATCCAATTTGATTATAACGCTTTCCCATTTTCTTTTCGAAAGGCTGTCTGGCAATAGGCACAAGATCAGGGTGTGCGACCCAGGCGCCATCAAATCCTTGCTTTATCTCTCTTTCTTTATCTTCGTAAACTTTTGCAAAGGCTTTTTTATTTATTTCTTCATCTTTTCTTGAAGGAATAAAGGCTGACATGCCGCCAATGGCGTGAGCGCCTCTACGATGACAAATCGATACTAAAAGTTGAGCATAAGCTTGCATGAAAGGAAGCGCCATCGTTAATTGATCTCTGTCAGGAAAAGCGGTATTCGCTTGATAACGGAGTTTTTTGATGATGCTAAATAAATAGTCCCATCTTCCTGCGTTGAGTCCAACTATGTGATTCTTTAAAACATATAAGATCTCTTCCATTTGAAAAGCAGCGGGGATCGTTTCAATAAGCACTGTGCACTTGATAGAGTTAGGAGGAAGTCCTAGAACTTTTTCTGAATAATCAAATACTTCATTCCAAAGAGCGGCTTCATGATAGGTCTCAAGTTTGGCAAGATAAAAATAAGGACCGCTTCCTCTTTTAATGAGTTCTTTTGCGTTATGAAACAGATAAAGACCAAAATCAAATAAAGAACCGGATGTCGGTTGGCCGTCGAGCAAGAAGTGTTTTTCAGGTAAATGCCAACCTCGAGGACGCACCATTAAAGTGGCGATTTCTTCATTCAAGTTATATGTTTTACCCTGCTCATTGGTAAACGTAAGCGAACGTCTAACCGCCTCCGTTAAATTGGCCTGACCTTCAATCAGATTTTCCCAAGTAGGGCAGTTGGCATCTTCAAAATCAGCCATGAAGGTGTTTGCACCGGAATTGAGGGCATTGATCACCATTTTTTTATCAGTGGGACCTGTAATTTCAATCCATCTCTTCTGCAAATCCTTTGGCGCTTCAAGAACCGTCCAATTTGGATCTTTGCGTATGGAATAGGTTTCTTGAGGGGCGTGGGGCAGTTGCAAGTGATTGTAGATATTTTGTTGATCGATGCGATCTTTAAGTAATTTTAATCGTTTTGAATTGAAATTCCGATTTAAGTCGTTCAGAAACTGAACAGCTTCAGGAGTTAATATCTTTGTTTGTGAAGGGGAGGAAATTTCACTCAATTCGCTTGGCATGCTTTAATATTATCAAAAGATTTTTTACTGGGGCTATTAAATTAGAATTATTTATTTAAATTCTGAAAGCTCAAAGACATAGGTTCTTGCTTTCTATCTACGGAGATGTAAGAATGCTTGTGTTATAATAAAGATTGATATGTCTATCTCTGTTTTTGACCTCTTTAAAATTGGAATCGGCCCCTCTAGTTCCCATACCGTTGGCCCTATGAAAGCGGCACTTAAATTTAGTGAAGGAATAGAGGAAAAAGGTTTCTTAAGCAAAGTCTCAAGGGTAAAAGTGGACCTTTATGGCTCTCTTGCTCTTACCGGAAAAGGTCATGGTACGGATCTTGCCTGTATTTTAGGCTTAGAAGGCCATGCTCCGGACCAAATTGATCCCAATTACGTCATCCCCAGAACGGAAGAGGTTCGTAAAACTCACCTGTTAAATCTCAGTGGTAAAAAAGAAATCGCTTTTGATGAACCAAACGATTTGATTTTCCATATGGATAAACAGCTTCCCTATCATCCAAATGGAATGCGATTCACAATATTTAACGAAGAAGGCGTAGAGCTTTTTTCAGATGTTTATTATTCAGTTGGCGGCGGTTTTATTGTAGATCATTTTAGTGCAAGCCAAGATGCTCATATTGTCGAAAACAGCCACTCGGTACCTTTCCCTTTTCATACTGCAGAAGAGCTTTTAAAACATTGTCAAAAGCATAAATTTTCAATTTCGCAGCTCATGATGGAAAACGAAAAATCGTGGCGTACTGAAGCGGAAGTAAGAGAAGGCCTGCTAAAAATTTGGCAGGTGATGAAAGAGTGTATCAATAGAGGGTGTCAGGAAGATGGCGTTTTGCCTGGCGGATTAAATGTTAGAAGAAGAGCTAAATCGTTATTTAGATACTTAAGCGATCCGGGACGTCTTCATAACCCTGCTGAAATTATGGAATGGGTATCACTTTGGGCGCTTGCGGTGAATGAAGAAAATGCAGCGGGCGGTCGAGTCGTGACAGCACCCACCAACGGAGCGGCAGGCGTCATTCCTGCTGTTATGCATTATTATACCAATTTTCATCCCGATCCAACCGATGAAGGGATTATCACTTTTTTTCTAGTATCCGGAGCGGTCGGAATTTTATACAAGTTAGGCGCGTCTATCTCTGCCGCAGAAATGGGTTGTATGGGCGAGGTAGGGGTTGCTTGTTCTATGGCAGCGGCGGGTCTTGCTGCGACTTATGGTGCTTCTAATGAGCAGATTGAAAATGCAGCTGAAATCGGAATGGAACATAATTTGGGTTTAACTTGCGATCCGATAAAGGGCCTTGTTCAAATTCCATGTATTGAACGAAATACAATGGGTGCGGTAAAAGCAATTAACGCTTCGCAACTCGCTCTTCGTGGAGATGGGATACATCGAGTTTCCCTCGATCAAGTCATTGCGACCATGCGAGAAACAGGCAATAATATGAAAGCAATCTACAAGGAGACTTCGTTAGGAGGTCTTGCTGTGAATGTACCTGAATGTTAGAGGAAGTTTTGTACCGAACAGAAAGACGAGATAGTGTCACTTTTAAAAACAATGGAGCCAAGCTATTTGGTATTTTCCATAGGCCGCTTGCGCCACCTCCTTATCCTACCGTTGTTTTTGCTCATGGTCTCGCAGGACATAAAACCGGTCGATATCGTGTATATGTTGATATTGCAACCGAATTAAGCAAAAGAGGCGTCGGTGTTTTTCGCTTTGACTTTAGAGGTTCGGGCGATTCCGAAGGCGATTTTGAATCTATGTTGCCTCAAGATGAGGTGAGTGATCTTTTAAGAGCGATAGAAGAAATTAAGAAAGATCCTGAAGTAGATGCAAATAGTATGGGATTGTTTGGAAGATCGTTTGGTGGAACTATTGCGGTATTGGCTGCGGCGCAATTAGCGGATATTAAAAGTATTGCTTTATGGGCCCCTCTTTATTCTGCAAAGCAATGGTCTGAGAAATTTGAATATGTGAAATCTCAAATCAATTCCCAAACAAATGTCGAAGAGTTTTTAGTTATAAATGGTCAACTGGGCGGAATGAAATTCTTTGAAGAGCTTTTTAAAATTGATTTAGAGCCTTCTGTAAAAAAGCTTAATGATATTCCGTTACTTCATATTCACGGATTAAAAGATTCCGTAGTGTTGCCCACTCATGCAAATGATTTTGAATTAATAAGAAAAAATGCAACCGCTCCCACCAAATTTTTAAAATTTCCCGAAACAGATCACGATTTTACCACACGTAACGAAAGATTCATGGCTATCCGTGAAACGGCGGAGTGGTTTGCCCTTACTTTAAGAGATATGTAATGTCGCCACTTGCGAAATTTCGTCTTAGCTATGAACCTCCACTTCCTCCCTTACTCAGAAATTTAAAAGATCTTGTATCGACAGAAGATGTTGAGTTGCCTGTGCAACCAAACATTCTTTCCCAATTTGATCAGTTAAAACGAAAAAAGATCGTTTTTAAGAAGGGGAGTTTTTCTTGCCCTCCTTTAAAAGTGGGAGTCGTTCTTTCAGGGGGTCAAGCTTCAGGTGGACATAACGTTATAGTAGGCCTTTACCGCGCTTTAAAATCGCTGAATGCCAATTCATCCCTGATCGGTTTTTTAAATGGCCCTGGGGGAATCGTCGATAATAAAACGAAACTTTTAGATGAAGCTTATGTTAACTCCTTCCTTAATCAGGGAGGTTTTGACATGATCGGGTCTGGAAGAACTAAAATTGAGACGGACGAACAATTTGAAAAAGCTTTTAAAAGTTTAGAAGGGTTTGATGGCCTAGTCGTTATTGGCGGAGATGATTCAAACACCAATGCAGCCTTACTGGCTCAATATTTTTTAAAAAGAAATAAAGCGATAACCATTGTTGGGGTTCCTAAAACAATCGATGGGGATTTAGCTAATGAATATATTGAAACCTCCTTTGGTTTTGATACCGCTGTGAAAGTCTATTCAGAAAGTATTGGAAATATTCAAAAAGACGCTTTATCAGCTAAAAAATATTGGTATTTTATCAAGTTAATGGGGCGATCTGCTTCGCACATTACTTTAGAATGCGCTTATCAAACTCATCCTAATTTGACGCTTATTTCAGAAGAGAGAAGATCTTTAGATTCAATTGTTAATGAAATGGTCGATCTTATTGAAACACGAGCGAAAGCAGGAAAAAACTACGGTACCATTTTAATTCCTGAAGGTATAATTGAATTTATTCCTGAAATTGAATCATTAATAAAAGCATTAAACCGCACGCAAGATCCTAATGAGTTGCCGGATGATTTAAAGAAGTTTTTCTTTTCATTACCTGATTCGATTCAAAAACAGCTTTCGATGGATCGTGATCCTCACGGTAATGTGGAAGTTTCTAAAATTGATACTGAGCGTTTCTTTATTGAATTGGTGAAAGCTAAGTGTAAAACACCGTTCACTCCACAACCCATCTTTTTAGGTTATGAAGGACGATCAGCCTTCCCTTCCAATTTTGATGCGAAATATACTTATGCATTAGGCCATTTAGCGGCTCTTTTAGTCGCTCACAAGGCGACTGGCACGATTGCTTCCATTTCTCATTTAAAAGAGTCGGTAGATAAATGGGAAATAGCCGGCATTCCATTAATCAGCATGATGGATATGGAAGAGCGTAAAGGAAAAATGAAGCCTGTAATCGCCAAAAAGCTCGTCGACTTGAATGGCAAGCTTTATAAGCATTTTAAGGCGGAAGAGAAGAAGTGGGATAATGATGATTATGTTTCGCCCGGACCCATTCAATTTTCCGGTCCAGCAGAAATAACCGACGTAACAACGTTTACGTTGGGTTATTGAATATCTTGATCTTCACTTTCTCAATCGATCTATCGCTTACGCGTAGAACTTCTAGCTCGAAGTTGTCTTGCTTAATGAGGAAGCCTTTTGGAGGGATTTCGCCCGCTCTATGGAAGATATAACCTCCCAAAGTGTCGTAGTCTCCTTCTTCAGGAATGCGAATATCAAATTGCTCTTCAACATCAATAATGGACATGCGAGGATCGACAATGAAGGAGCCATCAGAGAGGCGAGTGTATTCTTCTTCTTCAGTGTCGTATTCGTCTTCAATATCACCCACTAATACTTCTAGAATGTCTTCAATGGTGACAATACCTTCAGTCCCTCCGTACTCATCCACAACAATGGCAAGATGCATCTGTCTTTTTCTAAATTCTTGTAATAGATGGGAGATTCTTTTTGTTTCAGGAGTATAGAGGACGGGCTTGACTATGGTTTCAATCGATTGATTAAGGATATGGGGATCTTTCTTTTCTTCTGCTTCCATGTATTTAACAAGAATATCTTTATACATAAGAAGTCCCGCAATCTGGTCAATCGTGCCTTTATAAACCGGTGTTCGTGAGTAGCCCTCTTCTTGCAAGCGTTTAGCCGCGACTTTAATAGTGGTATCAATGGGCAAGGAGAACAAGTCTACCCGAGGAACCATGATTTCTCTTGCGATCAGGTCCTGAAAGGAAATAACCGATTCAATCAGTTTCTTGTCGTGGGGCTCAAGCTTGGTATCAATATCTGATTCTTGAATGATTTCGTATACTTCTTGCTTCCCTTCAGCAAGCGGTTCATGCAAATAGTCAAATGAAACGGACCGCATAAGCTTTTGCGATGATTTAATCAAAACGTATGAAAAAGGAATCGCAAGAATCAAATAAAGGGATGATAGGGGAGCTGCAATCCAAATCGCTTGTTGGGCATAACGGCTACCAAAAAGCCTTGGAAGATAATCTGACAATGTAAAGGCGGTGACTAATGCCACTAAAAAACAAATAATTGTAAGAAAAACATTTACGCCAACGCCTGCGCTTAGAAGAAATAAAGTAATAAATACGGCTGTTAAAAAACGGCAAAAGTTTAACGCTGTAAGGATCGAAAAAAAGATCCCTTCGTACTCATGTTCGGGCAATAACAGGGCGTGAAGAGGGCGGTAAAAGAAGAGATTGCCGAGCGCTTTCAATTCCCTTTTTGAATGTCTCTTTTGAATACGTCTTAGTGCCGCAGTCAGGGAGGTTAAACAAGCGGTGCCAAGAAGAAAAAATAGGGCAAACAGGAATAATGGGAGGGGATTCAAGGAAATAAGATCTCCATGTAGCGCTTTTCGGCTTTTTTCATCATCTTTCGATCTTTTTCATTAATATCATCGTAACCGAAAAGATGCAATAAGCCATGCACTACATATAAGACACATTCTTCGAAGGGATCTTCTTGATTCTTAGCTGCATACTCTAATGCAACGGTAGGGCAAACAAATATATCGCCTAATAGGCGGTATTCTTCCTCAGGGCCGTCGAGAGGAAAAGTAATGCAATCTGTGGGAGTGGGGTCATTAAAATATTCCGCATGCATGTCGGAAATCGTCTTTTTCCCTACAAAATGAATATTAAGTTCATCGAAGGATTGATTTTCGCCTTCTGCAACTACACGACATATGCGTTTAATTAAAGAGGCAGGTATCTGAACGGATTTATCTTTACGAGTAATGGATATATGCATGAGAAGGGCGTCAGTTCAACTGACGCCATAGATATTTAGGCAACAGGCGTTTTTGGAAGGCCGGTTACTTTCTTCTTAACTTCAACATCAAAGCGGTTTAACTTTTTTAATACTGCAAGACGCTCAAAACGCTTTAATACATTACGTTTAGCAGCTCCGCCGCTCGATTTTCCAAAGCTTGGGTGTCTCGACATATAAAATTCCTATTTAATTTTCGGGATAAAGGCTGTTTTCGCTAATTCGCCTTGAAGCGCATTTGCATGAGTATTTACTGCTTTCTGAGCTCTAGGACCTGTTTTTGCAGAAGGCGCTTTATTTTTACGTGGAAAGCGGGCTCTTTTCTCAGCTTGTTTTGCGATGCGGACCATGAATCTAGCTCCAAATATTTACGGGTATTATATTCAAAGTTCAACAAATCCGCAAGTATTACTTCCCGTGCTTTATCCGTGCCCGTGCCCGCGTGCGTGCCCGTGCCCGATTCCCGTCAAACTTTGGTCTCCACCTATGTGTTAATTCCGTGTTTTTTCGAAGCTAGTGGTACTTCCGATGTTTAGCGGGAATCGGGCACGGGCACGCACGCGGGCACGGGCACGGGAACACTTTGACCTGGTTTAATTTAAGTATTTTAAAGATTATATTAATTTTATACCATAAAGGCCTCAAAACGCGCTATAATAGTATATAGAAAATATTTGAGGAATATGAGCTTTAAAGTCTCGCCCCGAGAAACGATATCCCGATGTGAATCTTACGACAGTAAGTTTCGTGCATACCCCGAAGAGGTGAGGATTAAAGCTGCTCGTATTGAAAAAGCCCGTTTAGACTCTCAAGAGACCGTGGCCATGAAATACGAACGCCTATTAACCGCTCACTTTTTAAAAGGGGAGTTTGTTGCTTCTTCACCCAAAGTTGCATTCGCTGCCTTAATCGGTAAAGGACTTTTAATCGCCGCCTTCTTTCCTCCTTATTTCGTTTTCGTAACTTTTCCCCGATATACTTTCGGAACTATTATTCCTGCTCTTTACAACAAAGTTGAAGAGCCAATCGTTAAAGTATTCAAGGCAGTACAGAAAGTCGTAGAAACCGGCGTGGATCTTTTCAATCAAGTCATTGGTAAAGTCGCAAGAAAACTTCAAATAAATTTACCTCGACCTGACCTTAAGTTTTTTAAGTTCTCACTTCCAGAGATAAACTTCGAGCCCATAAAAGCTCCTTTTAAAGTCGCTGCAAAATTAATCAACGCAATCAAAGAAGTGGTGAAAGAGAAAATAGATAACTTCACTGCTCCGATTGCTAAAGTTTATAACGCAACAACCAAGCAAGTTGAAAAAGCCGTCACTTACATCGAAAATCATTTTAAAGTGTTTGCCGACTTCTTTAAGCCCGCTCCTCCTCCCTTCAGAGCTTACGGGCAAAAAGATCCTGTGCCTTTATGGAAGCAGAAAGTAGATGAAGTAAAAGAGAAGATCAAAAACATCATTGAAAAAGCGTCAGAGGTCGTTGCTGCTCCTTTTGTAGCAGCCGCTGAAAAGCTGGAGCCCATCGTTCAGGCGGTTATTCCTTTCATCAGTGCCATCCCTTATTACACCCTGCTCGGACCTCGCTACATTTACGAAGGAACTGAAAGAAGAATTATCCAAATTAAGAATTTCCTCCAAACGCTCGTCGTTAAAACTGTTGAAGGTTCAGTTCGTCTCTACACCGCAATGATAGAAGCGATCGATCTCCGTCTTCAACCCTTATATAGAGCGGCAAATTCAATTAATAAAGGCACTCGTTTCTTAGGTAATAAAGCGAAAAACTCAATCGTAAAGCGTATTAAGAAAATGAAAGACATGGGTCAATCCCTTAAACAGTCTTTCAAGAAATTTGCCAAAGCAGCCGTTACCAACGTTAAGAAAATCCCTGCTAAAGCTCTAAAAATAGCCGATCAAACCTTTAACGTTTTAGTCCACTTAGGAAAAGCATTTAAAACCTTCTGCATCATCATCGGCGTCGTTATAAAACTCGCCTACCTCTACATCCGCAATTTAAATAGAAGACTCGAAGGAAATAGTTAATTTCACTAGATCCAAAATTTCCTAAGGCCTTTTTTGATCTTTTTCAACAACCACTCCAAATGAAACTAGAAAAGTAAACGCTTCGTTTACGTTAATTTTCGTAGGAAGGGTTTTGTTTGGTTTTAAAAGAAATCCAACGGTCGGGTTGGGTGTGGCTGGAATAAAAACTGACTCTTTATTACTTTCAGAAACAAATCCTATCACATATGTATTTTCTCTAGGGAAGGGGACAAGTACCACTTCTGAAAAGCTTCTTCTTGATGAAGTGAGCATCGTTTCAACGGTTTCAGAAAGCAAACGGTAAAGGGGAATTCTGTTCAGAAAAACAAGTCGATTCAATAAGAATCGATGTGCAATAAAGCCTACAAATAGAACGAATAAAAAAAGACCCAAAAGAATTAAAGGTTTTAAAAAAATAGAAGGAACATGTTCGCTAGCAAATATAAAGGGACGTGTAAAGCTATTTACAACAAAATCTACGATAAAAAGAGTTATACCAATCGGAAGTAAGATTAATAATCCGGTCCAAAACGCTTTCTTCATACGGTTTTCTTCTCAAAGTTCGTGGCAATCACACCACACGAAATAACGTATTTAAAAGCCTCTTCCACTTTCATATCGAGGAACATTACATCTTCTGGAGAGAATAAGATTAAAAAGCCTGAAGTAGGATTGGGTGCCGTTGGAACAAAAACTGCGATTAAATTTAAATCCGTTACACCTTTCACTTCTTCACGAGTCACAAATCCAATCGTGTAATTATTCTTATCGGGGAAAGGGACCATCACCACTTTTTTAAACGCCGAACTATCTGATCCCAAAAGCGTATCAATCAAATCCTTCGCCGCCTTATAGACTGGCGAAATCAACGGTATCTTCAATACCAACCAATCCCAAAATCTCAGTGCCGATTTGAAAAAGAAATACCTCGTTATCACACCTAACAAAATAGTGAATCCGACCAACAATACTAAAATCAACAGTTGAGATACCAACTTCTGTGCCTGCCCTGCAGATAAAAACAAAAAGCCTTCTTGCAAAATCCCCAACTTATTAAAGAAAAGCTGAATCCCGCCCATGAAAGGCTCAGTCAAAAGATTTACGATAAAGCTAAAGAACCAGATCGTTAAAGCCAGAGGAAGTAAAATAATTAGCCCGGTAATAAAATATTTCTTCATTTGTAAGAGCTTATATCATACTTGTAGAAAATGCCCTAATAGACTAGACTAAGTTTAGTCTATTAAGAGGTTTTTATGGACATTGTAAATATTCACGAGGCCAAAACCCATTTTTCAAAACTAATTGATTCGGCCATGAATGGGCATGAAACGATTATTGCTAAAGCTGGCAAACCTGTTGCTAAACTGGTGCCTATTGGACCTGAGAAAAAGAAACGGCAATTTGGTGTTTTAAAAGGTAAAGTGAAAATTTCATCTGATTTCGATGAGCCTTTAACAGATATAATCAATGCATTTGAAGGTCGTTAATGAAATTACTTTTAGATACGCATATTTTTCTTTGGTATGTTAATGGAGATAAGAAATTATCCACTCAATCACGTTCCATCATTGAAAATGCTGATGAAGTTTATGTTTCAAGCGCATCCCTTTGGGAGGTAATTATCAAAGTGAGTTTAAAAAAACTGGAAGTCAATATTGAGGATTTAGTTGAGAGTATTTCTCTAAGTGGTTTTGTTGAACTGCCAATAACAATTGATCACACCGTTTGTTTGCAAAATTTACCCGATCATCATAGAGATCCGTTTGATAGAATATTAATCGCGCAAGCGATAGCAGAGCCTCTAAGTTTTATGACTGCAGATGAATCGCTAAAGGGCTATTCTAAATTCGTCGAATTTAAATCCTAACTATAATTGAAGTTAGAGTTTTGATAAAAAATGGTTGACTTCGGAGAGGGAGGGACGATTGTGGGGATTCTGTTCCACCATGCGGATGATGAAAGCTCTTTTAGCAGGCTCAATTTTATCCATGTCATTCCAGGAGTTAGGATTATTGTTCAGAGCTAGTTCATGCATGGGGCATTTAGTGTAAAGTTGATATAAGACGATACCAAACTGATAGACTTCACTCAACTCATTATGAATGGGGTATTCAGGGGGAATTATGGGTACAAAATGATCGGTTTGAGGAGGAGTTTCTTGGATAGGAAATGCTTTTCCAAAATCCGACAATTTAGCTGTCACATCATCAATTAAGATATTATCTAATTTGATATCGCGATGATAAAATCCTTGTTTATGAACTTCATCGATTGCAAGCCCTATATTTCGTGCAACTTGATCTCTTTGTTTTTCTGTAAGTATTTTGATTTTAGAGTTAGCATTAGATTTCATTTGAGGAGATAAAAAACCTAAAAAGCCATGATTGTTAATAGGTTTACAAACACATACATGAGAAAGAGGATCAGATTCTTCCTTACTCTTTGCCATTTTTTGAATTTTTCTAAAATGAAGATGTGCAACTATTTCTCTATGTAAGTCATTCCTTACATCACCTTCGTCAACTGCATTTGTGAGAACATCTAAGAAAACTTTCTGGCATCCGTTTAGTCTGCGTTTTTCAACAAGAATAGCGACTTTTGTTCTCGACCGATCTATTTCAGTTATAAATTCATATTTAGCTATAGAACTTTTAGAAAGGGTGCTAATAACATCTTCTAACGTTACATTCAGCGGTGGAAAGAATTGAACAAGTCCTGAATAGCCAACTGAAACTTTCTCTGCATTCATAATAAAATTATAAAGTAGAAATATAAAGTTTCAGTTAAGAAATAGTCTATTCCACTAGATCCCAGAAGGCTTCTAGATGAATAAGGTCGACGCCTTTGAGGTGGACGGTGACCTTATCGCCGAGGGCGAACATTTTCTTGCGGCGCTCTCCGCGGAGAGATTGCTTTTTCTCGTCGTAGGTGTAGTAGTCATCGAGTTG
>JAGVJG010000166.1 GCA_020051235.1 Parachlamydiales bacterium | reverse complement strand
TCGAAACAGGTATCGAGCGGCTGCTTCGACTTAACAAATTTTATCTTCCTTGAGAAGCTGTGGCGAGCGCAGCGAGCCATAGCTTTTTAAGGACGTACGCTACACCATTAATCTGAGCATTTGCTTCAACTTCGATAGCAAATGGGAGGTCTTCTGATAGATAAGGGGCGCATTCTTCGCTGAAATAGAGCCCTTTCCCCATTTCGCTGCCACCCCATTGATCCACTTCACTTCCAAGGTGAGTTGGATTAACTTTTGGATTGATGAGAATCCCGTTAGCCAATAGTCCATCGATTTTCTCAGGAGAGCCCGCACAGTAGAGATGAGTCCCTTTTTCAATCGTCGTTGGGAGCCTCATTTGATAGGCCTGATCCCCCTCTTTGAAATGAGTCAAAATGTATTCGGCTTTTTTCTTTTCGATTGACTCATGCCTTTTCATGAGAATTTCTTTTGAAGACATGAAACTTTCGTACTCTTTCCCTTCTAAATCGGTTCCATCTTCTTTTTTTCTTGTAAGAAGTGCTTTAGTGATTTTATTCGCTTGATTCTCAAGGGCGAGTAAGGTGGTATTAAACTGCTCTACCCTACCCGCGGGATCTTTTCTATGGGCGGTAACGGGAGATAATAAAGTAGAGATCACATCAACCATTGCTTCGTCTTTTGTTAATATCGTATCGATTTTATGAATGGCGTTAACAGCTGATAATTGATCAGCGGAATTCAACTCTTCAATTGCAATAATTAATTCATAAGATACTTTAGTAGTTGATAAATTTTCTTTAATCTCAGCGTGGAAGTGGAAGGAAGGAGGTTCGATATTTTGATAACTATCCAATCTGCTAGCTTGCATAAAAAACATCTCTGGCATTAGTACATTTCCAAACCTTATTTTTTTACAGATATGTTAATTTTAAATTAAAAAATTGGTTAATTCTTGGAACAACTTAGGCGACCTCATTTTCTAACACGACATGCTAAAAATTATTTAATTTTCCACGGCAAAAATATTAAGAACTAACAAAGAGGAAAAATTGGATGAGAGGGAGCAAGGAACAATCTATTGGCTATTTCACGATTGGCTATTTCAAATGAGGAAGGCTTGTCCCCCTCCTCCAATCAAGTCGAACAAGTCATTGCTAAACAGGATAGAACGGGTTTAAAGGTCTGCTGTCAACCTATTCGAAGGAATTCAAATTTGGAACAGGATGAGCAGGCATACGCATCAACCTAAGCCGCCCTTGAGTAGTAAAATTCGCCTTCACAGATAGATTCAAGGGTTGTTTTTCTATTTCTTGACTGCATACACATGCTCCTTTGTACTGTCTCTTTAAATAGGTCTTTTTCCCATCTTGGTAAGGTCCCTTTGATTAGCCTTATTAATCGATCTGATCCCTGCACCCAGGAAAAAACTTTGTACATGCTTACGATTCTTCCCAAAATTTCCTTCCCTACGTATTCCGCTAATTTGTACACATGATTTATTAACAATAAGACAATCAGCTTAGCGTATATCAAACATCTGATCCTCTCCGGGTTATCCCTTCCAAGTGATCAATTTCTGCTTTGGATTTCCAACATTTAAATAACAGCTCTATCTGCCATCTAATTCGATAAATCGTTCCAATCACATCTGCTTTCCAAATCTCTGGCGGCACATTTGTTACGAACATAGTGTAATCCATAAACTTCAGTGTCTTTTCTTGAAGTTGACGGCCCTGCTTTTTTGCAGTTGCCTTTGTTAATCTCCTTCTCTCGTTCGCAACAGCTTCCGGAGCTTTGTATATCACTAACCGAACTGGAAACTTCTTCGCTGTTATGTAAACTTGTAAATCTAACTGATGACAATCCTTGTACTTCTTTGAAACATAATCCCCGATCTCAACAGACACTTCATCATCTTGTTTCAAATACACCTTCATTCCCGATTTCAATCTACTTAAGAAAAAAGCATTTTTCTCGACAATTTTCTCAAGGCAATCTACCCGCAAGTACCCCAAATCTCTTATCACCAACGAATCTTCAGTCAAAACAGTTTCAATATTCAAACCAAGTTTCTGATCGGCTTCTCCCTGATCGGTTAATGTAATTTGCTCATAATTTTTAGCTTTCCAGTCGTATATAACATCCAATTTCGCCGACGCTTTACTCGAGCGCCCTCCTAATCCTTTGAAATACCCCTGAAGCCGTTCGTGCAAAACCATAGTAGAGCTGTCTTGGATTAGGACTTTGCTAAAAGGAGCCAATAATTCGGCTGGAACTTCTTGTAGAGTCGAAAGTTTTTCCTTGAGGACCTTCGAATACACAGACTTTAAAAAATCGACAGAGGCCTTGCGATTGATACGTTTCATCAGAGCTTGAGCAGAAACTCTAACCTTACGACTAACGCGTGTGACTATTTCAGTCATCCTTTCCAAAGTGGAATGTGATCCGCAACAACTTGAAGCTAATAGGCTTACTAGAAAATCAAACCCGGTTATTTTGTTTGATCTCTTGATAAATAAGTCTCCCAAGCGAGTTGCTCTATTGTTTTTTTAGGAAACAATTTTCTTAAATTATTTAAAGCTTGAGTGATTAGCTGATTTGGTTTGGATTCGGTATTGATAGGAACGGCTTGATCGGAGATATTCATTATCTGGGTTTTTGCTAGAGGGTTGTTTGTTGAAAAAAATACACTCTACATTTACCCAGATTTTTTTTAAAAATTTAATCCCGAATTACTTACGTCATTTCTCTTTTGCCTTAGGTTGATGCGTATGCCTGTCCATCCTGCTATTATTTTTTTTATTTAGATCCTAAAATCGTGTTTAGGGGTTATGGCGGGGAGGGAACATCTTTTTGAAGAGCCAATAGATCGTGTTGATACTGATATAGAAAGCATCCGAAAATATAGACAGCGAAGTCAACGATGCGACAGTTTTAATGTAAGCGTCAAGGGGGACCCAGGTTATAAAGAAGAGGTGCCAGCTGCTACCGTGTTCTCTTAAAAGGAGAAAAGGGTATGCGGTCCTCTAAAGAATCT
>JAGVJG010000153.1 GCA_020051235.1 Parachlamydiales bacterium | reverse complement strand
GATCAATCCTATTTTAAATTTAGTTATTAGCTCGGTCCATGATGGCTTTACTGTTGAAGAACTTCGTCTATTGGTGACTAAAATTCAAAGATCCACCAATGCCATGGCTGAGGAATATAATAGTATCATCAATGATGAGGATTTTCTTAAGCAGCTTTCTCTTTTAAGAGATGGTATTTTAGAAATGGCGCCTAGAGAAGTGATAGCCCCTCTATTAAATATCAGTTCTTATGACGAAATGAGCCAACTGCAATTTGCGGTACTCTATAAAAGGTTAATGCGTGAGCAAACTTTTGAAAAATGGGTGGATAACGGGGTAAATGCCCTCTTAACTTCAATGATTCCATCGGGTCGGTTTAACGGAAATAGATTTGAACCCATCGGCAAGGAATTCTCGGTAGACCTGACTCAAATGCCTTATTCGGACCGTCTCGCTTCAGAACACCACAAAAAAATTGTTAACGGTTTAGCGGCTATTTCTGTGGATGGTACGATAAAAGCTATCCTGTTTAAAATCCGTATGTTCTTTAGAGATTTAAGACTTAAGATAGGAAATATTTTAATTAATATTTGTGGCCATAGAATTATTAAAATTAGGGACTTTTTCAACATGATCTACTTCTTCGTAGTAGAGAAATGTTTAATCCCTACGATGTCTGTCCTTTTCTTTTTTCCAGGGCTATTGATAAAATATTGCATGCGTCTAATTGCAAGATCTGAAATGGAACCTCACGTAAGGGGAGTTCATAAACCGCATACGCATAATTTAATTTTAAATAGCTTCAGGGATTTGGTGACCCTCTTAACCGATGAAAAAATTCAAAATAGTCAGCTTAGGGTGTCGAACTAATCAGTATGAAGCGCAAGCTTATGCTGATCAATTAGGCAGTATGGGTTATGTACCGTCGGAAGGAGATGCCGATATCTGCATCGTTAATTCTTGCACGGTTACTGAATCGGCAGACAGCTCTTCAAGACACGCCATCCGTCAATTAAAACGTGATAATCCTAATGCGCAAATTGTGGTGACGGGTTGCTACGCCGAAAGAAAACCTAATGAAGTAAAAGACGCAGGTGCGAGTCTTGTTGTTCCGAATGCAGAAAAAGATAAGCTATTAAAGATGGCTCTTCCTCAGGAAGAGGAAGTGCCTGAATTCAAAATCAATCATTTTGAAGCGCATACTAGAGCTTTTGTAAAAGTGCAAGATGGTTGTAATTCGTTTTGTACCTACTGCATTATTCCTTATGTCCGCGGAAGATCCCGTTCACGTAAACAAGAAGAGATTGTTCGAGAAATTGAGGGTTTAATTGCGAACGGATTTAAGGAGATAGTTCTTACCGGCATCAATATTGGCGATTATGATGGGGGAGGAGACGATACCCTTGCAAATCTAGTAAGAGTCGTTGATAAAATTCCCGGATTAAAAAGATTAAGATTGTCATCTATTGATCCTGATGAAGTGAATGATGATTTGATGGGAGCAATAATAGATGGAGCAAATACTTGTCCCTCTCTACATATTGTCTTGCAATCGGGTTCAAATACCATTTTAAAGCGCATGAACCGTAAATATACACGTCAAATCTTCATGCAAACCATCGATAAGCTAAGGCTAGCTAACCCCGATTTTACTTTTACGACAGACATTATTGTGGGTTTTCCGGGAGAGACAGAGGCCGATTTTCAAGATACGGTCAGCATAATGAATGAAACAGAATTTGCGAAAATTCACATGTTTCCATACAGTAAGCGTCCTCGAACCCGAGCGGCTTTATTTACCGATCATGTTGAACCGGGAATTATTAAAGATCGTAAAAATAAAGTGCTTCGACTCTCAGAGCTTAATGCTTTTAAACTTCGTCAGAAATATGTGGGCCGAACGATGGAAGTGCTGGTCGAAAGCGAAAATAAAGGTCACACCCACAACTTTCTTGAAGTAGTATTTCCAAATCCTATGATTTCTAATGAAATGGTTCACGCAAAACTCATTGATAACTCAGCTGAAGGTCTATTAACACTATGATTAAAATTGCAACTCGCTATAGACCTTTTTCGGTTAAGCCTGGCGCAACCTGCCTTATTCCCGGAACTAAGTTCTTTGTTAAGGCGTTTCCAACTTTAATTCAGGTTTTTTCAGAAGGAAAGCTTCATTCTGAGAAAAAATTTGATCGCATTGATAAGTTTGTGATGACACAAGATCTTGAACAAGGATACGTTTCTATATCCAATCAGTTATATGTCGATTCTAAAGGTTTAATAACGGATAAAAAACCCGCGCCTATTAAACATAATGAAAGACTTTCTTTAGGAGTTTCAAAAGCGCAGAGTTTCTGTCGTATTCGTGAAAGAAAGAAACTGGAGGAAATCCTTCCTCTTTGGCATAAGCTTGCCGGATATTATAATTATGATAATCCGCTTTTGGGTGATCTTCAATGGCTATATCTATCTTATTTCGATGCTTATTTTGTTCCTCGTTCAACTGACACGCAACATCAAGGCCTTTATACTGCTCCATTGAATGATCCCTATACGCTTTTCTCGCAAAAAGGCGTTCGCTCATTTGTTTTGGAAGAGACGAAGGATCTTATCTCTATTAAGAAAAATCCATTCGTTTCTGGCCGTCTTACCGATGCTAAAACTTCCCAAGGAATTATTAATTACGAGTGGACGAAGAACTTTCCTCGTCAGCTTGAATTTATTGGGGATATCTCGAAATTAGAAATCGCTTTTCCTCCCGAGGTTAAACGCTACCGTGTCGTTAATACGGATAACGGTCTTATCTTCGATAAATTCGAAGCGTAAATAATTCCGTGCCCGCCTCAAGTGCCGTGCCCGTGCCCGATTCCCGTCAAGCATTGGTCTTCACCTGTAAAATATTGCAACTTAACAGTTAGCGGTACTTCCAACGTTTAACGGGAATCGGGCACGGGCACTTGACGCGGGCACGGGCACGGGAATCGTAGATATATATATATCTCCTTGCTATCCTTCGCCTATGCCATACAACGATCTGATTAAAGGCTTTGAATTCAATCCCCATTCAATACTCGGGCCTCATCAAGGTAAGTTAACGTTGTGGCGTCCCGGCGCTGAAAAGATCTACGTTGAGGTGAATGGCGAGTTCAAAGAAATGAAGCGCATCGAACCTGAAGGAATCTTTCAGCTTAACGGCGATTTTAAGAATTATAAAGTTTATCACAGCGACGGCTCTTTAGCGGAAGACCCTTATGCCTTTTTACCTACTGTAGGTGAGGTAGATCTATATCTATATGGTAAAGGTGTTCACTACCAAATCTATAATATTCTCGGCGCGCATCTAACCAAGCACCAAGGGGTGGAAGGGATTAAGTTTGCCGTGTGGGCACCCTCTGCAAAAAGTGTTTCTATCGTTGCCGATTTTAATTACTGGGATGGTCGTGTTAATCCGATGAGATCGCTCGGTTCATCCGGAGTGTGGGAAATATTTATCCCCGGTTTAAAAGAAGGGATTAAATATAAGTTTCAAATAACCACACAAGATAATCGAGTCTTTTTAAAGTCAGACCCTTTTGCTTTGGGAAGTGAAGTGCGCTCAAGAAACGCATCCATTGTCCGTGAAGTCAATCGCTTCGAATGGGATGATAAAACCTGGATGGAATCTCGCGTTAAAAAAGCAAACGATCCAAAGCCTATTAATATTTATGAAGTTCATCTTGAGTCGTGGAAACGAGGGCCTAATCACTTTTTAAATTACAGGGAAATTGCTGTTCTACTAGCTGATTATATACTCGAAATGGGCTACACGCACATAGAACTCATGCCTATATTTGAACATCCCCTTGATGAATCGTGGGGCTATCAAGTAACGGGGTTTTATGCGGTGACGTCACGTTACGGAACACCGGAAGATTTTCAATGGTTCGTCAATTATTTACATAAGAAAGGCATTGGAGTGCTTCTAGACTGGGTTCCAGGGCATTTTCCAGTAGATGATTTTTCATTAAATCGTTTTGATGGTACCGCTCTTTATGAGCACGAAGATCCTAGACAGGGTTTTCATCCCCACTGGAATACCAATATATTTAATTATAGCCGTCATGAGGTGACTAATTTCTTAATTGGAAGCGCGTTATTTTGGTTTGATAAAATGCATATCGATGGTCTAAGGGTCGATGCCGTCGCTTCAATGCTCTATTTGGATTATGGAAGGGCGGAAGGGGAGTGGATAGCCAACTGTTGTGGGGGCCGAGAAAATTTAGATGCCATCGAATTTTTAAAACATCTCAATTCTAGCGTTCATCGAATATTTCCCGGTATTCTCATAATTGCCGAAGAGTCGACGGCTTTTCCCGGAGTGACAAAGCCGGTTGAACAGGGTGGTTTAGGATTTGATTTAAAGTGGAATATGGGATGGATGAATGATACTCTCCGCTATATTAAAGTAGATCCTCTTTTCAGATCGTATCACCAAAATGAACTCACGTTTGGCTTAATTTACGCCTTTTCAGAAAAGTTTTGTTTACCCCTCTCTCATGATGAAGTGGTGCATAGCAAGGGAAGTTTAATAGGTCGTATGCCTGGGGATATGTGGCAGAAATTTGCAAATCTACGTTTGCTTCTATCCTATCAAATGTGTCAGCCCGGTAAAAAGCTTCTTTTCATGAGTGGAGAGCTTGCTCAGTGGAATGAATGGGACTCTAAAAGGGAAATTGAGTGGTTCTTACTAGAATATCCTACCCATAAGGGTGTTCACAATATGGTAAAAGAGCTAAATCACTTTTATTTGAGCAATAACGCTTTGTGGGAACGTGATTTTGACTATTCAGGATTTAGCTGGATTGACTTTAGTGACTCAAAGAATTGCATTATCAGTTATTTAAGAATCAGCTCTAAACAACAACTCTTAGTCATACATAATTTTACTCCTCAATTTTTTCAAAACTACTTCTTGCCCATTAAAAATGTAGAGATGATCCATGAAGCCTTTAATACGGACAGTAGCCGTTTTGGGGGATCTAATAAGTTAAACGAAAATCCTGAAATTAAAGGCTCTGATGGAGTAGAATTTCACATCGCCCCTTTAGCAACCCAAATCTTTCATATCCACTTTAGATGAAGTACGAAGACTATTTATCCCTTTGCGATCTTATATGGCACCACAATCGACTTTATTATGTCGAACATAAACCCGAAATAACCGACGAAGCCTTCGATAAACTTCTCAGACAGCTCATCGATATTGAAAAGGCTCATCCTAATTGGATTTCTTCAACTTCACCCACTCAACGGGTAATGGAGAGCTTGACCGACGGTTTTAAGAATGTAAGGCACACCACTCCTATGTTATCTCTTGATAACACTTACAATGTGGAAGAATTAGATGATTTTATAAAGCGAGTTAAAAAACTGGGGGGCCATCCCGAGTTTTATTGCGAACTTAAAATGGATGGAATTGCAATCGCCGCGCGTTATGAAAAAGGTAAATTTGTAAGGGGAGTGACTCGGGGGGATGGCAAAGTAGGGGACGATATCACTCAAAATTTAAGAGTGATCGAGAACTTGCCTTTAGAGCTGTCTACTAAAGAATATGACGTCATTGAGCTTCGAGGTGAAGTTTTTATGCCACATTCGGCATTTAGCAAATTTGAACAATTTGCGAATCCTAGAAATGCGGCAGCGGGCTCACTAAAATTGCTCGATCCCTCACAGGTTGCCAAAAGAGGGTTAAGAGTTGTCTTTTATCAAATGGTAATTCCTGAACTTGAAACTCAAAATACAGTGCATCAATTTCTTGAAAAGATTGGCCTTCCTACTCTCAAAGAAAAAACGATAGCGCATAACTTAGATGAAATAATGGCTTTTGCAGAAAAAGTTAAAGCTAAGCGAAAGAATTATCCTTTTGATATCGACGGCATTGTTATCAAGGTGAATCGATTAAAAGAGTATGAGAAATTAGGTACTACAGGTAAATCGCCTAGATGGGCCGTTGCTTATAAGTTCGAAGCTGAAAAAGCGCGTACAACTTTAAATAATATTACCCTGCAAGTAGGAAGAACGGGGGTGATCACCCCTGTAGCTGAGCTAGAGCCCGTTTTTTTGGCAGGTTCCACTATTGCAAGGGCGAGCCTTTATAATGCCGAGGAAATTGAACGAAAAGATATTCGAATTGGCGATACCGTCATTATAGAAAAGGGCGGAGATGTTATTCCCAAAGTGGTTGAAGTCATTCATTCGCTTAGAAAACCTGATTCTAAAAAGTATCATTTTCCTAAAAATTGTCCCGTTTGCCATTCGCATCTCGTCAAAGAAGATGTATTAATTCGATGTGTGAATCCTGAATGTCCTGAGCAGAAATTAAATCGGTTCATCTTTTTTGCGTGTAAAGAAGCCATGGATATTGAGAATTTAGGCGAAAAAGTTGTCGAACAGCTATTTACAAAGGGGTTTGTTAAGCGATTTTCAGATTTTTATCGATTAACAGAAAAGGAAGTTCAGCAATTAGATAATTTCAAAGAGAAGTCGATCACCAATTTATTATCTGCCATCGATCGATCAAAAAAGGTGAGTCTTCCTAAATTTATCATGGCACTGCAGATAAAACATGTAGGGATAAGAACGGCGGAAGATTTAGCCCATAAAGCCCATTCGATCCATAAAATCGCAAAATTAAATCTCGAAGAACTCAAGTCAATCGAAGGAATTGGAGATATAGTAGCGGAAGCGATCTTTGATTATTTTCAAAAGAAAGAAAACTTAAATGAGATCGAAGATCTTCTCGATTTAGGTATAAAGCCTGAATATCATGTAGTTATTTCGGAACATCCCTTCTCCGGAAAGACCTTTGTTCTTACGGGGACTCTTAAAAAATATAGCCGATCGGATGCAGGTAATTTGATTAAAGAACGTGGGGGCAAACTTTCTGAATCTGTTAGTAAAAAAACAGATTATGTCTTAGTGGGAGAAGACCCGGGTTCGAAATATCAAAAGGCGCTAGATTTAAAAATTAAAGTGCTTGACGAAGACGCATTTATATCCCTTTTGTAGAAACTTACTTGAAAAAATTGTCTTTAACTGGTTAATTCTAATTTTAAATTTAACAGGAGAATAATCATGAAGAAGGCTCTATTTGCTTTAAGTGCTATCGTTTTATTAGCTGCATGTGAACAAAAACCGGTTCCAAGATCAACAGCACCTGAAGCCCCAGTTCCACCTACAACTACAACAACAACCAACGGCCAATACAACAACACAACTAGAACAACTACAGACACAACATCCAACAAAATGCAAGATGCAGCGAACAAAGCTCAAGACGCTGCAAACAAAGCAAACGAAGCATCTAACAAGGCGCAAGATGCAGCTAATAAAGCTTCTGACGCTGTAAAAGATACATTAAAGAAGTAATATGAAATTGTTATCACTTTTAGTGCTTCCATTTTTGTTATTTGCTGAAACGGCGGTTGTAACCGTAACGGAAGCAAAAGCTGAAATTCATCCCTCTTCGGCCAGCCAAGTAAAAGGCGTTGTTACTTTTAAGAAAGTATCAAACGGCGTTTTGATTGTAGCAGACTTAGAAGGCCTGGCTCCCGGAAAACATGGATTTCACATCCATGAAAAAGGGGATTGCTCGGCAGCGGATGCAAGTTCAGCGGGAGGTCATTATAATCCCGACAATCAACCGCATGGTGGACCTGATTCAGAGAAGCGCCATGTTGGAGATTTAGGAAATATTAAAGCGGACGATAAAGGCAAAGCTCACTATGAGCGCGTCGATACCGTAATCAAGCTTAATGGGGATCATTCGGTAGTTGGACGATCAGTCGTCGTTCATTCCGACCCCGACGATTATGTGACACAGCCGTCCGGCAATGCCGGCAACCGAATTGGTTGCGGCGTCATCCAAGCAGTGAAATAATTAATCTCTCGGCCACAAGCCGAGAGATTTTCAACCCGTGCCCGATTCCCGCGTAAAGTGCCCGTGCCCGATTCCCGCAAGACAAATAAAAAGGGTTAACTCTTAATGAACGTCTAATAGTTCATTAGATTTTTACTCGAGAGTCGTCATAAAAAAAGCGGAGCTTTTTTCATGACAAATGTTCTTGTCGGGGCTGCCGCCCCCGCACCCCGGCCATTTCTGACGTGCCCAAATCGCGTATACCGCATAACGGGGCTCTCGCTCGAACGTGCCTAAAGCACG
>JAGVJG010000090.1 GCA_020051235.1 Parachlamydiales bacterium | reverse complement strand
TGCGCTTCAGCACGATGAAGCAACCAAAAATAAATGTCATTTAATCCATTCAAAAAAAGCGCTTGGAGAAGCTATTAAGAAGATTTGGGCAGAAACAAACCCATAACGATATCATCGATATAATGATCATCGATTTTTACGCGGTTTTTAAGCCTTCCTTCTTTGGTGAAGCCGAAATCGGCATATAATTTAAGGGCAATTTGATTTGTTGCCCTTACGTTTAATTCAATTTTCTCAATTTCTTTAGAATTTTTTGCCCAATCGATAAGGGCTTGCATAAGCTGTGTGCCAATGCCTTTTCCTTGCCACCCTTTATGAACGGCAATATTAAGCATCGCCACATGTTTTAAAGATTTTAAAGATAAAGGAACAAGAAAAGCATGGCCCACTAATTTATTTTCATTCACAGCGACTAAGTACACCCCTTTATTGGCTTGAATGGTCTCTTTAACTTTTTTTTCTGTGAACTCATCCGGTGCGGAACAGAATAATCCGGGCTGTAGCGCAATTTCTTTTTCCGCATTCACTATTTGAAGGGAGTCTTCAAGGGTCGCGTTTCTTATTTGAGCGAGCATGGGGCTTCCTGAATCAGGTGCATAGCAAAAGGCTCTTTCAAAATAAAATTCTCATGAATATGCGTAATGATTCTCTTCTGTTCAAACCAAACAAAGCGTTCTTTTGCCTCCTGATATTCTACCCATTCAAAGGCATCGTGCTCAGCGGGACATAATTTCACTTTCTGAGAGTCAACATAAGCCACAAAGACAGGAACAAAAGCAATTTTGTCAGACGCCTTGATATAAAAGGTTTCGACGATGTCGGCGGAATATAAAGATTCAGGAACAAGCCCTGTCTCTTCTTTCACCTCTCGGATAGCCGCTTCCCAGGCTTTTTCGCCCTCTTCGATGCGGCCGGTTACCATTTGCCAGGTGCCGTTTAAAACCTCACAGCACCTGCGAATGATTAAATATTTGTTTGCATGGATAACGTAAACGGTAACGGCATGCGGTTGGATGAATGATTGCATAAAGAAATTTAAATTATTCCATTTCTGAGAATTTATCTCTATGACTAAGGGATTTAGTGCATTTATAGTGTTTTATTTGCATAAATATGCATATTTATGCACAATTTAAGCATGAACAATCAAATAACAGCAGTCAGTTTTTCTGCCGCTCCTCTTCATAAAGAGGCCTATGAACTTAGCATTCATTTTTTAAACGAGGATAAGGTCCAATTTTCACGATCCTTTACCTTTAAACATTCAGCCGGATCTAACAACCTGGTGCTTGAT
The DNA here is from genome assembly GCA_020051235.1 of Parachlamydiales bacterium. GTDB lineage: Bacteria > Chlamydiota > Chlamydiia > Chlamydiales > Parachlamydiaceae > CAZABG01. The sequence continues at coordinate 4,041 of JAGVJG010000090.1, read as the reverse complement.
ATATTCACCAAGAACGGCTCGTGTGACAATCTTCAGTTTAATAAAAGAGAGCTGGAAGAAGCTTTAAACGCAAAAAATCTTTTGCAGTCCTATGACACAGCGCCCGTGAAGCTGGCGGTCTTTGATCTTAAACATTCTCAATCAAAATATTTAGATGGAGAAGCCATTCACCAAGGAGAAAAAAAAGTTTGCGAAGCATTTGCAAATGGAAGCTCTTCTAAAACCTTGACGAAGTTAAGAAGTCAATTGCCCATAGATTTCATTCTAGCTGAAGCAAGCCTTAAGCATGACATATTGAAACTCCTTTCCGATCGAGAAATTAGCTTTTTAAATAGCGAAGAAGGAACGGTTTCTTTCTGCATGTTTGCAGAGTATTTTATGACAGGCTTAAAGCTTGGTGATGCCCCAAGAGAGCTCGATCCCACCAAGTATTTCCTTCCCGTAAAAAATAAAACTTATGCCCCCTGTATAAGTAGTACAACCTTTTATCCGGAGCAATATCAAACGATTTATAGCGTGGATAGCGCCTTTGCGAACACGCTTAGAAAGCAATATGTTGTAGAGGGAAGCAATCCTGTTCAAAAAATAACCACCTTAACTGTGGGCAAAAGAGTATGAAGTACCTTCAAACTTCTGCGTGTGAAAACACCTTTTTGCTGTTTGATTTTATGGCTACAAAAGTGAATTCACAAATCCTTTTAGAGGCTCATAAACATTTAGTGAAAGAAAAACGTGATGACGCTCTTCTTCTAACTGAAGGTGAATTCAAAGAAGGAGCTTTATACTTAAAAATGCTTGTTTTAGGACGAGATGGGAATTTAGGAGAGTTTTGCGGAAATGGCTCAAGAACGGTTGCGGCATACCTTTATGAGTATTATTCCCCCATTCAACATTATTTCATTAAAACAAAGCAGGGAGAACATGAGCTGAAAAAATATAATCACCATGAATATTCAATCACACTGCCGGCTGCACGGTTTGAGATAAATGACAAATTTATAAAGAGTCCTCAAAAGCTGGGGGATTTTCAGTATGTGGAAATGATTGAACCTCACCTTGTCATTGAAAAGAAGCTACAGGATGAGGAGCTATTCTTGATGGGTAGATCGCTTAATGAGCTAAAAGAGCTCTTTCCCCATGGCATTAACGTTAATGCGTGGCATCATGTGGATGATCAAACAATTTTTGTAAAAACCTATGAACGAGGGGTTCAAAACCTGACTCGGTCGTGCGGCACCGGTTCCATGTCTTGCGCGGCTATAAGTAAAAAGAAATATTTAAATGTAAAAACCCCCGGAGGAAAACTAAAAATAATATTAGAACCTAAATCTATTGAGTTAGTAGGCCCGGCTATATTAAACTATTAATAATGAATTCAGACTAGAGGATTTCGTCTATCTCTACTACTTCCTCTAGCCTTCCCTCTTTACCTTATTTTCAAATCCAAGAAATAATTTTCGGCAAAAAGAATAAAGTCAAAAATGTTGTAAGGGATGTCAGCACCGTTCCCCACACAATATCGACTATAGAAACTTTCTCAGACCATTTCTTTATCAATGCAAGATTAGGAAGGTTATAGACGGAATAACTTATAAGTCCGAACAAAGCCCCTTGCAAAGTTCCTCCAATAAAGCCTGCGCCATTTACAAATGCAGGGTGAACGACAAAATGAGTAATCCCAAGTGCATAGATTATATAGAATAGAAACGCGGCTTTATAGTTTGGTCTATCTGCCAACAAATCCCCCAATCCGGGCTTATAAATACGATTCATTGTTAGACCGAGCCAAAAAACATCCAATATTGAGATCAAAACTAACACGGATAAAAAAGATAACAAATAGACCATAATGTAAAACTCCCTTAAAGTTGTTAATCTTAATTGCGAGTTTTATATGTTGCGATACTTTCTTTTCATTTGTTCCTTTCTATCTGGAGTTGAACCCCTTTGGTATAACGAACCTGCTCAAAAATGGATAGAAGCTCTGCCTATAGGTAACGGTAGAATGGCCGCTATGGTATACGGGGGCGTTCAAAAAGATAAAATACAGTTTAACGAAGAAAGTTTGTGGTCGGGATGTCCTCAAGATGCAGATAACCCTTTAGCATTCGAAAAGCTAGCCCTCATTCAAAGCGAATTATTTAAAGAAAATTATCAAGAAGCTGAAAAACTTACTTATGAGAATTTACTATGTAAGGGCAGAGGTTCCTACGAAGGAAAATCGGCATATGGTGAATTCGGCTGTTATCAAACGTTTGGAGATTTACTGCTCGAGTTCGAAAATGAATTTTACCAAGATTATCGACGTGAACTTGATTTAGAAAACGGAATGATACGTGTTACCTACACCGTGGGAGACACCCACTATCTTCGAGAATATTTTATAAGCTTCCCCAATCAAACTTTAGTTATCTATCTGACAAGTGATAAGCCTGCAAAAATCAATTTTACTGCCTCTTTATCACGATCTGAAAACGCAAAATCCATTCAAGATGAGGATTCCCTCTCCTTATCAGGTCAGCTAGGGCCTGGCCAGGGGATTAAATACTTAGCTCTATTAAAATGTTATAATGAGAATGGGAATCAACTTGTTCAAGATTCACGCATTCATATTAAAGACGCCGATAGCGCACTTTTGATATTAGGGGCGAGAACGGATTTTCGACGCAATAATTTTGAGGCATTGGTTAAAGAAGATACAGAATGCCGCACCTACCTATCTTTACGTGATGCCCACATAAATGATTATTCTTCTTTAATGAATCGAGTTGATTTAAATGTCGCCGGAAATGATTTTAGCTCTCTCCCCACTCCTCAAAGATTAAAAAGGCTAAGAGAGGGAAAAGAAGATCCTCAACTTATCTCACAATACTTTCAATTTGGCAGATATCTCCTTATCACCTCATCAAGGCCCGGATGCCTGCCCGCAAACCTTCAAGGGAAATGGGCAAAAGAAATACAAACACCTTGGAATGGGGATTATCACACCAATATCAATTTACAGATGAATTATTGGCCAGCCGAAGTGGCCAATTTATCAGAATGTCACACCCCTCTCATCGACTTTATTAAGACATTAAAATCGCCTGGAGAAAGAACCGCAAAAATTCATTATGGTGCAAGAGGTTGGGTTGTACATCACATTACAAATATTTGGGGCTTCACCTCACCTGCAGAAAACCCTCGATGGGGGCTTTTTCCTGCCGCAAGCGGTTGGCTATGTCAACATCTTTGGGAGCACTATTCATACAATCAAGATAGGGCTTACTTAATAGATATTTATCCTTTAATGACCGAGGCCTCGAAATTTTATTTAGATTATCTTGTAAGAGATCCTAAAAGCGGCTATTTGGTAACGGCCCCTTCTAGCTCACCCGAAAATTCGTTTTACGATTCTGAAGGCCATCCCTATACAATTACCTATGGCCCGAGCATGGACATCCAAATTATCCGTGATTTATTCTCAAACACAATCAAAGCCTCGCAATTATTAGGACATTTTGAATTTGCAGATAAGTTAGAGATTGCTATAGCGCAACTTCCCCCCTTTAAAATCGGCAAACACGGTCAAATTCAAGAGTGGTTAGAAGATTATGATGAACCTGAGCCCGGTCATCGTCATATTTCCCATCTTTTTGCCTTATTTCCTGGGAACCAGATCGATTCACCGCAATTGGTTGAGGGTGCAACCAAAACTTTAGAAAGAAGATTAACTTATGGCGGAGGACATACAAGTTGGAGCCAAGCATGGATTTCTCTTTTTTGGGCTCGATTAAAAAATGCAAGAAAAGCCGAAGAACATCTTACCGATTTAATTGCTCATTCCACTTTTCCTAACTTTTTTGATGCCCATTACCCCGTTGATTCAGATAAACCGGTCATTTTTCAAATTGATGGTAATTTGGGAGGAACCGCAGCCATTGCTGAAATGCTTTTGCAAAGTCACAATGATGAAATTGATATTCTGCCCTGCTTACCTCCTTCGTGGAATACGGGAAGTTTTAAAGGATTAAAAGCACGCGGAGATGTAGAAGTAGATGC
>JAGVJG010000085.1 GCA_020051235.1 Parachlamydiales bacterium | reverse complement strand
TTTCTTGCGGGGTTAAAATCGCGTATAACCGCTGCTTACGCAGCTCTCGCTCGAGTAGGTGCAACCTAAGCTCTTCGCTCGCATCCGCAATTTTTCCCGACGCCATAAATGGCTCGGTGGCGCCCTGTAAGGGCGCTTGAAACCCGCCCTTGGAGGGCGGTAATACATAACTAAACTGATGCTCGCCTCCGGCGAGGGCGCCAGGCTACCTGCCGCAATGTGGCCGCCCTTCAAGGGCGGGTATATGCGGAGCTTTAGCTCCGCCCCGAGCCATTTATGGCGTAGACAAAATCGCGGATGCGAGCGATGGGCGTGCTTTAGGCACGTTCGAGCGAGAGCCCCGTTATGCGGTATACGCGATTTGGGCACGTCAGAAATGGCCTTGGGGTGCGGGGGCGGCAGCCCCGACAAGAACATGGGTCGGAAAATGCGTCAGCATTTTTTGACAACTCTCGAGTAGAAATCTTGGAATTTTGAGACGATTAAAGCAAGTTAACGATTGTGTTAACTATTCAGCGCCTTATCATTAACACCGGAAGTAAAAATACCCCCCTCAGCAACTTCATTCAATGTCTTATTTGCTTCGCCTTCTTCGTCGAGGGAATGTTGGATAAGATCGGCAATATCGTTCCGTCCGAGCTCTTTGGCGAAGGCGCGGAGTGTACCGTAGTTTGCAATCTCATAATGCTCCACACATTGTGCGCAGCGAATAAGCGCGGCATCGCGAATGGGAGACTTTTTATAATGCTTGATACACTCTGTGCACTCTGATAATAGCCCTTCCATAGCTTCACACTTATCATCTCCAGGGTGCTCACCAATTTTATGATAAATCTCATCGAGTCTTTTTTTCTGTTCTTTCGTTTCTTTTAAATGATGAGTAAAAGCTTTTTTAAGTTTTGGATTAGTAGAAGCTTCTGCTAAATGAGGCAATCCATCGATCAATTGATTTTCACCGCTATAAATATCATTTAGTAAATCTACAAATAAAATATAAAATTCTTTTCGAGACATAGTTACCTCGTAAAAACTAAATTGGGATCTATAATTAATCATTAATTTAATGGATTAAAAAGTCAAATAACGGAGAATGCTGATTATCAATCGGTTGTGACTAAAATGTAGATAATGCCTAAAGGGTTTATAATTAAGGTTGGAGGACTAATATGGGTAGAATGATCCTTCTGTGGCTTTTAGGCGTTCCGTTTATAGCCCTCGTTATCATGAAAATATTAGGAATAATTTAACCGAGGTTTTTTATGAGTCTAGGACTAATTCTTCTAATTCTATTGATTTTACTACTAGTAGGTGCATTACCACGCTGGTCTTATAGCCGTGACTGGGGTTATAGCCCTTCAGGATTAATAGTAGTGTTACTAATTGTTTTCTTAATTCTTGCTTTAACCGGTCATGTAGCTTTTTAGGTAAATAACCGGCTTCAATAGGCAATTCATCTAAGAATGGGTTGCCTTTTTATTTTCTAAAATATACTCCTCAAATACTTGAAGATGTTTTGCAAAACTCTTTTTTCCAAATCCCAACCTCAAAATATCATCGGAGAGATCAAAAACTTTTCCAGGCATAACTAAAAGCCCCTTTTGCTTTATAAGATCATCCACCCATTTTTGGGCAGAGCCTTTAATTTTAAAAAGAGTGATAGGCCCGGCTTGGGGTTTTATCCATTCAAAAAAATCGAGGTGTCGTTCGTAAAATGCTTCGAGCAAACGAAAGTTTTCTAATAAAATCTGTCTGTTACGTGCAAGCACCTGGTCTTTCGCTCTTAGTGCAATGATAGCAAGAATTTCGCTGGTCGAACTGTTGCAGCAGGTGGTGTATAATTTAAAGGATGAAACTTTCTCTATGAATGATTTCTCTTGGGAAGCCACCCAGCCTATTCTTAACCCTGCGAGTCCATATGTTTTTGTCATCGCATTAATGGATATCCCTTTTCTGTATGCATCGGCAATCTGAGGGAGTCGCTTTGACTCATCGAGTTCAAAGTAGCGATAAAGCTCATCCACGACGATAAAGGCATCTACGCTTTTCGCGATTTCGATAACTTGTTTGAAAGTGGAGATATCTAAAAGAGCACCTGTAGGATTATGAGGAAAATTCATCACAATGGCTTTTGTATTAGACTTAATCGATGCTCTTAATTTATCCAAATCAAGAACGCCGTCGTCTAATGAAACCGTAGAGACATCGGCTCCGATCATTTCAGGAACGGTTTTTAAAGATTGGTAGGCCGGTGTTAATACGACAACATGATCCTGTTTTGATATCAGCGCATTCAAAGTGCAAAAGATAGCTTCCTCCGCCCCTCCAAAAACGACAATACCCTCTTCACCCACTTGATATTGTTTCGCAATCTCTTTCCTCAACAAGGGCTTTCCTTTTGACTCCGTGTAGCCTAAATGAAGGTCGTTCCATAAATGAAGGCATTCTGCATCAGCCAAAGATAGTATTTCGCTTAACTGAAAGGTCTCTGCATCTGAAGTACACAAAAGATTAGGGACTGAAAATTCGTATTTTTTCCAAAATTCTTCAATTTTAAAAGGAGGCCACATATTAATTCCTAAGGTAATTGTAAATGGTTGCGCGTGATAGGTCTAAAACGTCAGCTACATAATTGGCTGCATTTTTTGCATTAAACGCTCCCTTCTTATGTAGAGCGACAACTAAAGTTTGCTTTTCTTCTCTTGAAAGTGTCTTGAGATTGAGGTTATTTTCTTTTATATAGTCGGTGACAAAGACATTAATTCTTTCCCTCCAATCATCTTTAAAAAGAATTTCGTTGGGTGCGTTTTCCACCTTAATCATCTTTTCAAGGTATTGATAAAGATCGTTCCATTTACTTAAGTCCACGTTAATGCACATAAGAGCAATCGGTGTGTTTTGGTTATTTCTTAAAGTTATCGAAACGGAGCGAAGTAGTTTTCCATCCCAATTCATTTTGTTGTAAGGAGGAAAGATATCAGGGTATCTTTTGACGGGATCCAGCAATGATTCATCCCCTTTTTTTCTTTTCGAAAAGGGATTAAAGATGGCTGAGATAAGCCCGGACTTTAAATCATGTATAATAACTTCAGCATGGGGATAAAGCAAAAGGCTGATGGCTTCAGCTATATTGTGGTAGGTTTGCATGTGGACATATTAGTCTAAATTAGACATTAACGTCTATATATAACTGAGTATATTTGACATCTCTTCGTCAGATAACGTACGGGAATGAGGGGTGATTTTCCAATCCTTCTTCAATTTGTGTATGAAATCAGCTCTTTTTTCCTCAGGTACCGTTCTACAAATTTCTTCAAAATAAGCTTTATCAGACTTTAAAGTGATATGGGCCGTTGCGGATTCTACCCACTTAAAAAGGCTGCAATACAACGGAATAATAGGATCATCCGGGTGATAAACCACTATTTTTTTCCCCTTAACTTTAGGCCAATCTGCAGCCGGGTGAATACACCAATCTAATAGTAATAAAATGAAAGCGGCAATGCAGGTAGCATGATACCTAACAACATGACTTAAGGATGAAAAGGATCGTACATTAATTAGGGAAACGGGGTGTTTACTTGCCAAAAACGTTGCGATCGACCCGCCCAATGAAAAGCCCCATAGCACTATTTTTTCATCAGGAACCTCTAGCTTATCTCTCACAAACTGATAAACGGTTTCTGCGTCAAGCTTTAAACCGTCACAAGAGGACCATCCCGTGCTTTCTGAAACACCCCTATAATTAAACACGACGACATCATAGCCATCGTTTAAGAAGTTATATAAATTTTCTCGAGGAACTATAATGCTTTCATTGTCGTAAGCATACTTATTGAAAAGACTTTTCTCTTCGTAGCGTTCGCCCTTTCCATTAAAAATGATTACCGTTTTTGAATCTTTATTTCTCTTGTCAGATTTAATATATTTTCCATCCAATACCTTGCCGTCCGGTGTCGTCAATGAAAGAGGAACTGCGCCCAAACTATTAAAATTGATGGAGGTGGCCGGATTGAAAATTCTCTCCCTTTCTTTGAGCATTAACTTTCCAAGCAAATGATGGACCGCATGTCTTGCCCATTCGAGTAAAATAAGAGGGGGTAAAAAAGTAGCAAAAATTTCACGAGTTACCCTTAAAATTTTAGTAGGGGTTTCCTCTAATTCATACCTCGGCATTTTAGCTTTAAAGTAAATACGGCCTGGAGCATCCATAAGATACTATTATAACAAAAAATAAGAGGTTAGTGATGATTTCTTAATTAATTCTTTAAAAAACGTTACTTTTTCACTATTTTAATGACATCTAAAGGGCGAGTTAATGAATTATGAACTACCACAAGAGTATTAACATCGATGTGATTCTTACTTAAAAAAGCTTGGATTTCAGGCAACTCATACATCTCTTTAGACATTACAATATCACCTGGAAGTGCCCCCAATTGAAGTTTAGAAGCAATATTTACGATTAGACCAAAATAATCTATTTTATTATCAAAATTGACTCCAATACACTTTCCGTAACTGATTGAAATTTTCACGTGAAAATCCGGAGTTCCTGAGTAATTTTCAGAAAATGTATTCAGCATTAATGCCGCCTTTAAAGCCCCTACCGGATTACTAAATGCAAGTAGAGCCCCATCCCCTACTGTTTTAACTATCACTCCTTCCAACTCATCAAGTTTTCCTACAATATTTTTGAAGTACTCTTTTACGAGATTAAACGCTTTTGCATCCCCATGTTTTTCGTAAAAATGGCTCGAGTGAGCCATGTCAATAAACATCAGGGTTTGCAGTCCCATTTCCAAGTTAAGATCATAAGGAATTTCTTCGTCATTATATAGCTCCCTAAACATTTGGCAGTTGAATAACTCAGAAGGTTTTAAAGTATATTTAAGGGAGCTTTTCTCATCTTCAAAAATGAAAAGATGACTTTCATTATCAGGGTTAACCGCATCTATATTTACATGCGCTTTATCTTCACTATCTTTTTTATCAACACTGATAAGATATTTAGAAAGGTCAGGATCGCCTACAATGCGGGACCGATATTCTTTTTTTGGAACGTCCGCCTCAAGATGCTCTTTCTTCCCAAGATTTTTCTGGATTTTTATATGGGGTTTAAAAGAAGGTTCAGCTGCACAAAAATAGATCTTGTTCACTTTTCTAATTTGAGGATGGATGTGAAAAACCACCTCGATGGAATCTTCTTTGCTATTCTCAAAATCAATCTTGCAAACTTCACAAAACCCTTTCTGCGGTATTTGAGAAAGATAAGGAATTTCTTGTCGAACGCCTTTACAGTGAGGACAAATCACGTCCCAGGAAAGCTCAAGTAAACCCAATTTTACGCCGTATAAACACATCACTAGCAGTTTATGACTGTTTACATTCAATTCTTCCGCAATTTTTAATACCCTTAATCGATATAACTGATCTTCATCTTGATTTAGAATGTAATCGATAAACTTGTTCACTAACTCTTTTGAGAAGCTAAATTCATCAAATTTCAGTTTAATACTCTCAAGCGCCGCTTTACCCTCTTCACTAATGGGATAAACTTTGGGTAAAGTAACGGCTTTTTTATTTTCGATATTTTTGAAATATTCGATGTACTTGCCTTCAAGCTTTTCATAATACTCTCGAAGTGATTGCTCAAGTTTTGCGACGGGACATATGGATCCCAAATAAATATAGAGAGAACAACCCCCCTCATTCTTTTCTACAATGGCTCCCATACGGTTATACGTTACAGGGCCCTTCATGTATTTTCGCTTTCGAAGTAGCCATTTTCCATATACCCATTCCCATGGATACTCGATCCATTCCATCTGCATTTTGCCTTCACCGGAAATCCCTTTTAAAAGCCCCTTTTCTTCAGTGTAGGTGATGGGGATGCCTTCTACAAACTTATTGATGGAATTTGAATCACAAAGATAAGGCCAAAGCTCTTCGCTAGAAATTTTAAGATCGAGTTTCCATAGATATTCAACCAGAATTCCCGATTTCAATTCTTCTTCGGTCCAGGGAGTAAAACAGAGCTCAGACGTAATCATAAACTCATTTTATAGAATTTTAGGAATATAACCTAAATGACTAATTATCAATGAGTTTTAAAATAACACTCATTTCATCAGAAGATAGAGCTCGGTTATGAGCATCATCCTCACTTTTAAAAATCGCTTCCCTAAAGTCGTTTCTATGATTAACGGGAACATCCCTACAAAGTTCGTCGGCATACTGATTGATATCTTTCATTTGAATAGCATTAGGATCGTCAATCGCTTTAAAAAGACTATAGGGATGAGGAATTATTTTATCATCTTTGTGATACACAATCCATTTTTGCCCCTTAACCTTTTTCCAATCATTCACGACGTTAAAAGTCCAATTTAACCACTTCAAAATTAAGGCTCCGATGAGTTTTGCGTAATAACGAGCAATCGTACTCAAAGATGCGAAGGAGCGTACATTAAATAGTTTCACCGGATGGTTTTTTGCAAGGGATGTAGCAACAGCTCCTCCAAACGAATGACCAAACAAAACAATTTTTTCATCAGGAACATTCAGATAATCGCGAACAAACTGATAAACTGTTTCAGCATCGAACTTCAATCCTCTGCAAGAAACGTTTCCTGTGCTATCACCTATTCCTCTATAATTAAATACAACTAAGTTATGACCCGCATCATTAAAATCATAAACGTTGTGATAAGGAACCCCAACTGAATAGTCCCCATAGCTAAATTTCAAATGGAAAAGTTTACTTTCATAATTTTCTCGGTTCCCATTAAACATAATGATGGTTTTAGGATTTTTATGATAAGTTGTCGAAGGCCAATATTGACCATCGAGAACAACTCTATCCGGTGTGGTTAAGGAAATAGGTATTGCCCCAAGTTTGTTATATAGCAACAAACCCTCTTTTCTATAGGGATCATTCCTATTTGCAATGAGACGTCTACCCACAAATAGATGAATTTTTCTTTTAACCCAATCATATAAAAAGAGAGGGGGAAAAATAAAGCATAAGGCATAAAGAGCAATTTGCGTTATAGGATGACGCTCTTTATTCTCCGTTTTTAAATAACTAGGAAGAGTGGCTTTAAAATGTATACGTGGCGGGTCCATCCAAGATATTATACAAGAATAAGTTTTTAAATTTTATTTCTTAATTATCTCTTAATAAATCTAGGATAATTTGAATCTCTGAAGGGATTAAAGCGCGATTATGAGCATCCATCTTACGTGCCTTTTTCAAAGCTTCTTTAAATTCAGCTCTTTTATCGAGAGCGATAGGCAAACATAATTCATCAAAATATTCTTCTTCGTCTTTCAATTTAATAGCACGGGGATCATTTACTGCTTTTTTGATGCTGTGTTTCTCCGGGATCATTTGATCATGAGTGTGATACACAATCCACTTTTCACCTTTCACTTCCTTCCAATCTTCCTCTGCGTTAAAAATCCAATCCAACCCCTCCAATACAAATGCAGAAATGATAGTCGCATAATGTTGAACGATAGCTTTAAGCGAGGAAAAAGACCTGACGTTAAACAATTTTACCGGATGCCATTTTGCAAGGTGGGTCGCGATGGCACCTCCAAAAGATTGCCCAAATAACACAATTTTCTCGTCCGGGACTTTTAGATAATGGCTCACAAATTGATAGACCGTTTCCGCATCCAGTTTTAATCCCCTACAAGAGACGTGCCCTTGACTGTTTATGACGCCTCTATAATTAAAGACGACTACGTCGTGCCCTGCATAGAAAAAATCAGCTACATTGTCATAACGAATGATAATAGAGTTTCCATCATGTCTAAAAGGCGTTTCAATGAGTTTGCATTCATATTTTTCGCCATTCCCATTAAAAATAATAATCGTCTTGGATCGCTCGTTAAATGTATTACTAGGTATGAATTGACCCTCAAGGACTATCCCATCAGGTGTTGTTAGTAACAGTTTTACCGAATCGAAGTTCTTATATCCTTGTAACCCGATGGGCATACAAGAAGGGTTTCTAAGCTGATCGATTAAACATTTACCCGCTAAAAGATGAATTTGCCTTTTGAGCAAATCATAAAAATGTAAAGGGGGGAAAACTACACTCAGAATTTTAACGACCGTTTCGGTGATCGTATCTTGTTGTTCCTTGTATTTAAGATATTCAGGCAGGCTCGCCGTAAACCTAATACAAGGAACTTCAAGGGCCATTAAACTAAGCTTTTTTTACAGCGGGCGGCTTCCACTCTCCCTTAAGAATTGACTCTTCAGGCCAATAAAATCTAAAGAATAAAACGAAAGGAGTCTTAGGAGCGGGTAGCCAGTTCGCCTCTTTATCCTTACCCGGATTCTCATTTTGAATGTATATATCTAACGAGCCATCTGAATTGAGGTTAAACTTATCTTTCGAACCGACGTTATAACGATTCAAAGGGTTTGCGACGAAATAGAATTTATCGTTGTAAAGGGTTAATGACCAAAAACCCTTCACAGGTGGAAAATTCCCCTTTTCAAAATGGACAACGTACTTATTATCCCCATTCAAGGGATTGCCCGAGGAATCTTTATCGGTAAAAGGATATATTGCATCTTGCGGAAGATTTGCGCCTAACCCTATGTAGGTTACGACTGCGCGTTGCAAATAGTTCGTTCCATAAGTGCCGACATCTGTTGAAAAGTGCCAACCATTTAAGTTTTCACCTGTTTCCGTAGAAGCTTTTACAATTTTATCTAAAGCTTTCTTTGGAGCTTCATTTATGGCGTTTATAGCTTCTTGCGAAGGATTAAAATCTTTACCCGGAACAATTCCAATCAAGGCAAGTTTTTCAAGTATTGCACTATCTGCTTTTGTTGGTGGGTTAGATTTTAACAGTTCAGCCACTTGTTTAAAGAAAGCTTCCCCTTTTAAATTATTCACCTGTTCACGTACCGGCGTTTTCATATCTACCGAAGGATCCACTTTACCGGTTGGGGGCGTATACGATTTTCCAAATGAAGCAAGCGGGGTGAGCGTATATTTTGACTGAATTTCATTGACCGCTTTGATATCTTCGGGCGTTCCCGAACTATAAGTTCTTCCTAAAATCCAGACTAAATTAGTGGAAGATTTTATCTCTTGAACGCCACTTGGAAGCTGACCTTTCCAATCAGGACCCGTAATTGCAAAATTAGCTTCTTTCGTTCCTGTTGTTCTAGTGCCAGGCGAGGCAAAGACATTCGTCCAGGCATCTAACATTTCCATAAGATAATATCGGCCGTCTTCGTTCGGAACATGTAATATATAAGGTCCCTTACTTAGATCTAAGAACGCAGAAGAATATAATGTATCCGCATTGGGAGTAGTAACATCCGTAAACGAAGGATCAGGAAAACGCGGATAATTCAGAAACTGATTCATAGGAGCTTTATTTTCACTCAGAGTGGCCGTATTGGTCATCACTTTGGCCGTATAATCCATAGTGACTAATGGATACGCATAAATGTAGCTATCGACGGCCGCTTCCTCTACGGTAGTAGCGAAAGCAAATAGAGGGATTATAAGTGAAATAAATAAATGCATATTAACTCCTGATAGCTCTACAATTAACAAAAAATCTCCCTCTAAACAACATAAAACCTAATGAACACAAGAATAGCTGCTTATGGAATCTTCATTTCCGAAAATAAAATATATCTAACACAAAAAAGGGGCGGCCCTTTTAAAAACGCCTGGGATTTCCCGGGAGGGAAGCTAGAACTGCACGAGACTCCCCTTCAAGCCCTACAACGCGAATCCATCGAGGAGGCCGCACTACAAGTCAACCAAGCCAGACTGAAAGCTGTCGAAACTTATAGTGATCCGAACTTTCATATGATTGGAATTATTTATGAAGTTTTAGAATTTCAAGAAATTCAGGGAAATAAAGAAGAAGAGGGTAAGTGGTTTGATTTAGATCAATTACCAGAAGTTACTCCGTTTGTACAAAGAACAATTAAGCCATAGTTTTTTACTCGAGATTTGTCAAAAAATGCTGACGCATTTTCCGACCTATACACTTGTCGGGGCTCCGCCCCTGCACCCCGGCCATTTCTGACGTGCCCAAATGCGCGTATACCGCATAACGGGGCTCTCGCTCGAATGTGCTAAAGCACACCCATCGCTCGCATACGCGATTTTGGCTACGCCATAAATGGCTCGGGGCGGAGCTAAAGCTCCGCATAAACCCGCCCTTGAAGGGCGGCCACATTGCGG
>JAGVJG010000087.1 GCA_020051235.1 Parachlamydiales bacterium | reverse complement strand
TTGGTATTTATTTCCTGCAACGGCAGAACATATCTTTAACACTCCTCCAGAAAAACTCTGGCAATCCCTTCTTAGGGAGATGGGAGGCAAATACGCTTCTCTTTCGATGATTCCTGAAGATCTTTCATTAAATTAATCAGCAATTCGTATTGCTCAAGTGTGTGTATCATAGATGGCCTCTGCATACGCATCCACAAAATTTCTCGGTCCATATCATAACTTTTAGATTTGATCGCTCGATATGCGGCAATGGCCACCCCTGTCCTTCCCTCTCCTGCAAGGCAATGAAATAAAATGGATCCTTTAATCTTCAATAATTCATCAATGAGTGTGCGCAGTAAAACGACTGAACACGCGCCGTAATCCCTCCACTTGACGGCTTGTATATGAATAATCATTTTTTTATCTAAACGAACATGCCTTAAAACGAGTGCTTCCTGCTTTTGCGGTGAATAGTATAAAACACTACTGAAAACGGTTTTGGATCCCCAATAATTCATCATTCCTTCAGAAGTTCTAGTTGGAGTAATCAAACAAACAATCGCTTGAATGCCTAGCGGATTTTCCGGAAGTGGCTCATTAACGAACTTCACGAAATCGACGAGCGTTTCTTTGGTAGGGGCCTCGGATGCATATAGCACCTCATCTTCATAACAAATAGGAGAACAGTGTAAAAACCTTCGATCGGACAGTAAAACGCGATGATTAGAATAGAGTCCTCTCATCAATAGCGTTCTTTTTATACGACTACTTAGAACATTAATATTGGCAAAAGCTTCAAGATTTGATTTTTCTTTCTTAGAAGGCTCTTCACCAAACCAATCCTTATACTCTTGCTGTAGTTTTTCTAAGGGTATTCTCAGGGGTGGAACTTGCATGCTCATCCTTGCATTTTTTTATATAATTGATAAATTCCACCAGCATTTTATATTGACCATCTGAACGAACAATCCCCCACCTTTGTAGACGCATCCACAAAATTTCACGATCTAGGTTTATGTTTTGGTTATTAAAAATTCGATAAGCCGCAAGCGCAGTGCCTGTTCTTCCTGCCCCTAAACTACAATGAAAGAGTTTAGATTGAGATTTATATTTTGAAACTCTTCGTATTAACGCATACAGTAAGTGCTTTTTACAGCGGTGGCCATCGGGCCAATTTAAATAACGAAATAAGCGAATAATTTTTCCACCCGGTAACTTTAATGAGGTTTCCGTAGCAGACTGATCACCCATTTCTTTGATTACACGATGCCTGATTATTTCGATGTTTGAACCCAGCCAATATTCCAAACATTTATCTTTTTCCTTTTCAATCGGCATCGTAAGACACACGACAATCTGAATTCCCTCTTTAGACTCGGGCAAAGGCTGAGTTAGAAATTTTAAAAATATTTGTAAGGATTTCTCTGTTGGAGCTTCAGCTGCATAAACAGTTTCATCTTCGAAGCATATGGGAGAACAATTCAAATATTCGCGATCAACTGTGGCTCTATGATCGTCGTAGGGATGTCCACAATCGTATCGATTAGGGTGCGAGGCTCCCACTTCCGTTCTTTTCTTGGAATATATTCGTGTGAGTGAAATTTCCTCTAGCTTATTGAACCTTTCTTTAGGGGTTAAATCTGCATTCAACTCATTGCTGATATTATCGAAAGGCCTAAAAGCTCGTTTTAATTGATCAAAGGTCTGGCGACATTCTTCTAGTGGTTCCATGAAATCACTATGTCAAATAGAGAGAAAAAACTGCAAAAAAAAGACCTGTCTAAGATCACATTTCGTGATCTCGACAGATCTACTATATAGGAGGAGTAAAAATTAACGTTTCGAGTATTGGCCGCGTTTACGTGCACCACGAAGACCGTATTTTTTACGTTCTTTCTTACGTGGATCGCGGGTTAAGTACCCTTTAACTTTTAAATCAGGACGAGCTTCGTCATTTTCAATGCAAATAGCTCTAGCGATGCCTAAACGGATAGCCATTGCTTGGCCTTCAATTCCACCACCGGAAACTCTGATCATCAAGTCATGACGCTTAAAGCCACCCACCATTTCGAAAGGAGCTAAGATCATTTTTCTTTGGAGTTCTAGGGGGAAATATTGATCGAACGGTTTG
The DNA here is from genome assembly GCA_020051235.1 of Parachlamydiales bacterium. Lineage (GTDB taxonomy): Bacteria > Chlamydiota > Chlamydiia > Chlamydiales > Parachlamydiaceae > CAZABG01. Next base: position 2,505 of record JAGVJG010000087.1, on the reverse strand, counting down.
CCGTTAACTTCAATTGCGCCAGCTCCCTCGCGCATACGGACAGATGCCACTGCTAACTTTCGGCGTCCTGTTTCTACAATTTCTTTCATTATAAACTTCTATTTAACGGTTTAAATATTCACTACCACTGGATTTTGAGCCACTTCAGCATATTTATCGTCGTTGTAGACGCGCAGACGCTTATATTGGTGCTCTGCAATACGGTTTTTTGGCATCATGCCTTTTACGGCTCTTTCGATGATTCGCTCAGGATGACGAGCTTTCATAACACGGTATGGAGTATCAACCAAGCCGCTCATAAAGCCGGTATGGTGTTTGTAAATTTTTTGCGCTTCTTTAGCACCGGTAACGACAATTTTGTCCGCGTGGATAACGATTACGCCATCGCCTGTATCGCTAGAAGGAGTGTAATCAGGCTTGTGTTTTCCACGAAGTACCTTAGAAATTTCCGAAGCGAAGCGGCCTAAAGTTTTGCCAGTTGCATCGAAAACAAACCAAGTACGCTGATTGTCAGCTTTCTTTTTTAAAATTGTCTTCGGCTGTCTTGCTTTCTGCATCATTTGGGGGACCTATATTTCGAATATGGGGATCAGTTTACCCGAACTAGAAAATTATTCCAAGATGTTATTGAAGCTGAAACTTAAAACCGTTATATTTTTGCTCTATTAACCCCCCTTATCTGATTTATGAAACAACCCAAGACCTTTTACGTTAAGACATACGGATGCCAGATGAACGAGCTCGACTCTGAAATCATGGTAGGCGAGCTGGAAGAAAGAGGCATGGAGAGGATCGAAGAAGAGGAAAAAGCCGATCTTTTACTCTTTAATACCTGCTCTATCAGGGATTTAGCCGAAAGAAAGGTAATGGGGAAAATCGGCCGCTTAGGGCGTGGGGAAGAAAAAACCCAGTTAATCGGGGTTACAGGGTGTATGGCGAATGCAAAAAAAGACACCTTATTTAAAAAACTTCCTCACATTGATTTCGTAGTCGGAACCAATAACATCCACAATTTAAACGAAGTTCTTGACGATCGCCTCGCGACCGGCAAACAACAAATTCGCACCGATGACGAATTTTCTTTTGAATTAGACTATCTTAAAGCGAAAAGAGACAATCCTGTATCGGCCCACATCTCAATCATTCGTGGCTGCGATAAATACTGCACCTATTGCGTCGTTCCCTATACCCGAGGCCCTGAGGTCTCCAGAACTCCTGAAAGCATTTTAGAAGAAGTAAAGGCATTAGCGGACAAAGGCTATAAAGAAATTTCTTTACTGGGTCAAAACGTCAATTCATACGGCAATGATAAACCCGAGTGGAATACGAAGTTCCACGATCTTTTATATAGCATCGATAAAATCCCGGGCATTGAGCGCGTACGCTTCATGACTTCCCATCCTGTAGATATTAGTTATCAATTGATGGAAGCTGTTCGTGATTTAAGAACCCTATGCGAATTTGTCCACTTTCCTATGCAAGCGGGCTCTCCTCGTATTCTGAAAAAAATGCACCGCATTTATACGATCGAGCAATATCTTGAAAAAGTCGCGATGTTGAAAAGCATGGTTCCGGACATTGCCCTTGGAACCGATATCATTGTGGGCTTCCCTACCGAAACCGAAGAAGAATTTCAAATGACTTATGATCTCATGAAAGAGATCGAGTTTGATGTCGCATTTATTTTTTCCTACAGTGCAAGAAACGGGACCCCAGCAAAAAGATGGAACGATGATGTTCCTGAAGAAGCAAAGCAAGACCGCTTACAGCGCTTACTCAATCTTCAAAGCCCTATTTATCAAAAAAGAAGAGAAGCCTTTATTGGCAAAGAAGTTGAAATCCTCGTCGAGAAGAAGAACTTCAAAGACGATCAGTTCATGAACGGCCGAACACGCTGCTGGAAGAGCGTCCGCTTCAAGGGTGAAGAGACCATGATCGGCACTTTGCAAAATGTGAAAATTGATTCTCTTTCATCTCAGACTTTGGTTGGAACGTTAGTGTAAAAGAGGTTAATTCCTTTTATACGTCACGGATTTCATTAGATTTTTACTCGAGAGTCGTCATAAAAAAAGCAGAGCTTTTTTCATGACAAATGTTCTTGTCGGGGCTTCGCCCCCGCGCCCCGGCCCTTTCTGGCCTGCCCAAATCGCCCTGCCTCGCTCGGCTGTATAAACGACACTATCCTTCGCTCGTTATGACGATTTTGGCGATGCCATAAAGGGCTTCTGGGCGGAGCTAAAGCTCCGCATATCCCCGCCCTTAAAGGGCGGGTTTCATTGCGGCAGGTGGCCTGCCGCCCTCGCCGAAGGCGAGCGTATATTCAGTTATGCATAACCGCCCTCCAAGGGCGGGTCCCGAGCGGAGCGTTAGCGACGCCACCGAGCCATTTATGGCGTAGTCAAAATTGCGTATGCGAGCGATGGGCGTGCTTTAGGCACGTTCGAGCGAGAGCCCCGTTATGCGGTATACGCGATTTGGGCACGTCAGAAATGGCCGGGGTGCGGG
>JAGVJG010000053.1 GCA_020051235.1 Parachlamydiales bacterium | reverse complement strand
CTTTATTTCTTCATCTGAAGGTTGGTTTACAAAAGGACAAATTTGTCCGTTAGAAACTGATATCGGAGGAATATTTGACATAATATAATTTTAAAGAATGGCTGTTAAGGCTAAGTAAAGAACATTTAGAGTTCATGTAAATTTGTAGATATAAGGGGTCAAAATGACCCCTCAAAATTAAAATGCTGCCGATCCTGGGTAACGAGGGAATGGAATGACATCACGGATGTTTTCCATACCGGTTACAAATTGAATTAGGCGTTCAAAACCGGCGCCAAATCCTGCGTGAGGAACGGTTCCATATTTACGGAGCTCTAAATACCACCAGTAATCATCCGGATGAAGGTGCATTTCTCTCATTCTCGCTTCTAATCGATCAAGGCGCTCTTCACGCTGCGAGCCCCCAATGATTTCCCCGATTTTGGGAACGAGTACGTCCATTGCAGCAACCGTTTTATTGTCTTCATTTTGACGCATATAAAACGCTTTGATCTGCTTTGGGTAGTCCGTAATGATGACGGGTTTGCCGAAATATTCTTCCGTTAAAAAGCGCTCATGTTCCGATTGAAGATCTAGTCCCCAGCCAACTGGAAACTCAAACGCTTTATTGGATTTTTCTAAGATACGAACAGCGAGTGTATAAGAAGCTCTTTCAAAAGGAGTTTCAATAATTTTCTGAAGACGTTCAATCGTACCTTCTGAAATATGCTTATTGAAAAACTCCATGTCTTCTTTGCAGTTATCTAAAACAGACTTAAAGATAAATTTGAGGTAGCTTTCAGCACACTCCATATCGTCTTCTAGGTTTGCAAATGCCATCTCTGGTTCAATCATCCAAAATTCGGCTAAATGGCGCGAAGTGTTTGAGTTTTCAGCGCGGAAAGTAGGGCCAAACGTGTAGACATCGCTCATAGCAGAGGCATAAATCTCTCCATTCAATTGACCCGAAACCGTTAAGTAAGCGGGCTTCGTGAAAAAGTCTTTTGAGAAATCGACTTTGCCTTGAGGGTCTTTTGGAGGATTGTTCATATCCAAAGTCGTTACTTGAAACATAGCACCCGCGCCTTCACAGTCAGAGGCCGTAATAATTGGGGTGTGAAGATAAAGGAAGCCTCTTTGTTGGAAAAACTGGTGAGTCGCATAAGCGAGCTGGTTTCTTACACGAGTAACGGCTCCGATGGTATTTGTTCTGGGTCTTAAGTGAGCGATCGTTCTTAAAAACTCAAAAGTATGTCTTTTTTTCTGCATCGGATATTTTTCGGGATCGCATTTTCCGATGATTTCGATTTTCGACGCTTGTAATTCGAGTTCTTGGTTTTTGCCAGGGCTCTGAACGAGGGTGCCATCTACCGAAATAGATACACCGGTTGATAAATCGTTCATTAAACTATCGTAGTGAGGCACTTTCGGGTCTGCAACTACTTGGAAGTTTGAAAGAGTCGATCCGTCATTCAGTTCGATAAAGCTAAATGTCTTTTGGTTTCTAACGGTTCTTACCCATCCTTTAACATTGACTTGCTGGCCAAGTAGCGAAGGAGTGTATTTGAGTTCTTTGATTTTTTTACGCATTGACGCATTCTCTTAATAATTGAATTTCTTTTACCCATTCTTCAGGTCCGCCCGGTGTCTCTAAATACATAGGAAGATCTTGAGTTCGGGGATCATTAACTAAAAATTTAAAGCTTTCTAGACCAATCGTTCCTTTGCCGATAAAGGCATGTCGATCGACTTTTGAGCCTAGCTCTTTCATGGAATCATTGATATGGAAGGCATACAGATGTTTAAGGCCGATCTTTTGATCGAACTCTTTTAAAACTCGATCCCAGCCTTCGGGATTGCGAATATCATAACCTGCTACAAAAATATGGCAAGTATCAATACAAACCCCAATCGGCAGTCTGTTTTTTGTTTTTTCGATTAGATAGCCGAGTTCTTCAAATGTGCATCCCACTTGCGAGCCTTGACCGGCAGTGGCTTCAATTAACAATCTTAATTTATTGCCATGTAGGAGAGGTTCCATTTCAAGTAGGCTTTCAACAATTCGATTTAAACATTGATCGCGAGGTTCTTTTAATGCGCTTCCCGGATGAAAATTAAGATAATCGAGATTTAGATCGATGCAGCGTTTGATTTCTTCTTTAAAAGCTTTTCTACTTTTAACTAAAATTTCAGGATCCGGTGCGCCTAAGTTTATCAAATAGCTATCGTGGCTCATGATTTTTGATAGACCCGTTTCATCCAGTGTTTTTTCCCAAAGTTTTATATCGGCAGGGGAAAAAACTTTACCGACCCATTGCTTTTGATTGCTGGTGAAAAGTTGAATGGTAGTGGCGCCAATTTTCTTTCCTTCAAGTAGTGCGTTTTGAACGCCGCCTGCGGCAGAAGTATGGGCTCCAATCACAAGCTTTTGGCCAATCATTAAACTATCCTTGCTCATTTGAAAAACGATGGATATGCTACCACGTAACGTATTATGGATTCAAACCGGACGATTTATCAGTCTGCTGCCAAATTCTTCTCTGGAACTCTTATCTCTCGAATAACGGGTTATTTAAGGGATTTAGCCCTTGCTTTTTGCTTTGGAACGAGTGCCCCCTTAGCTGCCTTTTTTACAGCTTTTAGACTTAGCCACGTTCCTCGACGTTTATTAGGAGAGGGTGGAATGCAGACCGCGTTTATTCCTCATTATGAAGAACTTAAGAAGGAAAATCCGGTTAAAGCCAAGCAATTTTTTGTCGATTTAAGCGGATGGCTCGCCGTCATTCTTTGCTCCATAGTTTTTTTGACAATGGGGGGCTTTTATGTCGCCAATTACTGGATACAAAGTGAAATTTTATCTTTAACCATTTTGATGATGCCCGGTCTTTTTTTCATCTGCCTCTATGGTCTTAATACAGGGCTGATGGAATGTGAAAAGAGTTTTTTTACTCCAAGCGTAGCGCCCGTTGCATTTAATCTCGTCTGGATAGCGGCCTCTTTTGCCTTCGCTTCTTGGCCGATTAATGAAGCTATGGTAGGCATGTCGATTGCTATTACGATCGCATGTCTTGGACAATGGGCAGTGACTTTGCCCAAAATTTGGAAAATGCTGGGCTCGCATCCGATTAAAATTAATTGGCGCTCATCCGATGTCAAAAGGCTGTGGAAGCCGCTTTTTTTAACCAATCTGGGGATTATTGCGACTCAAGTAAACTCGGCGCTTGATCCCTTATTTGCTCGATTTGCTCATCCGGAAGGACCCGCGTGGCTTTGGTATGCGATTCGAATCGAACAAGTGCCACTCGCGCTATTTGGTATTGCCTTATCGGGCGCGCTGCTGCCTCCACTCACTCGTGCGGCAAAAGATCGTGACTACAATCGTTTCCACTCGTTTTTATCTACCGCCTTAAAACGATCGGCTTACTTAATGATCCCGATCACGATTGCCATTTTTGTTCTGGGTGGATGGGGCGTTGCCCTTGCTTTTGGTTATGGGGATTTTGGAAAAGAATCGATCGCAGGAACCACGGCTTGCCTTTGGGGTTACTCTATCGGTCTTCTTTTTCAAACGTGGGTATTAATCTTAGCTCCCGCCTATTTTGCTCAAGGCGATTACAAAACTCCCGCTCGTGGCGCCGTTCTCGCAGTGATTGCGAACACTCTCTTCAATTCCATCGCCATTTTCTTCTTCAAAATGGGCCCTGAGAGCGTTGCGTATGCCACCTCTCTCGCCAGCGTCGTTAATGTCTATTACCTATGGTCCCAAGCAAATAAGCTAAAAATTCAACTTGCATAAGTCTAATATTTATGGGTTTTATGCTTATTTTTAGAAAATAGGCATAGTATACTATGCTTATATTTGAAATTTAGATACAATATGATATATGGAAATACCTAAAGAAGATGTTGCGGCAGTTCTTATTCAATTTAATCCTTGGTGGGGGAAGCTCCCAATTTCAGATCTCCCTAAATGGAAAAGATCGGTTTTTAGGGAGCTATTAGAGTGGGTAACAAATCCTCCTACGCATCGAGCGGTTATGTTGGCAGGTCCAAGGCAGGTTGGAAAAACTACACTTTTATTACAGACAATTGAAACTTTAATAAGTAAGAAAATTCCTTCGTCGAATATTTTGTACGCTACCTTTGATCATCCTATTCTAAAACTGGCTGGTCTTGAAAAAGTATTAGAAGTTTGGAGAGAGATAGAACCAAAGGGTGAGGGCTATGAATACCTGTTTTTAGACGAGGCTCAATTTTTAAAGGATTTTGGAACTTGGGTTAAGCATCGAACTGATTTTAATAAATCAACCCGAATAATTTTCACTGGCTCTGCTTGTCCGTTATTAAGTGCCGGAGAAGAGTCTGGTGTAGGTAGATGGCATACCCTACCTATCTCAACTTTGTCATTTTATGAATATTTGCAGATTAAGAATATTGGAATAGATGTGCCTGATCTTGCAAATTTAACTGAGTTATTTGCTCTTTCTAAGGCAAATTATTCAGTCATTGAAAATGCGGCTCATAATTTAACAGCACATTTTCATGAATATTTGCTTAGAGGAGGGTTTCCGCAAACGTCTTTAATAGAAAGTTTGCCACAAGCACAGAGACTATTACGCGAAGATATTATTGATAAAGTCCTTAAGAGAGATATGACAGCTCTTTTTGGTGTTAGGAGAGTTCTTGAGCTTGAACAAACCTTTATCTACCTTTGTATGCACAATGGTAATATTCAAGAACTAAAAACTATCAGTAATAATTTGGGAATTAACGTTGCTACGGTTCAAAATTTTATCAATTTATTAGAGGCAGCCTATCTACTCTATCGCATCCCCCCCTTCGGAAATGGCAAAGAAATTTTAAGAGCACGCTATAAGTGTTATTTGAGTGATCCAGCTATTGCTCCGGCCATTCTAATGAAAGGAAAAAGTATTTTAGAAGATGCGACTTATTTAGGCAAACTAGTTGAGAACGCAGTGTTAGTACATTTAAAAGCTCATAGTGTGACGAGTCAACTTCAATTCAGCTATTGGAAAGATAGTAGATCGAAAGAGCTAGATTTGGTTTTGCAAGTGCCGGATCAACTGATTCCATTTGAGGTAAAATATCAATCAACACAATTTGAGGATAAAGACGTGCCTGGGCTTGTAAATTTTTGTAAGGATAAAGGCGCTTTATATGGATATATTTTAACTAAAGCCGCAAGCGATATTGGTGAGTTGCAAGGGTCGAAAAACAAATCCTTCAAAATCATGAAAATTCCATCCTCGATTTTCTGTTACTGGCTCGGTAAATCTGAGATAAATGGTCAAAGTATTTTGATTTAATTTTTTTTCAGGATGAGGAAGTAGTAGCCGAGGAAAGCGATGATGGCGAGCGTAGAAAAAGTATAACCCAGGGTATGGGGCGAGTTCGGGAGCATCGCAACGATAAAGGAAGTGAGCGCAGTACCTCCCACTTGCAACGTGCCAAATAGCGCTCCCGCCGATCCGGCGATGCGCGGAAAAGGGTGAAAGGCGCCAGCCGTGCTATTTCCAAATACAAGTCCCGATCCCATTAAAAATAGAACGGTGGGGAAAAGGAGAGTGAAGAGATTAAGCGGAAGGGCGGATTGGAAAAAGAGTAGCGACAGTCCGCCGACCAACATCAGAGCAAATCCTATACGGATCATGTAGTCGATACCTTTAGTCATCACAAATCGGGCATTGGTAAAATGACCTAATAGAAGGCCGAAAGTGATGGCGATGGCTGTCATGCCATATTCAAAAGGAGTGTAGCCTAACTCCACTTGAATGATGTAGGGACTTAAAGTGTAATAAGCAATCAAGCCGGAAAATGCACAAGCCGTAGCGAGAGAATAGCCCAAAAACGGCTTATGTCTTAATAAGGTCATGTAATTTCGGCTGAATTCTTTAACATGAAGGGCGCGATGATTAAGTTCGGTAGCTGTTTCCGGTAAAAATAAATAGGCGATGAGAATCACAAAAATATTCAAGATGATGAAAAGATAAAAGTTTGCTTCCCAACCAAACAATTGTTGTACAAGGCCGCCGACAAAAGGGGCGATGGCAGGGAAAAGAGCAAACAAAAGCCCTAAATAAGATCCCATTTGAGACAGACGCGGACCCTGAAATTTATCCCGTAAAACGGTTCTAAAGAGCGCACCGTTAGCCGCCACTCCCGCTCCTTGCAAAAACCTTCCAAACCAAAGCCAGCTAATCGTCGGTGCAAATGTACAAAGAATGCTTCCGAGCAAGGCGATGCTGTAGCCAGTAAGAAGGGCGTGGCGTCTTCCAAAACGATCGGCTAAGGGACCATAGATCAATTGTGGAAAAGAAAAGCCCAAAAAATAAAGAGTTAAAGTGAGCTGAGTTTGAGTAGGGGTCGCATCATAAGCATCACCCATCGCAGGCAAAGACGGTAAATAACTATCCGACGCAAAAGGTCCCAAAAAAGAAAGGAGAAAAACTAATATAATAAATCTGCGATCAGACATTATTTTAATAATATCTGTAATTTATTTAATTGGGATAGGCGAAAACGATAGGTAAAATAAAGCCCTCTTATAGGTCGTATAAGAGGGCTCGGAAGGGAACTAGGCTTGAAATTAGGTAGTGTGAGCGAGGAAGTCGCAGATGTCGTGGAGGTTGATTTCAAGCGGCCATGGCATTTGTTCTGCCTGGGGTCTTGCTAAGAGTTTTCCAGTTAGGCTGCCTGGTTCTGATTGGAAGTATTCAGGAATGCCACGGTTTGGATTGTCTTGAGCTTCTTTAACAATTCTAATTTCACGCGATTTCTCACGAACAGAGATATCCATGCCAGGGCGAACTTGGAAAGAACGTCTGTCGACTTTCTTACCATTCACTTGAATATGGCCGTGGCTAACGAGCTGTTGTGCTGCGAAAATGGTAGGAGCCAATTTTAGACGATAAACAACGACGTCTAAACGGCACTCGAGCATTTCTGCGAGAAGTTGAGCGGTGTTTTCTTCTTTCTGTTGCGCTTCTTTGAAATAACGAACGAGTTGTTTCTCGCTGAGCATTCCATAGATGGCTTTCAGTTTCTGCTTTTCTTCAAGCATTAAACCGTAGTCAGATTTTTTCTTCTTACGTGCCCCGTGCTGTCCAGGGGGATTCGGTTTGTGTAATAAAGGGTTGCGGCTGCGGCCAAATATGTTAGCTCCAAAGCGGCGGGCGACGCGGTTCTTGTTCCCTGTATAACGAGCCATTGATTCTCCTAAAAACTCTTCAATAGATAGGCGATTATTTCATAGTCCCTCGATTTCCTGCAAGTAAGGAATTAAGTATTTCCCGTGCCCGTGCCCGCGTGCGTGCCCGTGCCCGATTCCCGTCAAACTTTGGAAGTACCGCTAGCTTCGAAGAAACTTCCCCCTGCCCGTGCCCGCGTGCGTGCCCGCTTCTTCGAAGCTTCGGCAAATTAAAATAATTCATATGATACAGTCAAACCCATGAAGAAGATCGTCGTAAAGGTCGGAACCAGCACTCTTACCGAGGGAAAAAAGGCGCTTTCAACCTCTAAAATGAAGGATTTAGCCCGACAACTGGCCGCTCTTCATCACGATTCCCACCTTATATTAGTTTCTTCGGGGGCGATCGCGGCCGGCCGGGATAAGCTAAACCATCCTATTATAGAGCGTTCGATGCCCGCTAAGCAGATGTTCGCGGCGGTAGGTCAAGTCCAACTGATGAAGCTTTGGACCGATCATTTTAAAAAACATAGTGTTTCAGTAGGTCAAATCCTATTAACAAAAGAAGATTTATCTGACCGTAATCGCTATTTAAATGCACGAGACACGCTTGAATGCATGCTTCACCATAAAG
>JAGVJG010000115.1 GCA_020051235.1 Parachlamydiales bacterium | reverse complement strand
TATTTTTTTATTTTATTATTTAGGGCTTTTAAATCTTCATGATCTACTGCGGGTTTTGCATTAACAATGCGTTCAAGTTCTTCAACCGATCTTCTTTCTTCCGGTCCAATAACTTGAGCATTTACTGCCTTACGCGCATTTTCAATTTGAGTACGGTATTTATAATGAACACGATACTTTTTTAATAAAGAAACACACTCGTCTACTCGTAAAGCCAGTTTGTGCCTTTCAACAATCCGTTTGTCGTTATCAGACATTTGTGTAACGACGACGTGCTTTAATTTAGATCTAAGGGTATTAAATAGAACAAGTCCCCTTCTTAAGTCGGTGCTCAAAAGGACCTCAAATTCTTCTACCAATAAACTAAGAGTTTGAATGTCTTTTGCATTTTTAGGATTAAAATCTAAGATTTTTTCTTTCTGGACAGATAGATGATGTTTTGTGTTTGCATCGGATTGTTCAGGTACAATATCAAAACACTGCTTATCTAATTCACGCCCCTTCCGTTTGAGGCCGGCAACTTTATCAACATCGTTTAAGAGTAACCTGTAATTATTTAGTAATTCTACAATCGCAACGACATCTTGCTGAAATTCATCTTCAGCAAGCAAACTATCAAGTTGGGCTTTTATTTGATTTAAGCCTAAATCTTCACTACTTCTACCTTTCTTTTCGTCTGCCGCTTTTTGAATTTCATAGAACTTAGAGAGAATCGAAATGAAGCGGGTATTTTCATAATCTTCAGGTGGAACGATTTTAAATCTAACTACATCGTTTCCTTCTGTAGTGGCACTAAACCACTCGTATCCATTTCTAGATTCTCTTGCAAAATTGTAAGCTGCTTTAATTCTTGAACATAGATTTTCTGGATTATCAACTATTCTATCTAAACAAATTTGAAATCCATCTAAATTAGTTTTAAAAAGATAATTAATTGGTAATTGCATCCATATATTATAACGGAATTAATATTAAATGTTGACAAATTCTTATATTTAGTGAAAAAAAGGGTCATGATTGATTCTATTAACCTTCAAATTGTTCTAATTTTAACTGTGGGATTCGCTCTGGCAGCGCTCTTCGGATACTTGAGTTTCAAATTAAAATTATCACCTATTTTAGGCTATTTGTTAGCGGGTTATGCGATTGGACCCTATTCTCCGGGCTTTGTGGCTGACGTACATATTGCTGAACAGCTTGCTGAAATCGGAGTCATTTTAATGATGTTCGGAGTAGGCCTTCATTTTAGAGTGGAAGAGTTATCAGCAGTAAAGAATATTGCTATCCCTGGAGGGATTGTACAAGCGTTAATGGCGACCGTTGTAGGAGCCTATGCTCTATGGTATTTTGGCGCTCCCATAGAATCAAGCATCGTTTATGGTCTTGCGATCAGCGTAGCGAGTACCGTGGTAATGATGAGGATGCTTACCGACTATAAACTTCTGGATACGGTACAAGGGCATGTCGCTGTAGGGTGGGCAATTGTTGAAGATATCATTACAATTTTTATTTTGATTTTACTCCCCTCTTTGGCAACGGCCTCTCAAGGTGGCGGCTTTGATATTCAAGATCTATTTACATTAATTGCCATAGCTATCGTTAAATGTATAATCTTAGCACTTTTAATGTTCTCTCTTGGTAGATTTCTTATTTCAAACGCACTTGCAACTATCATCAACACACACTCAACTGAATTATTTACTCTTACAATTCTAGCTGTGACATTTCTAATTGCTACCGGAGCATCCTATGTATTTGGAACCTCGATTGCATTAGGAGCCTTTTTATCAGGACTCGTGATGGCAGAAACGAATGTGCGAAAGCGAATTTATAATAATGCTCTACCGATTAAAGATACTTTTGTAGTGGTATTCTTCTTATCTGTAGGGATGTTATTTAATCCGCTGGCTGTCGTTGAAAACTTGGGATTATTTATTGCCACATTAGGGGTAATCTTAATTGTTAAGCCACTTGCCGCTTATTTAATCACCATTATCCTAAAACACCCATTGAAAACGGCCGTGACCGTGGGCATTGCCTTATCGCAAATTGGTGAATTTTCGTTTATAGTTGCGGAAGAAGCTCTAAAGTTTAAGATATTATCCGACGATGCCTATGACATCCTTGTCGCGGCATCTTTAACCTCAATTGCTTTAAACCCGATATTTTTTAGAATATTCCAAAACTACTTGGGAGTTACTCCCACAAAGACAGGGCCTATCCCTTCTTGAAAAGATGGGTAATTTTATTGACACATTGGGAAAGGATTTTAACACCTTTCTCATGAACTTTATCTGATCGAGGTTTTTGATTACGCTCGGTATTGGATTTAACTTTTTTCCTTAAATCGATAGCTGAGGGAGTCCAATTTAAAATCCATTCAAGTTCATCCAGATGATCAAGTGCATTGATAAGATCAGGAACCGCCTTAATCATACAGATATCGGCCCTATCGATCCTTTTAATAACTTTCCTTTGCAGAGAGGGATCATATTTTCTTGTTCGCAACTCCTTGAACCACTCCATAAGAGAAGAACTTTCAAATTCTCTAAGATCGTTTAAAGGAGTAACTTTAACATAAACGAGTTTTGAACGGTCTGACCAATGTTGGGTATAAGTGACCCATGAGTCCCCCTTTCTAGATTCTTGAGTATAGCGATACGCCCTTACAGCCCGAGCACATAAATTTTCGTGGTCAGGAACGTGGATTTTGAATTCAATTATGTAATTGTCATATGAAACGGTATTCATAATCTTAAAGTATAATAAAATTTAGATTTAAATCAGTTTTTAAAGAATTATATTTTTCAGGATCATTGTGTGATATCACAATCATCAAGAATGCAACGGTATCCACTCGATATTTCGGAGTTAAATTTGAATTTTGATTTAGTTTATCAATAAAGGTTTTGAGTTCTTGGGTTGTAAAACAGCTAAAATGATGTAAATGTCTTTCATTGGGTATAAAAGCTAAAATCAATCTAATTTTATCGTTTAAATACCGATCAGCAGGATCGTTGTTATCAAAAAAAGGATGTACAGGAAGTCGATTTCCTACAGGTTTTTTAGCCAAAAAATCGATATAAGTATTATCAATAAAAAAGGATTGAAATGCTCGATGGGTTTCTAAATGCCATGTTCGAAAAAGTCTATTAACTTTAGCGTTCAATGATAGATGTCGTTCTTCTACTAGAGCTAAAGGATTAATAAAACGGCACAAGGCAAGCCGAGGTAAAGGGGAGCTAAATTGATGCTGCAAAATCTGAAACGTTTCATCAAAAAGAAGAGATCTTGATAAAAATAAATACGCATTCTCTTGGAAATTAGGATCAAAAATCGGATTCCAGCCCGGACATGCAAATATTGTTTCAAAAAGTGAAAATTGAATTAGACCCAAATAGTAAAGCTTTGTTTCTTCAGTGGATTCTAAAGCAGTAACCCAGAAACCAATCGATTTTTGATCGAACCGATAGACGCTTCGCATTTGATCTATGCAAAAGGCTACTCTTTTCACTAAGGGAATAGTGTCATCATTCACCGCTGCTTTAACATATGGAGTTGGAGAAATTGGACTTATAGTATCACTTAATATAAGGTCTTTATATGAATTAGTACTTTGAATCATCGAAATATATTATATTGTTTATAGTTTTATGTCTATTTCAAGTGCTAAATTTAAAAAATAAAATATGTGTTTGACAGACTTAAATCTCTTAAGTTATGATGAAGTCCCAATAATTTTAAATGTATGATTATGAAGATATTACGCATATTAGGAATAGTTGCAGCCCTATTAGTCATTATCATCTTAACGATGCCGTCTATCCTCTCCACTAAATCTGGAAAGGATTTTGCGCTAAATATTTTAAATAAAGAAATACCCGGAAAACTAGAAATTGAATCTCTCGATTTAAATTGGTTTAGAACAAGTCAGATCACCCAATTAAAATTGAAAGACGAAAAAGGGCAACTGCTCGCTTCTGCTGAAACTGTTAAATTATTCAATCCTCTTTGGAAGCTTATCACTAGTTCTCATCCACAACCTGTTCTAGAAATTAATCAATTAAATGCGACTGTTAAAGCTGATATCGAAGGCACAACTAATTTAGAAAGGGCCGTATTTTTCAAAAGTTTTGAAAAACCCAAAAAACAAGAATTACCCTCAATTGAGCTCGTTGACACTTACATTAAAAGTGAATTCGATCGCCATGCCACCCAAATTCAAGCTAAAGGAAATACCCTTCAAAATAACCAGAAAGGCCTTTTTAATTTTGCACTGAAAGTGGCTCGTGAAATAGAAGGAACTTTTTCTTTTAAAGATTTTCCCGTCTTGATCCTAGATCAAGTCGTTACGCTACAGGATCCAAAATATAAAGGCGCTGCACTTGAACTGCTGGGTCAAAAAGTCTCTGTGGAAGGAAAAGCTGCGAATGGTCTTTGGCAGTTCGATTTAAAATCGGAGAATTTAACAGGCAAAGGCGAAGGAAAAACCTCTCTTGAAGAATGGATGTTAACAAGTCCAACGACATTTCAAGGCAAGATTACTCCGAATCTAATAACGATATTAACGGATGGAAAACTCGCACTCAAAACGCCTACTCTTGCAGTAGTTGAGATTGACAATTTTCACCCAACGAATGAATGGGTAAAAGGAATTATTACTCTAAACAACATTGTAATGTCTGATAATCTCAGTCTTCCTAAAGTTGAAATTCAGGTTGCTCCGACTAAGCTTAGAGTTGAATCATCCGGATCGATCGTCGGAGTTTTAAAAGTAGATCTCAATCACGAAGCGTCCATTCTAAAATGGCAGAAATGGCTCGATCAACCGGGTAAATTAGAAGGCAATTTTACCGGTTATAACTACGATATCACCTATAACGGACAGTTTAATCAAGACGGAATATCTTTAGTATTTAATGGATCATCCCCTGATGTCACCTTCATTGACGGAAAACTTGAAAGCCGAGGCACACCTTGGGAAGAAATCAATCGCTTAGAACATCTGAAGCTGAAAGGTTTATTGACAGCTCTTTCCGTTAAGACCAAACAAGGCGAATTAAAAGATGTGAATTTACCTTGGGAATATGATGGTAGATACGACGAATTTAATGCCGATCTAAGCGCTAAAACTATTGGCAACAGTCCCATTAATGGATCTGTCAATTATAAAAAAGGCGACATTAACTATAAGATCGATGCCCCTGATCTCCCTATTTCCTTATTTCCGCTCCCAGATAGTCCTTTAGTCAATAAGCTATCTCAAGGAAAAGTAAAAATTTCGGCCGAAGGTCATTTTGATAAACTTGGAAAAGGAGTAGCAAATTACCTTCTTTCAACTTCTGAAATCGATGCTAACGGAAAAGTTATTTTTAAATCGTTTAATGCTTTTGAATTAGGGACAGACCCCCTAGTAATTAACATCCACATCACTCCTGAGCGTTTAAATGATCTTACTTCCGGTCAATTTACAAGTGATAAAAAAGTATTAGGCACCCTTACACTTGATCAGTTAAAGCTCGCAAATCCTATATCTGATTCGGTAGTTGCTCTTCGTTTATCGATTCAGCCTTTTGCATTAAAAGAAAAGAATGTGGGAAGAAAAATTGAACTTCAGGGCCTTAAAGGGAATGTAAAATCAGCTAGATTAAATGATCTTATTGCCTTTGATTTACAGGAAGCTCAAGGAACCGGATTGTTAAATGTGAAGGGAGAGATAAAGAATTTATTCACTAATGCACCGAGCTATGAAATTAAAGCCGATGCAGAATCATTCCCCACCGCTTTTGTTGCAACGCTTCTACCGTCTGATAATAATTTAGGACAAAAACTGAACGCCTTAATGGGCTCATCTTTCAATGCAAACATCAAAGCTTCCATTCAAAACATGAATGGACCTATCGCCGTTAATTTGAAAGGAACAAACTTTGATCTTTTTGTCGATGGAAGACTTGAGAGAGATACTTTATTATTGAATCAACCGCTTGTTGCGAATCTGGTATTTTCTCAAGAAATTGGCGACGCCTTTTTAGATGATTTTATTCCTCTATTAAATTCAGCTACTCGTGCCGACAAACCTATTAGATTAACGCTCCATCCGCAAAACTTCAGCCTTCCTTTAAAAGATATTTCGGCTGTAAACACCCAAATCCCCTACGGCACCTTAGAGTTAAATAAATTGTATTTTACTCGTGAAGGAAAAATCGCTCAAATTCTCGCGATGTTAAATGCAAGAACAGGATCGGAATTTTCGGTTTGGTTCACTCCCCTTTATTTTAGATTGAGTAATGGCGTCTTTTCACTGAGCCGCTTGGATCTTTTGGTTGCTGAACAATATCCCATTGCAACTTGGGGTAATATCAACTTCAATAAAGATTATGTAGCGATGGAAGTCGGATTAACCGGAAGAACCCTTTCTCAATCATTTAGTGGTATCCCCCTTCCTAAAAACTATATGTTAACTCTTCCCTTGCGCGGTGCTACCAGCAATCCGAAACTTGATACAACTAAAGTTGCGGCCAAATTATCCAGCCTTGCCGCAATGGCGGCAGGTCCTCAAGGTATATTAGTCGGTGCACTCATCGATTTAGCTGCCGGAGGTATGACCGATTCGGTTCCTGCTCCAACCACCAATCCCCTGCCCTGGCAAACAGAAGCTCCTGAAGCCTCTTCAACCGCGGAAACGGAGGCAACTCCGATGAATAATCTGCAAAAAGGTGCTAAGAAGCTGTTCGACAACTTCTTCGGTAACTAGCCCTTCCGGCTAGTTTCCCCGTGCCCGTGCTAGTTTCCCCGTGCCCGCGTGCGTGCCCGTGCCCGTGCCCGATTCTCGCTATACTTTGGTCTCCACCTGCATTCGTTGAATCTATTAATTAAGATGGTACTTCCAAAGTATAGCGGGAATCGGGCACGGGCACGCACGCGGGCACGGGCACGGGTAAGTGTAAGGGTAAGGGTAAGGAATAAAATCGGACTAAGATTGTGTTGGGGAAATATTATTTGATATAGGCCGGGTGGCCTATATCATAAAAGTGCTTAACGTGAAAAACGTGAAGGACGTTCACGGTCAAAAGAGCGTCTATCGCCGCCTTGATTTGAACGTGGAGGACGGTCGCCTTGTGGACGTTCTTGAGCTAGCGAAACACGGAGATTTCTGTCCATGAACGGTTTTTCGTTCAATGCGTTTAAAGCTGATTCTGCATCTTCTGCAGTAGCCATTTCAACAAAACCGAAACCTTTCGATTTGCCGGTATATTGATCGATTACGATCTTAACCGAAACCACTTCTCCATGCTCTCCAAAAAGAGTCTTTAAGCTCTCTTCGGTCGCTTTCCAGGGCAAGTTGCCCACGAATAATTTTTTCTTCATTTTATTACCATATGTTAACACGGACAATAAGCATTTAAATACCTACCATCCTTTAAAATCGTCCATTCGCGCATAATCTGAAACGCCTTCGGGGCACCGCAACTACAGTTCTTTGGATTGAACCCATGAGGAAGGTGAGACCAGTACGATAAGACACTTTTGCTTGAACAAGGACATAACTTAAATATAACCTTTTAGATTGAACATTGCCATGGAAAAGTGATTTTTTTTAAAAAAGACTGAATTTCAAGGAAAAAGTATATAACTTTATACTACTTTAATAGAGAGGACACCAAAGGTGTCCTCTTCTAGAATACTATCTCATTCTCTCAGTTTCATTCTTTTGTTCAAGCTTTTGCTTTAGACGATCAAAATAGTCATAACGCTCAAAAAATGTGGCCAAGATGTCGTTCACAGCCTTTTCGATTGTAGCTCCAAAATCCTCTTTTGGAGAAACGAGAAGGGTCTTTTTCTCCCAAGTAATGGCTTGAAATTGAGTATCTTTATCTAATTTGACTCTTTTTGGATCAATTGATTCAATTAACCTTCCATCACAAAGGGCCACAAATCCCTGCTCAACCGGATATACGACAATCAACATATTGAAGAAAGGCAAGCTTTGTGCATTAGTTGGATGGGTATCGATATTGTGCTTTACAAATTGATCAATAATTAATTTGTTTATAGAAGCTTCCGTAAAAGGCAATTCGGCATCTGCCGGCTTTAAAATTTCAGTGATTACATCAATATTACGGCCAATATTTAACAAATGATCGGAACCTATAAAGGATCCACCCTGATTTACCACGATCCCCGGATGAGTATAAACCGTTCCTCCAGGATTAAAAGCAGGTACAGAAGTCGTTGAACTGCTTAAGTTCGGGGGTGTAGTCGTAACGGGCGGTGCAACATGTTCATCGACTCCGAACAAAGAACTTAATGCCGCAATTGCAAACAAGAATGGACGCATGGAAATCTCCTACTTATCATTCACTTCAAATGAGTTTATAAAAAAAAGATGCTCGGTGGGATCTATATCTTCCCCTTTTCTGATTGTCGATATGACATAGATGCGATTACCCTTTTTAAATGCTTTCGCAAGAACTTTAACGTCATTATTATCGATTAGAAAATCGAGCGATTTATATTGATGCCAGTTCCCCTCTTTTACATCAGATAAGTGATTATCTTTATTTGCGAGAACCATTTGATCAACTAACTTTTTAAGAACTTTAATATCGTCTGGCGGATTATCAGAAAGGGTTATCACATTCACGATAAATGTGGTTCCATCGGGCTTTTCAGCTACAAATGTGTTATATGTGAGTGGCTTTTGTGTTTCTTTATCGGTAACTGTTGTCGAAGCATTTTGAGGCAGAGTTGGAAAAAACACTTTGAAACTATCATTAGGTGATGAGTACAAATGCCAATCAGCAAATTCTTCTTTTACGCTTTTTGCGACAGCCTTTTCTCTAGTAGGCTTCTGCCAAATAAATAGGAGGCCTAATAACACTAGAACAACTGCAATAAGTGCACCAAACCGCGCCATAAAGTTCCTTTTTTGTCTTTGTATAATCATTTCTTCGTTTATAGTCCACGATATGTACGACATTGCCATCAAGATGCTCATGGGAGATCGGGCAAAATTTTTAATGTTGATTTCAGCCCTTACAATCGCCTCTTTATTAATGACCCAGCAAACCGCTGTATTTCTAGGACTTATGCGATGGACAACAGCAACACTTAGAAACACTCAAGTTCCCGTATGGGTGGTTGACCCTAAAGTTGAGCAGCTCAATGAGATAAAACCTATGAGAGACACCGATCTTGCAAGAGTTCGCTCAGTCGATGGAGTTAAATGGGCCGTCCCGCTTTATCAATCGATTCAACAAGCAAGGTTAAATGACGGTACTTTTAAATCGGTTTTATTTGTCGGACTTGACTCAACTACCCTCATTGGCGCTCCTCCAATTATGATAAAGGGAAGACTACAAGATCTATGGCAGGCAAAAAGCGTTATTATTGATGAGCTCGGCGTGCA
Source organism: Parachlamydiales bacterium (assembly GCA_020051235.1). Lineage (GTDB taxonomy): Bacteria > Chlamydiota > Chlamydiia > Chlamydiales > Parachlamydiaceae > CAZABG01. Next base: position 4,324 of record JAGVJG010000115.1, on the reverse strand, counting down.
AAGATTATCTAGCGATCCGAACCATCCGATCGGAATTGGGGATTCTTTTGAGATAAATGATAATGAAGCGCGCATAGTTGGGATTTGTAAAACTGAAAGATCTTTCTTTGGCTACCCTTATGTTTATACAACCTATGAGCGAGCGATTGAGTTTGCCCCTAAACAACGAAAGAATTTGGGTTTTGTTCTAGTTCAACCGGCTGAAGACATCAAACCCACCGCACTTGCAAGAAGAATCGAAGAAGAGACCGGACTAAAGGCCTATACGGAAGATGAGTTTTTTTGGAGCACCATCATTTGGTTTATTAAAAACACAGGTATTCCTGTTTCCTTCGGAACCACCATTACACTCGGATTCATCGTAGGTGCCGCCGTTTGCGGACAAACATTTTATATGTTCATTTTAGAAAATATGCGTTATTTAGGTGCTTTAAAAGCAATGGGCGCATCAACAAAACTTATATCTAGAATGGTACTTCTTCAGGCTTTCATTGTCGGATTTATCGGATTTGGCCTTGGAGTAGGTTTGGCAAGTATTTTTGGTGTGATAGCCATCCGCGCAAAACAACCCCCCTTTTATTTGCCGCCCATAGCTCTTCTTGTAACTTTTCTAGCGATAGTAATTATTTGTTCTATTTCAGCATGGATTGGGATCCGTAGAGTGAAAAAATTGGAAGCAGCTGAGGTATTCCGTGGATAAAGTAGTCGTTAAAGTGGCAAACGTTAGCAAACACTTTGGAGAAGGTGAAAAGAAAGTTCGGGCCTTAAAAGAAGTGGATCTTCACGCGGAAGAAGGTCAAATATTAATGATAGTGGGTCCCTCGGGATCTGGAAAAACCACATTAATCTCGATTATTGCCGGCACGCTTAAACCTGACACGGGTAGTGTCAATGTCTTTCAGAATGAACTCGAAAATATGAGTGAAGAAGACATTACCTTTTTCAGAAAAGAAAATGTGGGTTTTATCTTCCAACAGTTCAATTTAATTCCTACGTTAACTGTTCTTGAAAATGTTTCGATTCCCCTACTACTGAATGATGCACCTAAAGAAGTGGCGGAAGAAAGAGCAAGGCACGTGCTTGAAAAAGTGGGATTAAAAGGAAGAGAGGATGAGAAACCTCAAAAGCTTTCAGGCGGCCAACAGCAAAGAGTTGCTATTGCCAGAGCCTTAGTACACGAACCCAAGCTAGTCATTTGTGATGAGCCCACCGCTGCTTTAGATGCGGAAACCGGAAACAAAATTATGGGCTTGATTTCAGAAATGGTAAAACAACCCGGACGGCTAGCCATAATTGTAACACACGATAGCCGTATTTTTAAGTTCGCGGATAAAATAGCAAAAATGGATGACGGTGTATGCACCTTGGAATGAAAAATTTTCTTTTGGCATTAGCCACAATCGGTATTGTTGTCTGCTTTGTTTTAATTAAAATGATTGCACGAGTAGACACTCCTCCCCCGCCCCCTGAAAATCCCGCTGTTAATCCGTATAAGAAAGCCATTGCCGCCTCCGGAATTGTAGAGGCGCTCGAAGAAAATGTAGCCATTGGAGTTCCGCAATCGGCGCTAGTAACTGAAATATATGTGGATGTCGGATCAAAAGTAAAACTAGGCGATCCTCTATTTAAATTAGACACGCGGGATCTTGAAGCGCATCTTGCGGTTCAAAAAGCTGATGTGCAAGTTCAAAAAGCGGCGCTTGATAGATTAAAGGATCAATTATCAAGACTTGAATCCATTAAAGATAGAAGAGCGGTTTCGATTGATGAAGTTAAAACACGCGAAAATGATGTCACCGTTGCTGATACTCAAATGAAAAAGTCTGAAGAACAAGTTAAAAAAACAGAAACCTTAATTGATCGATTAACTATTCGCGCTCCACGAGATGGGATTATTCTTCAAAATAATTTACGTGTCGGTGAATTCGTCACTCAAGATCCAACCAAACCTGGCATGATTCTGGGCAACGTTGATCGGTTGCAGGTTAGACTCGACATTGATGAACAAAATGCTTCTCGTTTTGATCCAAAAATGGAGGCTTATGCATATCCTAAAAATAATACCGACTTAAGAATTCCTCTTCAGTTTGCCTACATTGAACCTTATGTGATTCCAAAAAAATCGCTTACTGGCTCCTCTGATGAAAGAGTAGACACACGTGTATTGCAAGTCATTTATCGATTTGAACAACCCAAAGATTTTAACCTTTATGTGGGACAGCAAGTAGATGCGTTCATCGAAGCTCATTAAAGGTTTTTTTGTTTTAGCCTTAGTTGGATGTTCGCGAGTTTCAACCGGCATTGAATGCGATCCCCTTCCCTACAGCTATAAAGAAGAAAATCCCGATCCTATTCCTGATGTAATGGAATGGTGGCATATTTTTAATGATCCTCTTTTAAATGACTTGGAAACGAAAGCCATTGCTCAAAGTCCCACTATCGATAAAGCAATCTCTATTGTTCTTGAAGCAAGAGCTCGTTATTATCGATTAACCGCCGAGTTATGGCCTAATTTAACGCTCGATCCTATAGATCAACAAACCGGCTCTTTACAACCTTTTCTCCCTGTTGGATCTCCTGTTCGCCAACATCTCAGGCAATACACGCTGCCGCTTGATTTAGTATGGGAAATCGATCTTTTCGGAAAACGCGGATATACAGCTGAAGCAGGATATAACAGTTTGCAAGCTGAAAAAGCAGCTTTTTGGGGAGCGCGTCTAACTCTAACCAGTGATGTTGCCACTACTTATTTTAGACTACGCTCAAACCTCACTCTAAAAAAGATCTTACAAGATACCCTCGCGTTTCGTAAAGAAGCCTTGGAGGTTAATCAAGCGCGTTATGACGGAGGATTAATTAATTACTTAGATGTTTCGAGAGCTGCATTAGAAGTTTCACGCGCACAAACGTTTTACGAAAAAATTGATGAAGACATTCTACAAGATAAAAATCAGCTAGCTTTTTTACTCGGTGAATACGCGTCTAATTTTGATATTGATGTAGCGTTATTAAAAGAATCACCGCCTCCTCTTTCTGCAGGGATTCCATCTGATCTTTTATTAAACCGACCTGATCTCATCGAAGCTTATTTCAATATGAGAGCTCAAGGCGATACTGTTAAGGCCAAAAAAGCCGATCTATTTCCTACATTCATCATTACAGGCACTCTTGGATTTTTCTCTCCCACTTCCTCTGAAATGTTTAGCTGGCAATCAAGATTATGGGAGTGGGTCGCTCAAGCCACCCAAACAATCTATGATTTTGGCAGAAAAACAGAAACGATAGATGAGAATAAGGCGATATTTAGACAAACGGTAGACGATTATCAACAAGGCGTGCTTAATGCCATTAGAGAAGTAGAAAATGCTCTTGTCATAAAGCGTCTTAGCGCAATTGAATTAAAATCGATTCGATCCTCAATTGAATGGGCGCAGTTGACTACCGATTTAGCTCGGGAACGATACTTAAGAGGCTTAATCAATTATTTAGATGTCGTAGATGCAGAACGAGATCTATTGTCTGCCCAGTCAGATGAGGTGGATACATTATTTAAGGAATACCAAGGTGTTATCAATTTAGCGCGAGCCATAGGCGGAACGTTTGCAGATAAATTCCCTTGCGAATGTGATTAAATAGAACTAAATCGACTTTCAAAAACGTTCATTAGGAATTTTATATTATTAAATACAGCTGCAGAAACTTCAGGAGTTCTAAGTTTCAAGGGGTTTTCTTTGAACTTCAGATACATTCCCGATAAAATGGTATAGAAATATTGATCTAACTCTCGATTACCGGGTGCGCTAAGATAAATATTGATCTCATTAAATAAATCGACGGCAGCCAAATATCGCATAAAACCGGTAAGATATTTGTATTTTTCATAAGTTTCTTGTCGTGAAAGCTGCGGATTATATAGCTCAATTAAAGCTAATACAGCTGCATCCATGGAAGTAACCGTGCAATTATCTCGTCTAAACTGTAGTCCCATCTTTATTGCGGGCCGACTTTCAGTTAACTGATATTTTTGCTCCATTTTTTCTCTAGTCAAAGCAGTATTTAATGGCATCTTTTTGGAACCGATAACTTCCATAAACATTTCAAAGGTCATAACATTATTATAAAAGCTAGCTCCCGGCTTATTATCTGTTCCGTCGCCTCTATTACAATCAACAATTTCATGGTGCGTATTAATAATAAATTTAAGATGTCCTTTATGGCCTGTTTTAATAATTTCTGGTCCGTCTCCCAATAACGCATATTGGGCCATACAGGCAACAGGATCTGAAATATCAAGTTCGATGATATTGGTTAGATTATTTATAAT
>JAGVJG010000049.1 GCA_020051235.1 Parachlamydiales bacterium | reverse complement strand
GGTAGATTCTCAATATCGGCGAGCGCTAAAAGGTCTTTAACCAAATTAGTCATGCGCTCGCAATTGCGAACAATTTTTGCGGTAATGTCTTTAGTCGTGTCTTCGGGAAGTTCAGGATGATCATGAAGTGTTTCTGCAAATCCACGAATAATGGTTATGGGCGTTTTTAGCTCGTGTGATGCATTTGCAATAAACTCTTTTCTCATTTCAAGAAGTCGCACATCTTGCGTCTTATCTTGTAGGACCAGGAGTGCTCCCGTACCGTCTTTTTTGGGAGCGGCCACAATATTTAGATAGACTGCATTTTTCCCTGAACCCAATTCCAGTGAATCGTTTTCGTAAGTTTCATTTTCAATCGAGCGTTTAGCCAGATCAAGAAATTTTGTGGGGATGTTCTTTGTACCGAGAAGTTTTTCTGCGCTTGAATTGATGAAGGTGGTTTTTAATTGGGGGTCAACGGCAATAACCCCTTCCGTAAGTGATTCTAATAAAACTTCTTTTTCCTGACCCGCCGCTTTTAAACTATCAAATTGATTTTGAATCCGATCGGTTAACATGTTTAAGGTATTGGCGAGCTTGGTAAAATCGTCTTTAGGGTTTTTATTCTTTAAACGTATACGAGGAAGAGTTTCAGTTTGTTTTTCTTGGTAGGGTTTTACGGCATGGATGATGCGTTGAATCGGTTTTGTAAAATGGTTAATGATAATCCAGCTCATCAAAGAAAATAGACTCAGAATGATCGAAGCAATGACTAAAAAACCCAATTCAAAATCCGTTTGCATTTCCCTGACATAGCGGAAAGGAAAGGCCGTTCTTAAGACATACGTTTTACCATGAAAATCAAAGGGGAGGGCAAGATAGGCAAATTTCTGGTTAAGCAATTCAGAATAGTCTTCGTGATAGCCCATGCCCTTGTTTATCGCATCGAGCACTTCAGGATGATCGACAACATATTCTTGGCTGAAACGGGGGCCAAGAATTCTTTTTGCGTGCGAATCATACAAAACTTTTCTATCTTGAGTGATGACCGATACTCGGAAAAAGATAAGGGGCTTTTGATCTTTTAAGAGACGCACAAGCGCCTCGTTATTGGGAGCGTATCTGATTTTTTCAATCATTTCACGACCCCGGTTTTCCATGGCCGATTTTACTATCCGTTGAACGAGAAGGCTTGCAAGAGGAAATAGGGCGATCAAAAATATGATAAATGAAATGAGGTAGCTTAGGAAGATTTTCTGCCTAAAGCTTAGCATGGAATAACCTTTAGCGATTTTGATCGGTTAGTAAGGTCTTCATAGCCTTCAGCTGTAACAATAACAGCGTCTTCGATACGAACTCCCCCTAAATTGGGAATGTAAATTCCGGGTTCAATGGTTATAGCCATATTTTCTTTTATTAAAGCACTAGGCTCTCTATTTCTTAAAAAGGGATTTTCATGAATATCAAGTCCGATTCCATGTCCTAGACTATGAACGAATTGCGCTCCGTATCCTGCCTCGTTGATTAGGCTTCTTGCCACATTATCAAGGTCAATCGAGCTGATTTTTGGCTTAACGGCAGCGAGGGCCTTCTCTTGAGCTTGCTGAACAATATGATAAATTTTCTCAAGTTCAGCATGAGGAGCTCCAAAAAAAACGGTGCGAGTCATATCAGAATGATACCCGTCAACTTTAACTCCATGATCAAGCAGGACGAGATCGCCCTTCTTTAATTTTGAAGAGCCCGCGCGGTAATGGGGGATTGCGGAAGAAGCTCCAAAGGCAATGATGGGTTCAAAAGAAAAGGCTTCTCCTCCCTTTTCAATAAAAAATAAATGGAGTTTTCTTGCGAGTTCGCTTTCTTCCACTCCTTCTTTTAAAAGTGAAAGGAGAAAATCGTGACCCAGACTATTGAGAGCACCCGCTTTTCTTAGCTTTCTTTTTTCTTCTTCGGTTTTTATTAGACGCAGAGTTTCAATGGGTTTTGAAAGACCTTCCCATACAGTTTGAGGATGAAGTTTTTTTAACGAAGCAAGCCTGTCTAATGTGGTAAAACTGGAATCCACACCTACTACTTCAGGGAAAGGAATTTGTTCAGGTAGAAGTTCAACGAAGGGCAAGTGTCGATAGAATTCAAAATACCTTGGATCTAGATAAAGCTTTACTTCATTGGAAGAAATAAGGGCGGAGCCTGCACTCACATTGATATCAAAAAGGTAATTAATCGATTGGGGCTCTTCAATGAAGAGAGGGATTTTAAGGCTTTTTTGCAGTTGTTCTAATGGTTTCATTTGATAAGCTTACTCAAGTTTTCATGGTTTAGATGAACCCATGTGGGCTTTCCATTTGGAGATTCGAAAGGACTCTTGCAGGTAAAAAGATCTTTTAAAAGCTTTTCGGCTTCATCTTTTGAAATCAATCGATCGGGACCAATCGCTTTTAAGGTTGCCTTTTCAGCTAGTTTTAGATTGAGGTTAACGTCTTCTTCCTCATCGATCACTTGTTTAACTAAGTCTTCAAGTTCTTCCTGCTTATAAAAAGTAGCGTAGCTATCTATAGCAAAAGTACGAGGTGCAAACTCCCTCATTTCGATTCCGAGTGAATTTAAATGAGCGAGCCTTTTTTTGACCTTCTCTGTTTCAAGAGAGCTAAACTCGATAAGAAGGGGGATTAGAAGAGATATTTTTTCAGTCTTATAAGGATCTTGTTTTTCTAATCTTTCAAAAAGAATGCGTGCGTGGGCTCTAGTTTGATCTATTAAAGCAATGCCGTCCGACCCTTCAACTAACAAAAAACCTTTTAAGGTAGTTAATAAATTGAAGTGGGGTTTTGAAGGAATCGGGAGAGAATTTTCTTCTTGTTTTGGAGCGACGTATACAGGGGTATATGTTTCCCAAGGTAAGGTAGCGGTAGGCTTGGGTTGGAAAATATACTCGAGTCTTTCAGGTGTATTTCTTTTTGCAAGGCTTTCTTGAACCGCAAGATAGATGAGTCTTTTTAAGTCGCTTTCTTGTCGAAGACGGATTTCCCTTTTTTGCGGATGCACGTTTACATCAATTTCTCCTGGATCGCAGTTTAGAAAAACGACAAAGGCTGGAAACCGATTTGAAGGGATATGAGTAGAAAAGGCTTCCTTAAATGCGGTTGAGATAAAGGAGGAATAAACAGGTCTCTTATTTATAAATAGATATTGGTGAAGTCGATTAGCTTTATGAGCATGAGGCTCTCCAATAAAGCCAAAAAGCCCTTCCTTATTCAAGGGAATTAAATCTTCATAAAATTCATACCCTAATACTTCTTTGACTCTCTCTGATTGATTTTGAATGGGAAGAGAAAGGACCGTCTTCTGGTTGAGAATTAAGTGAAATTTTACATCAGGACGAGTGATGGCTTGTAGGCTGACAATTTTTGTGATTTCTTGTTCGTCGAAAGAGGGTGATCGTTGGAATTTTTTTCTAACAGGCACATTGAAAAAAAGGTCTTTTATTTCGATAGTAGTGCCTTTTTCTCTTTCGGCTTTATCACAGCCTAAAACTTTTCCCCCTAGAACTTTTACGAGGGTAGATTCAGCACCATCAGAGGTAAGACAACTGTATTTTGAAATGGCTGCAATAGAGGGAATGGCTTCTCCTCTAAATCCCATTGTAAGTAAGTGAGTTAAATCGTCGATCTCTTTTAATTTGGAGGTGGCGTGTCTTTCAAGTGAAAGAAGAGCATCATCATGACCCATTCCCGAACCATTATCGGTGATTCTAATGAGCGATCTTCCACCGCCTTGGATTTCTATTGTAATTTCAGTCGCTAAAGCGTCGAGTGAATTCTCAACGAGTTCTTTAACAACCGAAGAGGGATTTTCGATTACCTCTCCGGCTGCAATTTTATTAACAGTTAGTTCATCTAGAAGTCGAATTTTGGACGCCATTTCTATAGTCTAGCAGGTAGCCCATAAGAAAACCAATTGACGAAAGACTTAGATTTATCAGTTCACGAGGGAAATCAAGGGGGTAGGCCCTTAATCCGATAAAGCCGGTCAATCCGCCAATGATCGCTCCAATCGCAGCAAATTTTGGTCCTTTACGGGTAATAACCGCGAAAGCCACGGGGATCAATAAGCAGCTTACAGAAAGCTCATAACTTTGAATCAAAATATCGACAATATTGCTAAAAAAGTAGGATATAAAAATCCCTGCTACAGCAATAACCGCTGTTATAATCTGTGAAGTTTTTACGGAGGCATTTTTAAGAAAGTCTTGAGCAATGTTACTTGATACGGCATTGATAAGGGAGTCGGCTGTTGAGACAACAGCGGCTAAAATCGCAGAGCCTACAATTGCAGATAATAAGGGGGATGATAAGGATTGGATCATCTCCATCATTACACTTGAGCCGGGTCTTATCTCAATTCCTTCGACTTTTGCAAGTACTCCAAAGAAAACGGGAATCGAACAAATAATCAAAGTAATAATTCCAGCCACAAATGTGGCCATCGTAATGATTTTACCCGACCTGGCGGCAAAGCAGCGCTGCGCCATGTCTTGTTCAATTAGCATGAAAAGCATGGGCATAAAGAGCCATCCCGTCACTTTTGCAATATCGAGATTAAAGCTTGTTTGGTAGCTGATCGATTCTTTAAAAGAATAGTCGTCAATCCAAACGGCAAAGAAGAAAGCAAGCGCAAATACCACAAGAAAAAATAAGGCTTGAACCACATCTGTGGCCACTACTGCTTTTAGTCCTCCCATAACTGTATAAACAATGACGATAAGCCAGAAGGCTATGAAGATAAATTGGCTATCAAGCCCTAAGCTTATAAGGAATTTTTGAGAGGCGATTAACTGACCGATGAAGATCATGTAGAGAGATAAAATGGAAAGAGCAGAAGCAAACTTCTTAAGAGTCACAGATCCATAGACTGTTTCAAATAACTGGGCTACGGTACTGACATTAAATGTGCTCATTCTAGCGCCAATGCCCAAGCTTAGGAAAAAAAGCCCAAGGGCTGCTCCCATAGGATAGAAAAGAACCCACCATCCATAGCGATAAGCCTCTTCAGCGGAACCAAGTACGAGACCTCCACCCACCTGAGTCGCCACAAAGGTCATCATCAAGGGGAAAAATTTTAAGCTTCTTGAAGCTAGGAAGTAATCTTCATTGTCTTTAAGGCCTGAAGCATAACGACTTCCGATATAAAGACAGAGGCCCTGTAAAGAAAAAAGAGCAATAATAAAATATAATAAATTCATAATTCAAAACCTGTAATTAATTTTTTTAAAAAATAAATGGGAAAGATGAATTAGGAATGATGGTGCGGAAGAGCCAAAAATAAATTAAGCAAAATACAGGTTTTAAATCCCATTGTTTGATCCTCCGTTAATAAGAGAATAAACAATGAGGCGATAATTATCTAGGCATAAATGCTGGCCGGAGGCTTGCTACTTTCCTTTTGCTGTTCCAAGGCTTGTACCCTCTGAAATAGTCTCTCAATATCATAATTAATAACATTCTCCACTCTTGCAAGTCGAACTGCCATGTCTTCTGTCTGTTTAGTTAATTCTTTAATTCTTCCTTTTAACAATTTTAAATCAGCACAGTAATCTACAATATTAGGCACGACGGCTCTAAATAGGGCGTTTTCTTGTTTGAGAGAATTAATTTCTAAAATCAAATCAGTAATATTTTTATCAGAAACAGTAGAGCTCATAATATGAAACCCCTTATTAATTTATGGCAGTTAATAGTGATGTATTATTAATTCAAACAAACTACTTTATGTAATCTTTGTCAAATTAAACAGGAAGCTATTGAGATAAGGCGAGTTAGGTTAAACTTATTTTAATGGACGTATACAAAGCCGCAAAACACATAGTTAGTTTGATTGTAGAGCAAGGCTACATCGCCTATTTTGCAGGAGGATGGGTTAGAGATTTTGTTCAAGGTCATCCTTCAAGCGATATCGACATTGCAACTGACTGTCCTATGCCCACCCTTTTAAATCTTTTCCCAAACGCCCTTCTAGTAGGTGTCCAGTTTGGGGTTATTGTTCTTCCCTATGAAGGTCACCTCTTTGAAATTGCAACCTTTAGAAAAGATTTAAGTTATACAAATGGACGCTCACCCGACCAAATTGAAAAGGCAACCGCTGAAGAAGATGCCCAAAGACGAGATTTTACGATTAATGGCCTTTTCTTCGATCCTTTGGAAGAAAAGATTTACGATTATGTCGGTGGGCTTGATGATTTAAAAAAAGGAATTTTAAGAGCTATCGGAGATCCATTCGAGCGTTTTCAAGAAGATCGCTTAAGAATGGTTCGCGCCGTTCGGTTTCATTCCCGATTTTTATATCCAATTGAGTTGAAAACCGAAGAAGCCATTCAAAATTATGCCCCTGAATTACTTCCAGCCGTAAAACCTGAGCGGATTTATCAAGAGCTAACTAAAATGGAAAAGGAAGGCAATTTCAATCATGCCTTAAGAGAATTATTTAGATTGGGTTTGTTAAAGACATTTGTTCCATCTTTAGAAAAAGTGCATTTAAAGGATTTTGAAGAGAGGCTTAAAAAAATGAGGGCGGACACCCCATTTGCTTTGAAGCTTGCTGTAATCGTAAATACCTTTGAAGAAAAAATGGCCCTCTTTGACTTTTTGAAAGCACCGAATCGAGACAAAGATTTAATTTTACTTTATGAAAAGGCAAAAAAATTAAAAGCCGATCATGAATGGGCGGAGTTTTTTGCTCATCCCGATTCCGAAGCCGTATTAAAGGCTTTGCATATATGGGAAGAAAAGCAAAGAGATATCAAGCGACTCGAATTTTATGTGTCCCTTCATCAAAATAAAGAAAAATTGATTACGGCTTCTGATTTGATGGCATTAGGAATTAAGCCCGGTAAAAACATGGGACATTTATTAAAAAAAGCCGAAGCGCTTGCATGCGACAAACAGCTTAAAGATAAATCAATCATTATAAAAGAATTAGAGAAGGATCCCTTATGGCAACCGTAAAAGATAATCCTTTGTTTAAGCATCTCCATCTAATTAAACATAATCGAGACTATCGCTTTGAAACAGGTAAGGTTTTAATAGAGGGAGATAAGTTCGTTCACGACCTTTGTGCGTTCGCTCCTTATCACCATTTACTTGTTCTTGAAAATTACCCCCTTCCTGCAACAATCGATGAAACGCATGTGATGCGGGTTTCTGAATCGGTCATGCATAAAATAACGAGCCTTCCCTCCGTTCCACAAATGGTTGGAGAATTTGACTTGCCCGAGCAAAAATCATTAGAAGGGCTAGATTGGGTGCTTGTTTTGGATCGTCTTCAAGATCCGGGTAACGTGGGAACTCTCATTCGTTCGGCTTTTGCATTAGGTTGGCAAGGCGTCTTTTTAATTGATTGCGTGGATCCGTTTAATGACAAGGCTTTAAGAGCTGCGCGAGAAGCTGCGTTTAAATTGCCCTATCGCATGGGTACTCAAGCTGAATTTTTATCCTATCTTGAAAATCAGAATTTGCCTGCCTTTCGTGCCGATATGGGAGGAAAAAAGCCCTCACCTTTATCTAAAGGTGCACTTATTATTGGAAATGAGGGTCAGGGCATTCACCCCTCCTTAAAATGTTTCCCGGCTGTTACTGTGACCATGAAAAAAGGAATTGAATCCTTAAATGCAGCTACTGCAGGATCCATTTTGATGTATGCTTTACGGGATGCATTATGAGCGAAGAATGGGATCACTGGCTTGAAAAGAAAGAGAGAAGAGACTCTAAAATTGAACGTAAACTCTTAAAAAAACACGATCGTTCTCAATATAAAAAAACAGATCGTCCCAAATTTGAAAAGAGTGATGATCTTCACGAAAACATTAAGGGTAAAAAAGAAGATTACATTCGCGGAAGAATTGTTGCCATTCTATCACAGGGCGTAGAAGTTAATGTAGATGGCAAAATCTATCAATGTCAGTTAAGAGGCCTATTAAAAAGAGATACCTCTCAAGATAAAAATCTTATTGTGGTTGGAGACTTTGTCTATTTTGAGCCTACTCAGGGCACTGAAGGGGTTATCCATCATGTGGAGGCTCGAAAATCATTCTTATCGCGTGCCGATAACCTTTCCCGTAGAAAGCAGCAGTTAATTGCCGCCAATATCGATCAGGTGCTTATCACCGTTTCTGTAGGACTTCCTGCATTGAAACCCTTTCTAGTTGATCGATATATCATCGCCGCCAGAAAAGGGAATATGGAGCCGGTCGTAGTGATTAATAAAATAGATTTATTGGATCAATATCCCGCTGAAAAGGAGCTCGAACAAGTTTTTGTTGAAGGCTTAAAAAAAGCGAATATTAAAGTATTTGAAGTGAGTGGCGAATCGGGTCTTGGCCTTGATGCATTGCGCAATGAAATGAAAGATAAAGCCTCTGTGTTTGCCGGACAATCAGGAGTTGGAAAAACTTCACTCATTAATAAAATTTTAAATCTTGATTTACGTGTAGGACCTGCAACGGAAAAAACTCAGAAAGGGGCCCACACAACCACTCTTGCAAGGCTTATTGCCATACCCACGGGAGGATTGTGTATTGATACTCCCGGGATTCGTTCTTTTGGTATTTGGAATATGTCACGTGAAGAAATAAGATCTTATTTTCCCGATATCGATCAGTTTAAAGATAAATGTCGCTTTCCTGATTGCACGCATACTCAAGAAAGTGGCTGCGCCGTTATTAAAGCGGTGGAAGAGGATGTTTTGAGTCCACTTCGTTATGAATCCTACATTTATCTGATTAACAGCCTTGATGATAAACACGCACGAAGATAAGTTGATCCCTTTTAAAATTCTGGGTATAAAAGAGCAATGGCATACGTACGATCTGTAAGAGCACGCGAAATCCTTGATTCTCGCGGCAATCCCACTTTGGAAGTTGAGCTTCGCACCGATAATGACATTATGGTGACAGCGTCTGTCCCTTCAGGAGCATCAACGGGCGAAAATGAAGCGGTTGAGCTCCGGGATAACGATGAGACTCGATATAATGGAAAAGGCGTTAGAACAGCTGTTAAAAATGTCGAAGGACAGATTGCCGATATTTTAGTGGGATCTCATGTGTTCGATCAAAAGTCCCTTGATGAACAAATGATCCAAGCAGACGGTACTCCAAATAAAAGTAAATTGGGTGCAAATGCCATTTTAGGCGCATCCATGGCTTTGGCAAGGGCAGGAGCCGTCACGGCAAAATTGCCCCTCTATCGTTATTTAGGTGGAGCGGATGCATGCCTTCTTCCTGTCCCCATGATGAATATCATTAATGGCGGCGCTCATGCCGATAGTTCACTTGATTTTCAAGAATTCATGATTAGGCCGATTGGAGCGCCAACTTTTAAAGAAGCTCTTAGATGGGGCTGTGAAATTTTTCACGCTTTGAAAAGTCTTCTTAAAAAAGAGGGTTTAAGCACTTCTGTAGGAGATGAGGGCGGTTTTGCTCCCAACTTGAGTTCAAATGAAGATGCGTTAGAAAAAATTATACAAGCCATTGAAAAAGCCGGCTATAAACCGGGTCGAGATATAACGATTGCACTTGATTGTGCAGCTTCTGAATTTTACGATAAACTTTCACAAAATTATTACGAAAAAAAGAAGAAAAATAAAAACGAAAAATATGTAGAACGTTCTAATAAAGAACAGATTGATTATTTGGCCACATTAGTTAAAAGATTTCCCATCGACTCCATTGAAGATGGCCTCTCTGAAAATGATTGGGCAGGCTGGAAATTGCTAACCGAAAAGTTGGGCCACATTCAAATCGTCGGTGATGATTTATTTGTTACCAATCCTATCTTTTTGAAAAGAGGGTTTGAAGAGCATTGCGCGAATGCAATTTTAATTAAATTAAATCAAATCGGGACAGTGACCGAAACGCTTGAAACTTGCCAACTCGCCCGTGCTCATAGCTATAATACTGTTATTTCTCACCGGTCAGGCGAAACGGAAGACACCTTTATTGCTGATTTGGCTGTAGCAACAAATAGTGGCCAAATCAAAACAGGCTCACTTTCTAGAACGGATAGGGTAGCTAAATATAACCGTCTTCTAAGAATCGAAGACGGTTTAGGGTCAGCTGCACTTTATCCAACTAAGTAGGCAATTCGTTTTTGTTGAAGGCTTTGTTTTTATCCACAACTTTGATGTGGTTCGCGTGAAGTTCAATGCCGGCATAAATATTTAAAAATGAATGCATAACAAATAATTGTTCATCCGTTCCGTTAAACCGATTTGGAATAACGTTTAAATTAAAGAGGAAGGCTCCCTTTTGGGCTAAGCTTACAAGTTTTAAAGCAGATTTCAAATCAGCAGATCCTTCCCTACCCTCCACATAATATATCGAAGGTGAAGGGCAATAAATCGTATCGGTTGCGCTCTTTGACCCTATTAAAGGCTCATCTTGATTTTGACGCCAAATGACGAGCTGACGGACTTTCCAGAAGGTCGATTGGGGTATCACTACTGTCGAATCTTTGAAAGTCATGCTTAGGGTATCTAAAGAATGAAATGAATAAACAGGATCTAGATGACTATGATCGCTTTGTTCACATATAATATTCAAAACTCTGACACGAGGAAAGTGCCTTGCAATCATCTCAAGTGGGACTTTTCCCGGTATGTTTACGGAAACAAATCGAATGTTTTTTCCTCGGAATTTCGAAAATAGCTTTGCGCTTTCTTCCTCGGTTTTACATTGCTTTCCAAGTTCCGATAAGCGAAATTCAATTGCATTCCCAAGTGTTTGTAAATCGTGTTTTTCAGCAATTTCATAAGCGATATTACTTTGTGAAAGCGTTTTTTATAACTAGATTAATGGACAGGAATAATTAGACGACTTGCCGTGTTGGGTCCGATATGAATTTTGTTGTGGGCAATTTTTGGAGGTGCGTTTTCATTTGTGACATTTAGATTTTTTTCGTAGCGAGGATAGTTTGATGAGGTGATGGCAACTCTTAAAGAGTGACCTTTCGCAAGCATTAAACTCGTTGAAGCAAGATCGACAAAAATGCGATGGATTTTGTTTGCAATGTTATCCGTTCGACGATAACCGATTCGATAGGCTCCATCTGTAATTAGTAAGCTTCTTCCATCGGGATAAACATCGGAGAGTCGTATCATGAGATCAGTATCTTCACAATCCGTTTCAAAATAGATTTCCGCTTTTAAAGGACCTGTAATTTCGGTGTTGGAAGTAAAAGGATCGGTTGTGAAAACGAGTGTGTCATTTCTTGATTCGTTAGGCCTTTGATCTTTTGGGCCCGATTCGATGAATAAGTTTCTTCCCCCTAGTGTGGGAGTAGGATTTTCAGGATTATAGACATAGGATAATAGGGCATTCTGCGAAGGGGTCTGGTTAGAAAGCGAACTATCCTCAGTCAAATATAACGAAGTGGGTGTATAAGGAGGGGGCCAATGCTCACTTGTTTTCCAAATATGACCAATTGAAGAATCGCCAACGGGTCCCATGACAAAGTATTGAACGGCAGCTACGTTATTAATGTCGTTTTCTTCACCCTTTAAGTAATGGTCGAACCATTTAGAGGGAGTTATATCATTAGGGGGAGCATAACCTTCTTTAGGAACGGGATAATCGCCCAGATTTCGATCTACAGGCCAGAAATGCGCCCATGGACCAATAATGAGTTTTTGCTTGCCCTTTGCGCCTTCCGCACCTTCTTTTTGCCTTTTTTGAAAGGCTTCAAGAGTTCCTTGCAAAAAGGTATCGTACCATCCGGCTAGAAATACAGCGGGTGTTTTAACCTTTTGAGCCCTTGAATTGGCGTTCATTTGAGACCAGAAATGGCTATAGACCTTTTCCTTTTTCACTTTATCGATAACAGAGGGGTGATTGGCGTAGTAATGAAACCAACTTTCGATTTGATGCTTATGGAACTGTCCGCCTGGATAGGCCGCATGATCATAAACGCTCCCGCATGCAAATTGAATGTACTGGGCTTTTAGGCCAATCGGTTGGGTAGGGGCCATCATAAGTTGAACAATGCCCAAGGCAGAAGGACCATAAGTTCCGATGGATCCATTAGAATAGGGGCTTTTATGAAGCCATTCAATCGTGTCAAAACTGTCTTGCCTGCAACCGAAGCCGTCATCAATGCAGGGCATTGTCTTTCCTTCGGGATCTATTTTAGATCGAGTGTCTTGAATGACAACGACATAGCCTTCTGCTACTAGAGGAAGGGCGCTTAAAGCCGGAATAGATGTTTTACCCGCTGCACTCCTTACAAGAACACAAGGACAGCTCTTGGGTGTAAAATCAGATCGGTAGTAAATATCGGCGGGAAGAAGCGTTCCGTCCCGCATCGGAATAGAAATAGATTCGTTGGGTATAGTTTCAAATGCAGTTACAGAAAAGCAAACAAAAACAATATAAAATATCAGTTTTTGCATGATTTCTTTCTAAAGCTTTTGACTTTTTAAATCCAAGCGAAGGAAAGGTTATTTAACTTTTAAGCTTGCGCGAGATTTCATACGGCTAGCTTTATTTGCCTTAATAATGCCTTTCTTAACTCCTTTATCTACAATGGAGAAGAGGGTCTTTAAGTTCTCTTTAGCTTCCCCTTTCTTCAAGGCTTCTTGGAAATCTTTAACAACGCCGCCAACCTTAGACTTATAAGCGCGGTTACGTACATTTCTTTTTTTACTTTGCATGTCACGCTTTAAAGCGGTAGGGCGCTTTGTTTTTTTAGCTGCTTTAGCTTCTTCTTTAGCCATGTATAAACTCACTTGAAATATAATTCACTGGGCCATCATTATACGTAACACCCTTAAATACGTAAAATGAAATCTAAATCCCCCCAAAACGGCCCTTTATTTGATATCTTAGTAGAACTAAACCCCGATTCTTCCAAAACCTCCATCCGTTCTTGGATTAAAGAAGGAAGGGTAAAAGTTGACGGAATGGTTATAAAAAGCCCTGCAACCGCTGTTAAAACGGGTTCGCAGATAGAGTTAGGGTCAAAGCCTAAGTTTTTGGAAGAGGGTGTAAAAATATTATTTCAAGATAGATATTTTATTGTAATCGACAAGCCCGAAGGTCTCTTAAGTGTCAAAACTCGTTTTGAAAAAGAAGATACCCTTCATAAATACCTAAAAAATCGCTTTGGACGAGTGTTTGTAATCCATCGTCTCGACCAAGGAACCTCCGGCGTTATGGTATTCGGTATTGAAGAAGAGGCATCGATTCGCCTAAAGAAATCGTTTAGGGATCACAAGCTTGTTCGTCGCTACCATGCTATTGTAGAAGGTAAATTAACCGGTTCAGGCACCTGGACTCATCATCTATTTGAAGATGAAAAATATAAAGTTCATGTTGTTCCAGAGGGAACCGATAAAGCACAGAAAGCGATCACTCATTACAAAGCTTTAAGTTCAGCGAAGGGTTATACTCTGGTAGAATTTACACTTGAAACGGGAAGAAAAAACCAGATTCGTGTTCAATCTAGTTATATGGGACATCCGGTTGCCGGCGATGAAAAATATGGGGCGAGAGGCGATCCTTTAAGAAGGCTTGCGCTTCATGCTTCAATACTTGAAATTCCTCATCCTTACACTCACAAAACTTTGAAATTCTCTTCACCCGTCCCCCTTCATTTTAAGAAGGTGATCGGTGCTAAAACTGTTTAGTGCAATCATTGCATTGTGCGCGCTTTACATGTTTGGTTCAGCGGGTGTTGACTCTTATCGCTTTGCTCGTCTTGGCGGAAAAGTAAAAGCAAGCGATTTTGAATTTCAAGTCTTAGAAAAAAACGATCATTTCTATTTGCAAGCCCAATATAAAATCGGCTCACACAATATTTCCGCCTCATTAGATGAACCTTTTTTAAATGAATGGGCCGCAAGTCGTGAAGGACAGAAAAGAAAAGAAAATCCTGTCGTATATGTCGATCCAAATGACTTATCCTATTCAGCTTTACAAAAATCTTTTCCCACTAAAGAATGGGCCTACACTTTAGTTCTCGTAATTTTGTCAGGTTATTTTTTTATGTTGGATAGGAAGGTGAAGGGTGAGCGTTCAACTAATAAAAGGCGATCTTAAAGCCACATTTGATCCCGAAAGAGGATTGAATCTTATTTCTTTGAGAAAAGGAAATGTGGAAGTCATTGATCAAAATACAGAACCTTTATTTCGAGAAAGATTTGCAGGATTAGGCGCTTTGATTGGCCCTCATTTTCACTATCGTCCAAAAGCTAGAATAAGACCTATTCCCAATCCTGAAGCCTTTCCTCACCTTAAACGTGTAGAAGGTCGGCCCGATCCATTTTCCCATGGTATTGCAAGATATGTTCCCTGGAAATATGAGGCTACAGATACAACGCTAAAAGCCACCTTATCAGGTAAAGAAGAGTATCAAGGCGTTAAGTTGGCTGATTTAGAAGGGCAAAATTTTGAACTAACCTTTAATGCCTTTGTTACAGAAGATGCTTTAAATATTCACTATACCGTTGTTAGTGATACTGATTCACTTGTTGGACTTCACACCTATTATCGCTTGCCAAACGGCAAAGGGATAGTAACTTCTCAAGGAGATTTTAGATTTGATTGTGACAAAGCAATCGATCAAAATTTTCGTCCATTTAGACCGAGAAAAGGATGGGTTCAATTAGCTACAGACGAATACAAATTAGAGATTAGCTTTACTGCCCCTTCAGAAGAGATTTCATGGCAACTTTTTCATCCTGATCAAGCGAGCTATGTTTGTATTGAGCCTTTGTCTGCATTCAATCCAAAAAATCCTCATCTCACAGCAAGTGAAATTACAGCTGAGATAAAATTTGTCTAACAAATCCTTCTTTTTTAGGAAGGGATTTTGAAAGGCGTTCCGCATTCGGAACCCGTAATAATGAAATCACTTCGACATGAGAATTCATTATAGGCAGAAGATGTCTATGGGATAGCGCTACATTATCTAACGATAAATAGGTGACCTGTTCCAACCGGCTGAGAAAATAAACAAACTCTTTTCCTTTCCAGGAAATACATCCATGAACCGTTAACATCTGAAGTTTCGGATGTAAAAAAGCCAACGCTTGAATATTTTTTGGATTAATTTGAGAATCTATCCCCGGGATCAAAACAACCTTTTTAATGTTTTTCAATTCATTCAAGGTATCTAAAACTTCATCGTTCAAGGACGATAGACAATAGACTTTTACCGACTCTAAGGTAGGATTATTTTGTATAAACTTAATGAGTGTAGCCGAGTCAAGTTTTGGAGTGCTTAAAAATATTTTTGTTAACGAAGTAAAATGCAGTAATAAAGAATGAACTAAGGGCGCGTCCCCTACTGCAGGACAATCAAAATGGACGGAGCGTAGTTTATGGCAGGCCTTTACAAAGTAAAGCGGATGATTGACATCTTGATTGTCGGTAAGGCGAAAGCTTTCAAAATGAATGTGTCTGATAGCTGGATTTTGCCTGAAGAGTTTAATGAGGTGGGGAGAGTTTTTATAAATAAGGTAGGTCAAGAAGTGGTACTTTAAGGAAGAGGGATTGTGTTTATATTCTTTGTTTTCGTGAAGGCGGGCTTTTATAGCTCTTCTAATAAAACGAGTTTTAGAGTGTATATGACTATTATTAAAATAATATTTGCCTAGTTTCCTCCAAATTCCGCTGGCTTCTGTTTCTCTTTTTATAGCTTTAGTGCATTGGTTTAGAGATAAAAGTGAAATAAAGTCTAGCTTGCATGCAATAAAATAAACTAATTCAGAGGGCAAATCTAGTAAGTTATTAAAAGAATTTGTTTCTGGAAGGTAAAAACTTACTATTTTTGGCATTAATAATATTTTAACAATCAGCTATAATATATCTCTAATGCTAAATTTGTTAGCCTAGAGAAATTAAATTAAATAGTTGGCACGTAGTTTGCTTTAGCTAGTTGTTAACTAGCAGGATAATGTAATGGAACCTCCACAAAGACCTCCTTCACCTACGGACGCCTCACATGTTTCCTCCCCTCTGCGACAATCTCAAAGAAGGGTGGCAAGAAGAAATGTGTCGGCTCCCCATCAACGTCTTCAAAAATTGGGTGAAGCTCATCAAGACTTACAGGACTATGTAAAAAAAGAACGGTCAAAAAGAGAAGAACCCAAACCTGAAGATATTATAACCGACGCTCACCGTTTACCTGAAGTTCAAACGCCTGTTCGTAAAGGAACGCAAACCCCCTTAAGATCTCATCATGTGGGTAAAAGTGAAAGTGCAGATGGACCCACCATTAAATTAGAAGATTACTTTGCTAAATGGAACACACTAAGAATTCTTGGAAAAAAAGTAGAAAACAAAGAAATCAACAAACAGGAAAGAAAAGTAGCAAAACAACAACTACAAACTTTAAGCCTTGAGTTTGAGAACATTGATATTGTTTCATTAGTTAAATCCCCCAATTTCGCAGAGCAACTTTCCAATTTAAAAGGGGGCGATAATGATACTGAAAAGGCATTTGCCCAGTTTTTAATAACAAAAATTCCGTTTACATTAAGATTTGTAGTGGCTACCGGTTTATTTGAAAAAGAAGTGGCTTTGAATAAAGAGCCAAACTTATTATTTAGAAATAGTATGACTATTGCAGGGGCTTTCATTAGTGAGGTCCAGAATAGATTGCTTGCGCCTTTTCTTTCAGATGCCTTAAATCCAGATAATAAATATTCACGAGATGAGAGATTTGTAAAATTAATAGCGGGCCTGAAACGAGCTATAGAAATTGAGCCTACGTTTAAGCAATTTTATGGAACACTATTAAGCACCATAGAAAAGAAATATCCCGCGATGGGCACTGAACAAGTATTAAGTTTCATATTTTTAACTTACATAAATCCAAAAGTATATTTACTCGATAAAGAGAGTTCGATTGTTTATAACTCTATCGTATTAAAATCAGATCCAAAAAACATTCAATTGCCTAAGGGCTACATTGAAGATAGGCACAGTAAACTTCAAGAAATTGTGGCCTTGTTGAAGGTCAAATAATCATATAAATCTTGTTCATTCACTATCACAATCTGTTTGTTGAAGGTAAATTGAGGGAGAATAACTTCAATCACTGCTTTATCACCCATTCCGGGAATGCCTATCGCACCAATGTCTTCTATTAAAGCAATGGCTTTAAGGCCTTGGTAATAATCGGTTATCGAATAACCCTCTTCCTTCACTCTTAAAAATATTAGCGAATAGTTGTAAAGAAGGGTCTGAACAGCAAGGAAGAGACCCTTTGAATCCTTGGGGGGTTCCCCAAAAAAATAATTAAGCTGATCTAATGTTTTGATGATTGTAGGGGTGTGATACACCCCTTTTTCCGCTTCACCGAACCAAGCAATCGTTAAAGGCTTCATTACCTCTTATTATAGCACTAAAGAGGCTGATTGAATAAGAAAATGACATTTAACTCTTCATTATCAATGATATTTAATACTTCCTTAACATTATCAAGACGCTCCGTAGCAAGGCCCACAATGGAAGCATCCGCTTTTCTTATTAAAGCAAGAGAGGTTGCATCTATCATTGATCCGGGATAGTTAAATATAATCACATCGTAATGCTGTCTAAGGCCGTTTAAATAACGATCAAAAGCTTGGGAAGTGAGGGTTTCAAAGGCAAAGCGATCGTTTTTAATGTATAAATAATCACTGGCCTCGGCATTTTTGATCAGATTCTCTAATGACAATTCCCCTTTATTTGAAATATCTAGAAGACACACCTTTTTGCCTTGCTTTTGCAAGATTTCAAATAAAAGGGTGCCGTAGGAAATACCGTCTCCTCTTATCAAGCTAATTAAATGACTATTTACGGGAAGGAAATCTAGCGCTTTTCGTAAGGTGTTTAAATTTTCATCGTATGGAGGAAGGGTTTCGTCTCGCCTTTTATAGTTAAGAGTGCCAGCCACTTTATATCCATTTAACGAGAGATTCGCTTTAGTTAAAGGGATAGAAAATACAAGTCCTTGTGCGATCACAAAGAGTGAGGTGATAAAAGCACCGCCTATTAAACCAATAAATGACCAGATAAGGAGATGAGGATTTTTTGGGAATAGAGGGGCTTTTGCATAGTCAAGAGGAGAAGATTGAATCAGTTCAAGGTTGCTGGATATGTTTTTAGATTCGACAAGTCCAGTAATATTCTCCACCATTCTTTGATTGCGAACCAAGTGTTGTTCGAGAAGTTGTTCATGAATCCATTTTTCAGGTATCAAAGCCATTTTAGTTTTAATCGCGCTTTGATGATCCGTAAGCATTATTTTTTCTTGATCGAGATTTACCTGTCTTGTCGAAATAAAGTCTTCCAATTGCTTTTCAAGTAAGGCAAGTTCTCTGTGACTCATCTCAAGCGTAGCTTTTTTTAGCTCAAAATCTTTTTCACTCAAGAGAGACGATTTCAAATCCAATAATTTTTTGGATTCGGATAAGTGAAGTTTCAAAAACGATTTTTGAATATTTAATTCATCTTGAAGCCGCTCAATTTCTTTGTTTGTGCGATTAGCAGAGTCTTTAATCTGAAGCGATAGTTGAGTGCCTCTGGCAATTCGGTCGAGAGAGATAGGATCGCTTAATATGGTTGTAAGGGAGCTAATTTCGAAGTCGGGGCTATCGATGTGATCAAGTACAAAACGGATTTGTCTAATTTGACCTTCTAGCTCTTGTCGATCCTTTGTAAGTTGCAAGTAGAGGTCTTTCGCTGTATTCAACGTAATGCCTTGAAAATCGACCGATCCGGAGGTGCGGTGATGAAGTCTTTCGTCAATGGACGCAAGCTGCATTTCAAAGAGTCTTTTTAGATGTGAAACGTATTCACGATATTGTTTTTTAAGACCTGTATCGCGCTTTTTATCTTTAATGCTTTCGTTCCAAGAAGAAAGCATATATTTAGGATCGTTTAATAAGTGGGGCTCAACCGTCTTATTATGGTCCAATAATGCAATCACTTCTTTAGATTCATTGCAGCATTTCACGAGCCGTTCACGTTCTCTTAATTCAACTTTAAAGCGCTCTTCATCAAATGAATCATCTTTTAAAGCTAAATCTAGCGCATCTTGCTCCATTTTTAATGTGCGGATACGACCCAAAATTTCATTAATGACTTTTGCGTCGGACATAGAAGGATTATAGGGATCATAAGCTGCAAAATCACCCTCAACTACGCTAGTCAGCCTTTTCTTTTCGAGATCGATTTCCATCATTTTTTGATTTGCCACCATCATTTGGTGGGTCAAAAATTCAAGCTCTTTTTGAGTATTGGTAAATCCATTTGCAGAAAGCCCTTTTTCAACTTTCTGAGCATGCTTCTCCATTACTTCTTTAAGCGAAAGAGCCATTTCCTCTTCACGCTTTTTTAAATAATCTAGCTGCTTTGTGTTTATACGATCATGCTCTTCTTCCAAAAAATCTTGGTAAGAAGCCATCAATTCATTGATGAATTGAGCGGCTCTTTTACGATCTGTATCATAGTATTTGAGTTTAACAAGCGTTCTATCATCTTGGTCTTGATTTGCAACTATGTTTGAAAGAAGGTTTTTAACGGTTGAAGAAATAGAGTTAAAGGTGATGTTAAAAGTTTTTCCTTTAAGACTGGATGAATCTAAGGGAACTATCGTAAAGGAGCCATT
The DNA here is from genome assembly GCA_020051235.1 of Parachlamydiales bacterium. GTDB lineage: Bacteria > Chlamydiota > Chlamydiia > Chlamydiales > Parachlamydiaceae > CAZABG01. The sequence continues at coordinate 7,282 of JAGVJG010000049.1, read as the reverse complement.
TTTAAACTTAAAAGGCTCGCCGAGTATTCCTCTTTCTCCCGAATCAAAAACAAACTCCGTTTCTCCTAAAAAAGTGATGGATAAATGTTCAGGAATCTCACCAAGGTAGTTGATATCGATTAATTTTAAAGGAACTACGGTTTCTGTCAAAATAGGTGTCTTTCTACGAGTCCAAAAGGCCCATTCACTTAAAGTATGGTCATGTAACCTTTTTAAAAATTGAAAAGACGATCCTTTTTCGTTAATGGAACCTTGAAGTGATAATTTTTTTACGACCGATTCAATCAAACGGCTTGATTTCATGGCAGAGACAACTTCTGAATCATTCTTTTCGGCAACGGATCCAAAAATATAATCGGCGACGGTTTGTCTCATGCCTGCGTCGGCTTTTCCGCGATCTCTAAAAGTCGCTTCTGCGACATATAAAACATTACGATCAATTGCGTAATAAAGAGCAAAACTCGCAATCAATAGGGAACATAGCAATATCAGTCCTTTCTTATAACGAAGACAGGTCCAGAGATCACTTAATACAATGTCGAAAGGTTTATTCGGCTCCATATTTCCTTATTACTTCGTTAGGTCGTATACGCCATAGGCGGTCATTAACCCGCTAAAGCTTGGCAATAATTGATCGATAAAGAGATTCCACTCTCGGATCGGTGTTGTCGACACGTATACTGTATCACCGGGCATTAAAAGCAAACTATCATTTGGCAAGTTAACCACATGACACCACGAAAGAACATAGACCTTTGGGCACTTCATGTTCCCGCGAATAACTTGGATAAAGTTTTTGTCACCTGAAAAAGGAATGCCTCCTGCTGAAACCAAAGCTTCTCTTAACGAGACAAAACCATAAGGAACGATTTTGGCATGAGGATGTCTCACTTCGCCCATTAACATGACGGTCGCATCTTCAGGATGTCCGATATAAATTTTATCGCCACCTTGCATCACGATGTTTTGCGACATATCGCCTTCATTGACGAGCTTGTAGAAGTCGACAAATAATGGGCAGCCTTCACGAACAACATAGGAAGCAAAAAGGTTGGCGTTAGGAGGAAGATGGGCTTTTGCTAAAACTTCATAAAGCCTGACTTTTCCATCAACAGGGACGGTGGCTGTAGCAACCATTCCCGTGAGTTCAACTTTTCTTATTAAACGATCTTTATAAGTAATAAAAATTTCTACATCGCGGACTTCTTCTCGGTAGCGATTTTGAAGTTTTTCTTTGGCTTGATCGAGGGTTAAGCCCTTTATTTCAATGGGGGGTAAGTCCGGTAGATCCACTTTGCCGTCAGTGACCTTAAAGCCCCCTACGGTTGCATTTATATAGTTAAAGCTCTCCATGAGGTCGCGACGAGTAGGGTGGTAGATAATAATATTTAGAATATCGTCTTCGTCAATTTCGTCTTTATACTCTAGCATCGCATCGCAAGGGAGGTCTTCTACTTCAATCCCTTGAAGCTCTAATACGGCATTTTTGCCCTCTTTAATCTTATAGGAGTCGGTGACGAACTCGCAGGCATCGTAAACAGGATAGTTGTGACAGGTGGGGCTACAGGAGTATAATAAGAATAGAAGGGGTAGAAGCCAGTATCTCATAAATGTCCAAATTTTAGACCCACCATCTTTTCATAGAGCGGAATAAATAAAAAGCGAATTGCTATCTACTTCTAGTCGTGTTAGAATAGCTATCATTTTGGGAGGAACATGGCTGTCGAAAATCCATTTCCCGATCCCGACTATAAATATGGTTTTGTAACCGAAGTTGAGTCGGAGACATTCGCGAAAGGACTAAATGAAGATGTTATTAGAGCAATATCGGCTAAAAAAAACGAGCCGAAATTTTTGCTTGATTTCAGGCTGAAAGCGTACAAAAAATGGCTCGAAATGAAAGAGCCGCATTGGGTCAACGCAAAATATCCTCCTATCAACTATCAAGATATTAGATATTACTCGGCTCCAAAATCAAAGCCGCAAATCAATAGTTTAAATGAAGTTGATCCTGAAATTTTAAAGACATTTGAAAAGCTCGGAATTCCACTCGATGAACAAGCTCGCTTAACGAATGTTGCAGTTGATTTAGTGTTTGACTCTGTTTCGATCGGAACCACATTCAAGAAAAAGCTTGAAGAAGCGGGCGTTATTTTATGCTCGATTTCTGAGGCAATCCACACTCACGCAGAACTTGTCGAAAAATACCTCGGATCTGTCGTGCCTATCGGTGACAACTTTTATTCTACTTTAAACTCCGCCGTTTTTTCCGATGGCTCCTTTGTTTATATTCCTAAAGGCGTTAGAAGCCCCATGGAATTGTCGACCTATTTCCGTATTAATGAAAAAGAGACAGGCCAATTCGAAAGAACACTCATCATTGCTGAAGAGGGCTCCTACGTTAGCTATTTAGAAGGGTGTACAGCTCCGGCTTACGACACAAATCAACTTCATGCAGCCGTAGTTGAGCTCATCGCTCATGAACGTGCCGAAATAAAATATGCGACAGTTCAAAACTGGTATTCGGGTCATCCGGAAACCGGAGAGGGCGGCGTATATAACTTTGTTACGAAGCGCGGAAAATGCGCAGGCTACCGTTCTAAAATCACCTGGACTCAAGTAGAAGTGGGCGCTGCCATCACTTGGAAATATCCAAGCTGCATTTTGCAAGGGGATGAATCGGTCGGTGAATTTTATTCAGTCGCACTCACAAATGGTCATATGCAAGCCGATACCGGAACCAAAATGATCCATTTGGGAAAAAATACGAAATCGACCATCGTTTCGAAGGGAATTTCGGCAGGAAAAGCTTCAAATAGTTATCGGGGTCTCGTAAAAATTGCTCCCCGTGCGGAAAATAGTCGAAACTACACTCAATGCGATTCAATGTTGGTAGGGGATCAATGCTCCGCAAACACTTTCCCTTATATCGAAGTTTCAAATCAAACGAGTCAAGTTGAACACGAAGCTTCGACTTCAAAAATGAATGAAGAACAAATTTTTTATTTCAGATCTAGAGGCTTAAGTCAGGAGAATGCAGTGAATATGATCGTCAATGGTTTCTGTAAAGATGTCATTCGCGAGCTTCCACTTGAATTTGCCACCGAGGCACAAAAACTTCTGGCCCTCAAACTGGAAAATTCAGTGGGATAATCATGCTAAAAATAGATAAGTTAACAGCAACCATCGACTCTAAACCTATATTAAAGAATTTATCGCTCGATATTAAACCCGGCGAAATTCATGCCATTATGGGACCTAACGGAGCTGGCAAATCAACCCTTGCAAAGGTTTTAGCGGGACATCCGGCGTATGAAGTGGAAGGGGGCAGGGTTGAATTCAAGGGAGAAGATTTACTGGCTCTTGATCCTGAAGTAAGAGCCCAAAAAGGGCTTTTTATGAGCTTTCAATACCCTATCGAAATTCCGGGCGTCTCTAATGCCCAGTTTTTAAGAGAAGCTTACAACGCTCAACTTAGATCCAAAGGCGAAAAGGAAATGTCGGCCTTTGATTTTGACTTACTCCTCGATGAAAAAATGAAGATGATGGAGATCCGCCCCGAGTTCAAAGAAAGAAATCTCAATGAGGGTTTTTCAGGCGGCGAAAAAAAGCGAAATGAAATCTTACAGATGGCTGTTTTAGATCCCGATCTCGCAATTTTAGATGAGACCGATTCGGGGCTCGATATCGATGCAATGAGAGTGGTGGCAAAAGGTGTAAACGCTTTAATGAACCCCAAGCGTGCTCTCATTTTAATTACTCATTACCAAAGACTTTTAGATTACATTAAGCCTGACTTTGTTCATGTCATGTTAGACGGTGAAATTGTATTGTCCGGCGGTCCTGAACTTGCGCTCGAACTCGAGAAAAAAGGCTACGACTGGTTGGTTAAGCATGATTGAGCAGCTAGAAACTCGTTTTCGTGAACAGGAAAAAAACATCCTTCTGCCTTTTAAAGAAAAGGCATGGCAACGATTCAAATTGATGGGCCTTCCTGATAGAAACAATGAAACCTATCAATACGTGCGTTTTAGAAAACTAGAAGATCGCCCCTTCAACTTTTCCAAAACCTCATTTAAATCGTTTGAAAACCATCAGATTTTGATCTCTAATGAAGGGTTTCTTTACGGCACAATACCGGGTATTACCATCCTCCCAATGGTCGAAGCGGCTTCAACTTTTTCTACTTTGATACAAAATCAATTTAATCGTTTGATCAAAGAGGAAAAAGATCCTCTTGCGCTTGTTAATAGTGCGCTTTATGACGACGGTCTTCTCATTTACATTCCGCCTAAGACGATTTTAGATAAGCCGATCGAGATTTTGATAGAATCAAAAGACGAATCCACTTTAATGCCGCGTCTTCATTTCTTTTTTGGTGCCCATTCAAAAGGGGATGTGATTGTACGTTATAAAGGACATAAAGCTACCCTATTCAATGGAATCGATTTTAACTTAGAAGATAACGCTCGTGTTAACTACTATCAGCAAGATTTAGATAATACGGGTTGGTTATTTGACTTTACTCGCGCCTATTTAAAAAGATCATCCAAATTTACCTCCTTTTTAATTACAAATGGATCTGAAACCTCGCGTTTTGATTATCGCGTTCAGTTAAATGGAGAAGGCGGAGACGCTCATTTAAATGGCCTTTGGATGCTTGATCAATTTAAAGAAACGCATATTCACGTATTAATGGAGCATAAGGCTCCTCACTGTCAGTCTCTTCAGCATTTTAAAGGGGCGCTTAACGGCTCTTCTAGATCTAGCTTTGAAGGCAAAATTTATGTTGAAAGAGTGGCTCAGAAGACCGACAGCTTCCAGATGAATAATAACTTATTACTTTCTAATGGCGCTCAGGCTTTTTCAAAACCTAATCTTGAAATTTTTGCCGATGACGTAAAAGCGTCTCACGGTTCCACCGTTGGGCAGCTTAGCGAAGAAGAGCTATTCTACTTACGGACACGGGGTTACAGCTTGACGGAAGCCAAGCGACTTCTTACCTTAGGATTTTTAAGGGAAATTATTGATAAGATAGAGCTTGAGGAATTAAAGAATGAAGCCCTCGAATCTGCCATACGGTTTGGATAAAATTCGAAACGACTTTCCCATGCTCAAACAAACGATGCATGGAAAGCCGCTTGTTTATTTTGATACCGCTGCTACCGCTCAAAAACCTGAACAGGTTATTTCGACTCTTAATCTATTTTATTCGAATAACTACGCTACCGTTCATCGTGCCATTTATGAAATATCGGTTGAGGCAACGAAGGCGTATCAAGATAGCCGAATCAAAGCCCAGCAGTTTATAAATGCGAAATCTGCCGATGAAATCATCTTTACTCGTGGAACAACTGAATCAATCAATTTAGTCGCCTTCTCATTTTCAAAACGATTCATTAATCGGGGCGATGAGATTTTGATCACGGAGATGGAGCATCATTCAAATATCGTTCCATGGCAAATGGTAGCTGAAGAGCGTGGAGCGGTTTTAAAAGTCGTTCCTTTTAATGATCAAGGGATTCTCGATTACGAAGCTTTCTTAAAGCTATTAACTTCCAAAACCAAAATTGTATCGGTTACTCATATTTCAAATGCTTTAGGTACTGTAAATCCCATTAAAAAAATCATCGAAGCTGCTCATGAAAAAGGGGCAAAAGTTTTAATTGATGCTTGCCAAAGCGCTCCTCACCGAAAGCTTGATGTACAAAAGCTGGATTGTGATTTTCTCGTTTTTTCTGGCCATAAAGTTTATGGTCCAACAGGTATAGGAGTGCTTTATGGGAAAAAAGAGCTTCTAGAAGAACTTCCTCCTTATCAAGGGGGAGGCGATATGATTGAAACGGTTACATTTGAAAAAACGACCTACAATGTTGTCCCTCTAAAGTTTGAAGCGGGAACTCCTTTAATTGCTCAAGCCATCGGTCTTAAAGCGGCACTTGATTACTTAGACAATGTGGGCCTAGATAAAATTGAAGCCCATGAAGCGCATCTAACAAAAACTCTGACCGATATTCTTAAGAAGAATAAACGTATTCGTTTAATAGGTGATGCGCCTGAAAAAGGGTCACTCGTAACCTTTACCGTAGAAGGTATTCATCCACTTGATGTCGGCACCATGCTTGATTTAAAAGGCTTTGCCATTCGTACGGGTCATCTTTGCGCTCAACCTACAATCAGACATTTTGGTTTGAGTGCAGTCGACCGAGTTTCTTTTGGTTTATATAATACTGAAGACGAAGTGCACCGCTTTTCAGAAGCCCTCAACGAGGTCATTAAACTGTTCTAATGCGAATTACTCTTGACCAAGCCGCTACACTTTTAAAAAACGATATCGTTGCTATTCCCACCGAAACGGTTTATGGACTTGCTGCAAGTATTCATTCACCACAAGCGCTAGAAAAACTTTACGCTTTAAAAAAACGTCCTAAAGAAAATCCGCTCATCGTTCATGTAGCAAGTCTTGATGATTTACTTCCATTTGTTGAATCGCTTCCTAACACTCCGCTTACAAAACTTTGGCCGGGACCTCTTACACTCATCTTAAGAGCCAAAAATTTATCACCCCTCGTTACAGCCAACCTCCCAACCGTAGCTGTACGCATTCCCAACCACCCCCTTACACTAAAACTCCTTCAACAAACAGGACCCCTCGTTGCCCCTTCCGCGAACCTTTCCGGAAAACCCTCCGCAACTACCCCTGAGCACATCGAGCTTGATTTCGGATCTTCCTTCCCCATTCTCGATGGAGGTCCTTGCCAAAACGGACTTGAATCAACCATCCTTTCCGAAAAAGACGGCCTATACCGCATTCTGCGCCAAGGCGCTCTTTCTCAAGAATATCTCGCAACCACTCTCGGATATAAACCTGAAATTATCCTTCCCGGCGCCAAACCCGAGTGTCCCGGCCAGCTTTTCAAGCATTATTCCCCCGAAGCCACCCTCGTCACCACTCTCCCCGCCGAAGCCGTCCTCGGCTTTACCGACCGCACCTACACCCTCCCACTCATACCTCTTGGCCCCTCCAACAATCCCCACCTCATCGCCTCTCGCCTTTACCACGCCCTCCGCGAAATTGATTCGAAAGGTTATAAAACCGTTCTCCTTGATCTTGATTTTCCTGATGAAGGTTTATATAAAACTATTCGTGAAAGACTTTTGAAGGCTAAAGGCTAGTCGTCTAATTATTCCTAAGATTTTTTACTCGAGAGTTGTCAAAAAATGCTGACGCATTTTCCGACCCATACACTTGTCGGGGCTGCCGCCCCTGCACCCCGGCCAT
>JAGVJG010000142.1 GCA_020051235.1 Parachlamydiales bacterium | reverse complement strand
TGAAATCAACGATGGTTACATCAATTTTCTTTTGAAAACCGGCTTTTCGAACATTACCTCTTGCTTCAAGGACTCGGGTTCGATTGATATCGATTCCGAAAAGGTGATTATCGGGAATATCGGTAATGGCCTGATCGCATTTTTCCTTAAAAGCAATCCATTTTTCAGGAATAAAATCGGGAAGTCTCATAAATCCCCACTGTTTCCTTAAATATCCAGGAGGAGTGTTGCTTGCAATCATTGCCGCTTCAATTAAAAAGGTAGCGGAACCGCAGCAAGGATCTGTCAATATTTCATCTTTATTATATTTTGCGATTCGCAAAAGAGCAGCCGCTAAGTTTTCTTGTAAAGGAGCAATTCCTCCCTCTTCCCGATAGCCCCTTTTATGCAAAGGCTCAAGAGAGGTGTCAATACTGACCGTTGCTTTATTGCCCTTAATAAAAAGATGGATCTGCACATCGGGTGATTTTACGCTTACATCAGGCCTTTCTTTAAAAACACTTCTAAGCCTATCGCAAAGAGCATCTTTTAAAAGTTGAGCGGCGTAAAGACTATTATTAAAATGGGAGCTATCTACACTGTAGTCGATTGCAAAAGTGAGTCTATGATTTAAGTATTTTTCCCATTCAAAATTGAGGGATTCATCATATACGGATTTTGCGTTTTGAATTTTAAATTCATAAATAGGAAGCAGCACGCGAGAGGCAATACGAGAAAGATAGTTTATCTTGAAAATGTCTTCGATATTCTTATATGGAACATATAGCCCTCTAAATCCCGGTTCAATATTATTAAAACCAAGCTCTTTTAGCTCTTCTGTTAAATGAACATCTAGTCCCGCGCTGCAGGTAACAAATAATTCTTTATCCATTGTGCATAAAAAGAATCACATCGCCATCATGAACGATATATTCTTTCCCTTCTGATCTAACTTTTCCAGCTTCACGAGCTCGAGCACGACCTTCATACTTTACCATATCATCAAAAGTCACCACTTCTGCACGAATGAAACCCTTTTGGATATCGGTATGAATCTTTCCGGCTGCTTCTTGAGCATTCATTCCATTGGTAATGGTCCAAGCTCGCGTTTCAATCTCACCGGTCGTAATAAAGGTAATAAGACCAAGCATCTCAAAGGACGCTTTAATTAAACGATCAAGACCCGACATTTCAAGACCCATATCATTTAAGAATGCCTTTCGATCTTCCGGCTCTAACTGAGAAATCTCTGCTTCGAGTTTCGCGCAAATCGGAATCGCTTTGTTACCTTCTTTTTCTGCATAAGCTGTAACAAGCTTGGTATATTCGTTCTCCATGAGAGGTAAATCGCTATCCGCCACATTCATGACGTACAGGACTTTTTTCTTGGTGATAAAATTATAACCTTTAATCGACTCTTCCTCTTCTTTAGTAAGAGGCAAGGTACGAACCGATTTCGATTGATTAAGATGATCTTGAATTTTCTTTAGTGTAGCAATTGTAAGTCCGGCTTCGGGCTTTCCTTTCATTTGTTTTTCTAGACGAGGAATAACGCCTTCTACCATTTGAAGATCGGCTAGCTGAAGTTCAATATTGATAACTTCAATATCTTGAATGGGGTCAACATCCCCTGCCACGTGAATAACATTTGGATCTTTAAAGCACCTAACTACCATTACAATGGCATTATTTTCTCGAATATTGGCTAAAAACTTATTACCGAGTCCCTCTCCTGTCGACGCACCTTTTACAAGACCTGCGATATCGACAAATTCCATTAAAGCGTTTACGATTTTTTTGCTACCCGACTGATTTGAAAGAACTTGAAGCCTAGGATCCGCTACTGTAACGATTCCAACGTTTGGCTCAATGGTGCAAAACGGATAATTAGCCGCTTCCGCTTTACTGGCTGTTAGCGCATTAAATAAGGTTGATTTGCCAACGTTGGGCAGGCCTACGATTCCACAAGATAAACTAGTCATAATAGGGGTAAAGTATAAGTTATTTAACCTTAAGAAAATATCCCAAGGCGATTGTAAAGATTATATAAAATTCCTTAGGGAAAGTATAGTACTTCTTCATTGACCCTCCCTTCGAAGAGGAATATAATTGTATTTAGAGGTATAGGGCATATAAATGGGCGAAAAAACCGAAAAAGCGACGCCGAAAAAGTTACGGGATGCGCGTAAAAAGGGACAAGTAGCGAAGAGTCAGGACCTACCTTCCGCTTTCACTTTTATCGTATCGATTGCCGTAACACTCGGAATGGCAAATTATCTTTATCACTATATGGGTGATTTTTTGGTTTCGATTTTTCAAAAAATTACCGACGGTGATTTAGAACAAGTTATTCAAGCGATGTTTCTCGAATCGTTTAAAGTGATTTTTTTAGCTTCCATGCCTATTATGGTGATCGTTTCTGTTGTCGGTGTTTTAATTACCTTTCTAGTTGTGGGTCCTGTATTTGCCGTAGAAGTCTTTAAATTCGATCCGAAAAAATTCGACCCTATACAAAACCTTAAAGCCAAATTTAAATTAAAAACGCTTGTTGAACTGATTAAATCCATCATCAAGATTTCAATCGCCGCCTACATCATTTATGATGTTATGTATAACTCGATTCCTGTCTTGATTCAGACCGCAAAAATGCCGATGGCGTCCGCGCTATTAGTATTCAATGCATTTACAATGGAAGTGATTATTAAAGTCGGTTTATTCTTTCTTGCCGTCGCCGTTCTTGACTTTGCTTATCAGAAATACGATTTCGGCAAAGAAATGAAGATGGAAAAATTCGAAGTTAAACAAGAATATAAAAATACCGAAGGTGATCCACACATTAAAGGGAAACGTAAACAGTTGGCCCAAGAGATCGCTTTCCAAGAAGGTCCTTCCGGCACGATCAAACGTGCGCAAGCTGTTGTCACTAACCCTAAACACATTGCAATTGCTATCGGCTACAGGCCCGATATGGATGCAGCCCCGTATATCGTTGCAATGGGTCAAGATCATCTCGCTTTGCAAATGATTAAGTTAGCTGAAGAAAACGGCATTCCCACTGTACGCAATATTCCTCTCGCCCATACTCTATGGGAAAATGGTGAAGTATGGGAATATGTTCCCCAAGACACCTATCCCCATGTTGCTGCCCTTATCCGATGGGTACAAAAACTTGGCACAGAACTTGAATACCAATATCAACCAGAACTCGAAAATTTATGAGGTTTTAACATGCTATCGGCCATAAGGCGCATATTAGACGGGATTACCGCTCGTCTGGGTGGCGAACGTTCCCTACAAAATATTTCCCGTTCCTCAGACCTTGCGCTCGCCCTGCTCGTGATCATGATTTTAGCCATGATCATTTTGCCTTTAAACCCTCATATTATCGACTATCTGATTGCACTTAACCTCGCCATTTCCGTCGCCTTGTTAATGGTATCGTTATACATCCCTTCGGCAGTTAACTTATCGATCTTCCCTTCCCTTCTGTTAATCACCACCCTTTACCGATTAGGGATTAACATTGCCTCTACTAGACAGATTTTGTTAAACGCTTATGCCGGGGATATCATTCAGCAGTTCGGTGAGTTCGTCGTAGGAGGTAACTTCGTTGTCGGGGGTGTTATCTTCTTAATCATTACCCTTGTTAACTTTATCGTTATTACAAAAGGGGCTGAGCGGGTTGCCGAAGTTGCAGCGAGATTTACATTGGATGCGATGCCCGGTAAACAGATGAGTATCGACGCCGACTTAAGAGCCGGTATTATCGACTCCAACCAAGCGAGAGAAAAACGTCTTGCGATCTCCAAAGAATCGCAACTGTATGGTGCGATGGACGGTGCGATGAAATTCGTTAAAGGGGATGCAATCGCAGGTATTGTTATTACTTTAATTAACGTTGTCGGCGGTATTATCATCGGGATGTCAATGAATGGAATGACAGCCGGCGATTCAGCTAGAACGTATGCCTTATTATCCATTGGTGATGGTCTTGTTTCCCAAATTCCTGCCCTCTTGATTTCGATCACTGCCGGTATCGTAACTACAAGGGTGACCAGTGATAAAGGTGATACCAACTTAGGGGCTGAAATTTCAGGCCAGATTTTAAAACAACCTAAAGCCTTAATGATTGCGGCGGCCTTCTTAATGGGTTTGGGTCTTGTTCCGGGATTCCCCACTCCCCCCTTCTTAATTTTAGCATCTGTACTCGGGTTAATCGGATACGCTTTGTGGTCAAACGAAAGCCCTGCAGCTTCAGCCGGTGGCGGAACAATTTCTTCAGCAAGCTCATCCGAGTCGGTCGACACGGGGATCAAAGGACATAAAGTTATTTCAGGCGGGGGTATAGATAGCTATGCTCTGACTCTGCCCGTTGTTCTTGAAGCAGGTAGAGGAATTTCACAGGAAATTCAAAGACAGCCCAAAGGTCAAGGCTTCATCGATCAAATGATCCCTAAAATGAGACAGGCGCTTTATGCCGATTTGGGTGTTAGATTTCCGGGTGTTCACGTAAGAACCGATTCCCCTATTTTAGATAACGATGAATATTCGATTCACTTAAACGAAGTTCCTATCGTACGCGGTAAAATTCTTGAGAACATGCTTTTGACAAACGAGTCGGAAGAAAACCTCAAACGATACAACCTCCCTTATACATCTTATAAAAACTCTCTTGGAATGCCCTCCATTTGGGTGGATGCAAAATTCCGCGAGCTTCTTGAAAAGGCGGGTATTAAATATTGGAACAACCTTGAAGTCATCATTCTTCACCTTTCGTACTTCTTTAGACACTATGCAAACGAGTTTGTCGGTATTCAAGAAGTTAAATCGATGATCGAATTCGTTGAAAAATCGTTCCCTGACCTTGTTAAAGAAGTCACTCGTTTAATACCTCTACAGAAGATGACCGATATCTTTAAACGTCTGATTCAAGAACAAGTTTCAATCAAAGACTTAAGAACGATACTAGAAGCCTTAAGTGAATGGGCACAAACAGAAAAAGATACCGTATTATTAACAGAATACGTGCGCTCATCTCTTAAACGATATATTAGCTATAAATACTCTCAGGGTCAGACCGTATTATCGGTTTATATATTAGATCCTGAAATTGAAGATTTAGTGAGAGGTGCCATTAAGCAAACTTCCGCAGGATCTTATCTCGCTCTCGACCCCGATTCCGTGCAACTTATCCTACAAGCGGTCCGAAACACTGTTGCTCCTCCTCCTCCCGGCGGCCAACCTCCAGTAATCTTAACCGCGATCGACGTACGACGATTTGTTCGTAAGTTAATCGAAATGGAATTTGTGGACATCTCGGTGGTTTCATACCAAGAGGTGGTCCCCGAAATTAGAATTCAACCTTTGGGAAGAATTCAAATTTCATAATTAACCATGGGTAAATTAGCGCTATGGCAGACATTTCTACTGGCGCAAAAGATCCGATGTCTCAACGCATCATTCAAGCGATGCAAGAGACAGGAGCGGAAGAGCGGCTAGAGCTTAGGGCAGAACAAGAATCTTCAGCAGACAGCCTTAAATCCCAGCTCGAGCAAGCAGTCAATCCCTTCGGCAGGGCGGCAGCTACTCGTCAAAAAAAGGTGGAGTCGCCTAAAACTCGTATTCAAAAAATGCTTCAATCGGGTGATAAAGCCGAACGAATGATGCCTATCGAACAAATTAAAGATCAGGCAGACCAATTCCAACGAAGAAACCCCGAATTAAAATCGTCCGTCCTTGTTCTTCTTCGTAAATACATAAAACCGGGCGATACAAAAGAAGAAATCTTAAAAAAATTAGCAGAGTTCTATTCCGATCCCTCACTTGCCGATGAAGCGCTGGAATTCTTACTTGAGACAACGGAAGGTGACCTCTATCTTCAAGTCAAAGCTGCAAGAGATGAACTCAATGAACAAAGAGGACGAGACATCACCGCCGGCAGAAACATCGGCGCACAAGCCCGTGCCGCATCCGAAAAAGGACTTGGAAGCCCTACTCAACTCAGAGACCTTTATCGAGATATCACAGGGAACCCTCGGGACTCGACTACCCTTTTCGAAGAACTCTCTCAAAAATACGCATTCAAAGACCTCAAAAAAGTCACAGACTTTTTACTCCACTCTTTGGGTGCGGATCTTAAATCGAAAGGTCCGTCTATTGAACAAGGGATGTTGCATCGCTTAATCAGTGAATCAAGATCGCTACAAGCCATATTAGGTATTTATCGATTCTTCAGAGGAAGAATGCGTCTTGTTAACTCGATGTTTAGCCGCAACGGAATCGATGTACCCCAAGAGCTAAACTTTGAAACTCTATCTAAACAATTCATGGGGCTTGTCGCGGAACGTTATCCTTCTTCAGACAAAGTAAAAGAAAGAGCGGTAAGACTTGGGTTGCAAAGATGGTTAATGGCTAAAATTATAGCCCTTAGCCAATTTAGAGATGCGGTTCGTGAAGTCGCCTTGAACCAAATCTTTAGATCGCTGCAGCACCGTGATGATTTATATCTGGCCATTCTTGAAGCCTTGGAAGATTTAGAAGACGAACTTGATCAAGAAGAGGAAAATGAGGAAGGAGAAGATCAAGAAGAGGAAGAACAAGAAGAAGAAAACGTTTCGGATACTATTAAGAGCCTGAAAGAGGAGGAGGAGTAAGCCATGGTAATGGATCTTTTTGACAGCTTACTGAATGAATTAAGCACTGAGCTTGATATCCCCTCGCTAAAATCAGACAGCAATAATTCTTGCTTAATAAAACTTCCCGAAAATGGCGCGAAAATTCAGCTTGAATTTGATAAATCCCAAGAATACTTTGTGATTGCTTCAAACCTCGGATTTATTCCTAGAGGTCGTTATCGAGAAATCGTATTTAAAGAAGCCCTTCGTCATAACAACACCCCTCATCCTCGAAATGGAACTTTTTGCTATTCCGATAAAAATGAAAACTTAGTTCTTATGGAACTACTCCCCCTTAAAGATCTAACGGGTGTAAAAATCGCTGACGTATTCACTCCTTTTTCTGAAAGAGCAACCGCTTGGAAGCAAGCGATTGAAAAGGGCGAAGTTCCACAAGCAGCCGGTATGTCTGCACGCCCTGCCGGAAGCGGAATGTTCGGCTTATAATCTTTACACATTTCGTCTGCCTAACTATAATTTCGCGCCATGATTACATTTGATATAGCCACTAAGGCAGCAGAACAAGTGACGAAACGTCAGATTGCAACCCATTGCACTTATAACGATCCGGTCAGTCAATTATGCATTCACACAATGGCTTTGCATATTTGTGAGGGACTTCGAATTGGTAACTATATTCTTAGATGCGTTGTATTTCTTGATAAAAAAACTATATTTAATTTTACTTTCCCCACCGATTATTGTTTAGATCCCATACCCTTAAAAATAGCCTTATTTGCCATTCAAAACCTATATGGTAAGGAAAGTTATTTCAGCAAAAACGATAGCGGAAGTTTTAATGTATTTATGAGCTCCATACCCAAACTAGAAAATACAGACTGTCAAATTGCTGCGTTATGCATTGCTGTATCAACAGGAGATAAAGAGAAAATCTTGCAGGCTGCAAAATATGCAAACATGAATTATCCCGGTCCCTTTGGAAGAACCCCCCTATTTTTTAATTTGCATTGTCCCCTTACTCATAGATTATTGGTTTCAATGGGCGCTGCCAGCCACACAGATCAATTTGGATTGTCTTCAGAGAAATTTGTAGAGGGAATGCATCGTGAGATAAGATGGAATAAGGAAGGCATTTAATTGTTTGGCTTAAAACTTTACACATTACTTCGACTTAATTATAATTCCCCGCCATGATTACATTTGATATTGCGACAAAAGCAACCGAAGCAGCTATACGCGCCCCCTTCTTAGATAACTGGAATACGAAAGGTCAACGCATTCAGCTTTGTATCCACAAAAGAGCTTTATTAATATGCGAAGGTTTAAGAATTGCAAACTTCATTATTAAAGAGGTTTCCTCTTTAAAAGTTGGAAAAATTGCGGGACTAACCCTTCCTGCCGGCTTTAATTTGGACCCTTTACTCCTGAATATTGCTTTAATCGCTATTCAAAGTTTACATGGAAAACAAAACTACTTCAGTTCAAATGAAAATGGCACTATTAATGTTTTTTGGTGTTCAAAATTTCCTGACCTTACTGATCATCCCGATACCGCTACAGCCAATTTATGTATAGCAGTAGCCTTACAGAATGAAACAAAAATAAATGAAGCGGCAAAATTAGTTGATGCAAATGCTAGAGGCCCATTTGGAAGAACTCCTATTTTCTTCAATTTATACTCAGCACATATTTACAATGTATTGTTGGATCATGGAGCGAACGATAAGATAGAAGATAATTTTGGGGTCACACCTCAAAATATGGCTGAAATAATGGATTTTTAAGTGATTACTTTTGATATTGCTGCAAAATTTGCTCAACCCGTCGTATCAAAGCATGAATTTTCGGGTCAATTTCGTCTGCATATTAAATGTGTTCGAATTTGTGAAGGCTTAACCTTAGCCAATCATGTAATCAGGCAAGCCGCCTATCTTAACGATAAAGCAAACTTGAAAGTACCTTTAAGCTTATCGATCGATATTACCTCTATCGACATTGCCCTGCAATCAATCCAATCGATTTTTGGCTCTGCTGTTTCCTTTACAATAGATCAAAAAAGACGTTTAGAGATTTATTGGCCCGATACAATCAAACGTCCTGATAAAAACATTCCCAATCAAGACCATTTAAATGCGCTCTTTTTTATGGCCGTACGAGAAAACAATCAAAAACGAATGTTCTCTCTTCGATCATTAGGAGCAAATCCATGTGCCATAGGCCCTTTAGGAAAATCGGCCCATTTTTACAATCTTCACTCCCCTTTTGTAGCGGCTTTTTTAGTGGGAATGGGGGCTCCAATAGAAGCGGCCGATATCAAATTTTCCCAAATCATGAATGATCAAAATCACTTATTGACTAAGTTTTTGATTAAACAAGGCAACCAACAAACCAACAAACTCGCTTGAATCGTTTAGCGAAGGCACTAAATCGAGCTTTTCTCCCCCAGCTTTCTTAAATTCATGGGCATATTCAACGCCAATTTCATGAACGGTCTCAAGACAATCGGCAACAAAGGCGGGGCTGAATACGAGTAACTTCTTTTTACCCTCCCTCGCACACGATTTGATCACATCAAGGGTAAATGGCTCTTTCCAAGGTTCTTTGCCCAGTCTGGATTGAAAAGTAACCTGATAGGATTTTAATCCTAATTCTTTTGCAATCAAACGCGCCGTTTCATAACACTGAGCCCCATAACAGGCCCGATTTTTATCAATTTTAATCGAACAGCACTTCAAGGAATTACAATGGCTAGAATTTTTTTGTAATTGTCTTAAAGGAAGGCCATGAAAACTAAATAGAACCTCATCGTAGTTGTCTAATTGAAAGGGAGCGGCAACCTCTTTAAAAGCCCTAATAAAAAGAGGATGATCGTGAAAGTTATTGATTAAAGAAAGCGAAGGAACAAAATCCCACTTAGAAACGATGTCCATCACCTTTTGATGAATAGATCCGGTAGTAGCCGATGCATATTGAGGAAACAAAGGAAGAATGACTAATTCCTGCACCCCTTTTAATCGATTTAAAGCCGTTTCAATAGAAGGAACTTGATATCGCATGGCAAGTTCTACTTTTACATTTCCTAACTCTTTTTGAACTTTTCCAGCTAAATTTTGTGAGTGAAAGAGTAATGGAGAGCCTTTTTCACTCCAGATCGCTTTATAGTTGTTGGAAGATTCCCGAAAGCGAGAAGGAACGATGACCCCTCTAACTAATAATTGTCTCTTAAACCAGGGAATATCAATGACCCTTCCGTCCGTTAAAAACTCTAATAGATATTTGAAAACGTCCCACTTAGAGGGAGAGAGTGGGGTTCCTAAATTGACGAGCAGAAGTCCTTTCATAGTCATTTAGTGTAAGAATCTCGTCATTTTTTATCCAAGACTGTATAATAAAATGAATGTCAGCTCCCCTAATCACCGGACAAAATTTATCCAAATCGTATGGATCGAAAGATCTATTTACTCTCCTATCCTTTTCAATCCCTGCCTTTAGTCGCGTGGCTTTGGTCGGACCCAATGGAGCAGGCAAATCGACGCTTTTAAAAATTATCGCTCGTCACGAAATGCCTGATGAAGGCCAAATTGTGGCTCGAAAAGATCTAAAAGTCGGCTTTGTTCCGCAGCACTCTTCCTTTGATGAACAAACGCCTAAGCAAATTATGCTCGATATGGGAGCGAGTGAAGTAAGAGCCGACACACTCATCAGTCAATTTAATCTGCCCGATCAACCGGCAAATTCTCTCTCCGGTGGCTGGCAAAAAAGGCTGGATCTTGCCCTCGCCATTTTGCACGAACCCGATCTACTCATTTTAGATGAGCCTACGAACCACTTAGATATTGAAACGATTGAATGGCTTGAGAAATGGTTAAAAAAGCAACGTCGCACCCTTTTATTCACGAGTCACGATCGACACTTTTTACAAGAAATTGCGACAAACGTACTTGAGCTAAACTCTTTTTATCCAGATGGCATCTATGCCGTTGAGGGGGATTTTGAGACGTTCCAAACCCGAAAAGAAATGATCTTAGAACAACTCAAAGATTATCAAACCGGTCTTGCTTCAAAAGTTAGAAGAGAAGAAGCATGGTTAAGAACAACCCCTCAAGCCAGAACCACCAAAGCTAAATCTCGTATTGATTCTGCAGATCGATTAATCGAAGAACTCCATTTATTAAAACGACGTACCAAACAAAAAAAGCTGCAAATCGAATTTACTTCTTCCGATCGCGATACCCGAAAGCTCCTTAATGCGAAAAACATTAGCAAAACCTTTCAAGGCAAAAAGCTTTTTGACAAACTGGATGTCCTACTCACGCCGGGCCTTAAACTAGGTCTTGTGGGACCTAACGGCTCGGGAAAATCCACTCTTCTTAAAATCCTCGCTGGTGAAGTTGAATCCGATACCGGCACCATTAAAATGATCGACGGCCTAAAAATTGTTTACTTTGATCAAAATAGAATGCGACTTCCCTTACACCTTACCGTAAAAGAAGCCCTCTCTCCTAATTCCGATATGGTTACCTTCCAAGGTCGCACCATGCATGTAAACTCATGGGGTAAAAAGTTTTTCTTTCTTGCCGAGCAAATGAACCTTCCCCTCTCTCACCTTTCAGGAGGAGAAAGAGCCCGACTCACTATCGCAAAACTCATGCTTGAGCCTGCCGACATCCTCTTCCTTGACGAGCCTACAAACGACCTCGATATCGAAACGCTTGAAGTGCTTGAGGAAAGCCTTGAAACCTTCC
This sequence comes from Parachlamydiales bacterium, assembly GCA_020051235.1. GTDB lineage: Bacteria > Chlamydiota > Chlamydiia > Chlamydiales > Parachlamydiaceae > CAZABG01. Next base: position 6,880 of record JAGVJG010000142.1, on the reverse strand, counting down.
CAGGCGCCGTCGTTCTCATCACCCACGACCGTACCCTCATGGAAAGAACGTGCGATCGCCTGATCGCCCTCGACATTGAAACTTACTATTGCGAAGACCTCCATCAATACGAGCGCATGAAAAAAGCGTCCCCAAAACCTACCCAAGAAGCCCCCAAAGCTCAAGCCAAAACCTCCGCCCCCCTTAAAGTGTCCTATAAAGACAAGTTCGAGTACGACGAGCTCTCCAAAAAAATCCCTGAGCTGGAAGCACAAATTCTTACACTACACCAACAAATTTCTGAAACATTACTAACACAAGAACTGTCCGACTTTGCAACAGAGCTCGCCCATAAAGAAGAAGAGCTCGAGAAAGCGATTCTGCGCTGGTCCGAACTCGACGACAAAATCAAATAGCTACAAAACAGGATAACCTTAAGCTTTGCTTAAAGTTATGTAGGATCCGCCTATCGGCGGCCAGGATCGGCCCTACGGGCCGGCAGGATTTTAATGATTACATTTCTCTCTTTGCGTCTTTGCGTCTTTGCGTTTAATAAAAATGAAACACAAAGTCACAAAGACACAAAGAGTTTGTTTATTCATAATAAAAAATGAAACGCAAAGACGCAAAGGCGCAAAGAGATTGGTAAGTTCATTAAAAATGAACAGAGTCAACTCTTCGTGTCTTTGTGCCTTTGTGTTTAATTGTTGTTGTTTATCCTTAAAGCTTCGAAAAGGCAGCTGCCTGACAGTTTGTATTCTACGTTTGAATGAACTTGACGACAAAATCAAATAGCTTTTTTTAAACAAACTATTTTTGCTATCGTGCTTTTTCAGTTAACGCGGTAGCAAACAATGAGACTTTATTTATTCCTTATTCTTCTCGCTTTCTTTTTCTTACACGGGGATGAAATCGATGATCTTTCTAAACGTGAAGTTTCCCTTTCTTCTGAAAGTGAACCCATAGCGATAGTTGCGGGTTGCGTGAATGCTGCAAATGGGGCATTTTTTCAACTGGAAACCGATTTAGTCGGAAATACCATTGATCAACTGAAATTAGTTCGCCTTTACGACTCTCAAAGTAAAAGCGAGCCCTCGCTAGGTTTAGGATTTGGCCTTCAATATCCTATTTTTGCTTCCGATTATCAAAAAGGAGCTCGCCACTCCTATGCTCTTATAGGGGAACGTGAGGGAGGATATTTAACATATCAAGGAGAATATAAAAGCCATGATTTCAAGCGTTCCTTTCATATCGATTCAAGGATAATAAAAAATGGCTACACCCATGGAGGAGGCTTAAAGTCAGGAGCGGATCTATTTTCCCGGTCAGCTGAATTAAATTGGGGATGGAAACTTAAGCTCGAAGATGGATCTCAACGATTTTATAGCTCTAGGATAACTCTCACTGAAGAGGCAAGGAAACGTTTAAGACTTCCCGCTAAAGAAGCCTATCTATTAACTGAAGAGATCAAAACGAATGGTAACATTGTTGAATATGAATATAGCTTAAAAGACTCTGTTCCCTTTCTAACTAAAATCAAAACTTATAATAGAGATCATTCGACTCTACTTAATGATATCTCTATTAGCAGCCTACCCGATGGATACGTTGCAAGAAGCTCTTGTGGGCAGCAAGTCATTTATAAAATAAAAAACAACCATCACGATCACAAGCTATTATCGTATGTTTCTACAAATCAACTGGGACATACCGCTTACGGATATCAAAAAATCAAACATGATGATCGACCTTCGGTTCATACTGTAACGAAGTTGCAAGGATTTCAAGTTGATGTTGCGGTTGATGATAAAAGAAGAACTACCTCTCTCTTTCACACAGTAGGTCCGAACAATGAAAAACTGCTAACTCATACTTTTAGCTATGGGGATAACTATACCTCCGTTACCGATTGCCTTGGAAAGCAAACGATATTTATATTTGATGACAACGAAAGAGTGAAAAAAATTGAATATCGAAATCCTGAGACTCGCACCCTTATTCGTCGAGACAGCTTTCAATGGAATTCCCAAGGACTTTTAAAATCGAAATCGGTTGAGTCTACAAGCGAATGCCATCACAGAAAGACTTACGAATATGACGACAAAGGAAACGTTATTGCGGAAACGGTTTGGGGAAATATTACGGGAACAAAAAAAGACACATTCCCCGTTCGCAAAGAGCATGAAACCGATCATTACACCCTAAAATATGAATATAGCAAAGATGACTTCAATCTTTTGCTTAAAACAACGACTCCGGAAGGGATTGTAAAAAGTTATGAGTATCTTCCCGGCACCAACCTTAAAACAAAAGACTTAGAGATATATAACGGAGCCGTTCAAAAGAGATATTTTCTATCGTACGATCTAAATGGAGAACTCACTGAAACAATCGAAGACGATGGCTCGGGACTCAATCCCAATGAATTATCAAATGTTACATCAAGAATTACCCTTCAATGTAAAGCGGTCAATAAGCCAGGAGCTTCATACGGAAAGTGCGAATCTGAGTTAAAATACTATTGGGATCCGAGTCTTAAACAAAATGTTTTACTAACCCAAACCTTTTACGATTACGATGAAAGAGGGAATAAGATATCTACAAAGGTAATCGATTCAAAAGGCGCGCTTCTTTCCTTTATCTCTAAAAAATATGACAGTCAAAATCGTCTCATTGAAGAGACCGACCCTTGCGGGTACGTAAAGCAGTTCCAATATGACTTTAATGGAAATAAAATCCGTGAAGAGAGCTTATCTAGCGGTAAAATTATCAATTACAGCTACAACTCCACCAATAAATTAATTTGTGAAGAAGTGATTGCGCCCGATGAGCCCCTTCGAATCACCCGCTACCACTACGATGCACTAGGAAACCAAATCGGAGTAATCGACACTTTTGGAAACGAGACAAAGATTCGACGCGATCTTTTTGGAAATGAAATTGAAAGTATCTTCCCAAGAACTAAAGAGGGAACAAACCCAAAAATTGAACTTAAATATAACCTCCTTAACCAAGTCATCTCTCGTAGGGATGAGCGAGGATTTGAAACTCAAATACGGTACAATATCTATGGCCACCCTATTCGGACAGAAGAGCCTGACGGTACCTTTGAAACGCGGGAATATACTTTATCGGGATTGCTTAAAAAAATCATTCGAGCAGATGGAAAAGTCACCGTTCACGAATATAATCCCAAAGGCCAATTAATAAAAAATGAAGCATTCGATTCATCAGGGAATCTGCTAAGCAGAGATGAATATGTCTACAAAAGTGATAAGCTGCTTTCACACACCGATCTTGCAGGACTTGTAACAGGCTACTCGTATGATAGCGCCGGTAGACTTTATAAAACTCAAATCGGGGATAAAATTACTAACTACGAAAGAGATGATCTCGGACGTATAATTACACAAATAGAAGGCGATAGAGTTGAAAAATTTGAATACGACCCGCTAGATCGATTGATTACCTATCAAAGGGGTGATGGAACTTACGAGAAATACACTTACGACGCGGAAGGAAATCAGATCGAGGTTGCAAGAGAAGTAGCCCCTGAAACATTCAATCGCAAGGTCACTCTTTATAATAGTGACAAATCGATCAAAGCGGTTATTGACGAAGAAGGCAAAAAAACAGAATGGATTTACAATCGAGCTTTTAAAAACCATTTAAATCAAAATGTACTCCATATTCTAAAAAAAGAGCCTTCCGAAAGGCTTACGAAGACTACTTATGATGCAAGGGATCGTCTTGTATTAAAAGAACTATTAAAGGATGAGGTGCTGCTTTCTTGTGAACAATATGAATACGATGACAGTGGGAATTTAATAAAAACCGAAGTTTTCGTCATTGAAGAAGGGAAAAAAACACGCTCTTTTGTTGTCGCAAGAGAGTACGACACTGTTGGACGTATAATTGCACTGAAAGAAGGAAATAAAATCACTCGTTACGAATACGACCTTATCGGAAGAAAAACTAAGCTTTACCAACCGAACGGCGTCATTATCAATTACACTTACGACAGTAAAGATAATGTTATTTCAAAAAAATCCTCGGATGATAGCATCGACTATCTATTTAAATATGATGATCACAACAACCTGATTGAATCGACCGATCAAGTAAATTCCTTATATCAAAAAGCCGTTTACGATGTTTATAGCCGATTGATTGAAGAAGACTTCTTAGAAGGGCTCTCTGTCACCTACGATTACGATCAATATGACCGAGTTACAAAAATTCATCTGCCTGATTTAAGTTGCGTAGAATATGGCTACAATCCCTATCACCTTGTTTCAGTTCAGAGAAATAACCTCGTAATAGACGATATTCAACACGATAAATTAGGGCGCTTCGTTCGTGCAGGCAATACTCAATATAGTTATGACGCTCTAAATCGACTGATTGAGATTACGTCACCTTACTACTATGCAAGTTACGGCCCTTATGACAAAAACGGTAATCTACTGACTGAAATGTATACCACTCGAATAGGCGTTTCATGTCATGCATATTCCTACGACTCTCTTGATGCCTTGATTCAGGAAGACGACACAAACTATTCCTACGATTCACTGGGTAATTGCCTCCTTTTTAATAACGATAAACTAGAAATAAACGCTCACAATCAATTAATTAATGACGGACATAACACCTACCAATATGATTTGAACGGCCGGCTTCTTAATGATGGAGCTTCTCAATACGAATATGACGCCCTAGGCCGCCTAAAATCCCTGACCACAAATGATATCGTCCATCATTTAACCTATGACTATCAAAATCGTTGCATCGGAATTGACGATCAGAAGCTGCTTTATTTCGGAGAAAAGGAAATCGCATCCTACAAAAACGGTCTCCACGCTCTTCGCATCGTCCACCCCGAACCTTCGAGTGAACTGACCTTCGCCATCGAAATTGACAATAAGCCTTACCTTACTCAACAAGACAATCGAAACAATATCGTTCAACTCATCGACTCAAACAAGCTCGTCACCCAATACAACTATACCGCTTTTAAAGAAGATTTAAACGACACACTATCACCCTGGAGATTTGCAAATCGACGTCAGCTACAGCACCTCACCCTCTATACCCACCGCGCTTATCACCCAACGATGCGCCGCTGGCTCACTCCAGACCCCCTTGATTTCCATGAAAGCTACAACCTCTACCGCTACGTTAAAAACAACCCTCACCGCTACCTCGATAAAGACGGCCGCTTTGCCTTCGTAATCCCTCTCGCCCTCTTTTCTTTCGACCTCGGCGTCTCCATCACAGCCATCGCCCTACCCACCCTCTACACTGCCATGGCCGCTACCGCCGCCACCGCCACCTATTGCGGTATCAAAGCCATCGACCAAAAGTACGGCACCAACATCGCCGGCTCCCTCTTCCAACACGGCAACTGCGTCCTCAACAGCGAAACACTCCAAGAAACTGACATCGCAGACTCGCCAAAAGAAACCGATTCTGATAAAAAGAAGAAACAAAAATATGAAATCACCCATAATGAAAATGATCAAAAAAACCTTAGTGATGTATATGCTCCGGATAGACCTTTACCGCTAGATGTTCACGGGAATTGGGCTCCTGAATCGAAAGATCCTCACACAATATTGGGAGTAAGAGAAGGAGGAAAAGGAAAATATGTTAAAGCAATAGAATTTGGTGATGATGGAGAATTAGTTAAACAAATTCATTTTACTGATCATGGTCAACCCAATAGACCAGGTCACTTTGTACCTCATGAACATCCTTATAAACCAAACCCAACAGGTGGTTCTAAAAGTTATGGTGGTGCTCAGTCATTAAGTACTTGGGATTATGTAAAGAACTGTCCTAAAATCAATTAAAACATGAAACTTTTACCCGTATTATTAATTAAATTTAAAAAAAAATCAAAAGATGCCGCAGATTTAATTGATATAATCAATGAAATTAACAATGGATCTGATTTGTTTTGGATTATTCAAAATATGGAGTTAATCGGACGTTTTGAGAACACAAAATATGTTAATTATGCGCAAAAAGCAAATCCGTATAACGCCTGCTGTCCTATCTTATGGAAGACAATGGTAGAAATTGCGCCTTATATTGATTGGGTTGTCTGGATGGATTTCATTGCTTTCAAAAATGAAAATAAAATTAGAGTTTACGAAAGCGATTTTGAACTCCTGAAAAACTGTTACATTGGAATATTCAGATTCGACGGAGAGTATTGGCAAATTTTTACACAGGATGCAGATTTATACAAAAAAATATTGGATAAATTTGAAGTATTTCGAACGATCCCTGCAGAAGAATTCTTCCGAGCTACATAATTTATTACTTTATTGCATAAATGATTTTTAAAAAATATGAACTTTAGCTCGCCAAATGAAATAGATATCGATATAATCAAAAAACTTTTTTAAGAACTGATTAAATAGGTTGATGTTTATGTTTTACAAAAGGATTGCGAATGTTTGAGTATGGAGTTTACTTGCACGAATCAAATGAGCCGCATACTGAATTAGCAAGACATAATAGCAGAAGAGGAAAATATCCCTTAGCCAGAGAATTTGGTTATAATGGAGAACCAATTCGAGACATAGATTTTACTGACCACGGAAGACCTAAAAGCCATTTATGTCCTCATCAACATAATTGGAAAAAAAATCCAGCAGGTGGGGCAAAAATCAGAGATGTGAAAGCAGTTCCTGTTGATCACTGGGAGTATTAGTAAAAATTAATGAAAACGAAAGGGTTAAGAATATTCAATCAAGATAATTCTGGAATAACTTTATTCCAATTATTAAATACTATCGATAATGGTTCTTCATATAAGTGGAAGATATTTTATTTTGATGCAATTGTAGGCCGAAAAAGTAATGAGTCTTACCCTCAAATTTTAGAAGAA
>JAGVJG010000126.1 GCA_020051235.1 Parachlamydiales bacterium | reverse complement strand
TTGAGATCGAGGGTATTTAACCACCCATTAAAAGGAGGCGTTCTTTCCTTAAACCTTTTAACCAGAGGGTTTTTCTCTAAATCTTTATAAAAGGGAATGAGCGAGTCAGCCTGTTCCCAATCGATTTTCAAGTCCTCAGCTAGATTTAAACGAAAATCAATTAAAGAGGGGGTTGCCATGACCCTAAAATAGCAAAAAACCTTTAGATCCTCAACAAAGACCTAAGCGAAATCTTTTGACTCTTAATCGGACTCTTCTTAAAAAGGTATCGTTAACTTGACATACAGGAGTGCTCAAATGTCAGCTACTAAGAAAAAGCCATCCGCGTTCATGAAACCGGTCGAAGTGAGTGATGCGCTTGCGAAAATCGTTGGCAAAGGTCCAATGCCCCGCACAGAAGTGACAAAAAAATTGTGGGATTATATTAAGAAAAATAATCTTCAAGATAAGAAAAATAAGAGAAATGTGAATCCAAATGGTCCTCTTTCGGAAGTTATTGGTTCACAGCCTATTGATATGTTCAAGATGGTTTCGAAGATTTCGAAACACCTCAAAGAACCTGCTCTTTCCCACCGTTAATTTTCTTTTAACCTCCGCTACGGCGGAGGTTAATAAAACCTCATTTAATTCCGTCCACGATTTTTTTCGCCACAGAGCACATGACCCACGTCTCCGTTTTTTTCACCACAGAGCACACTGAGACCACAGAGAGAAAATGAGAGCAGTGAGAAGCTGCAGGCGGGTTTCCATGCGGCAGGTGGCCTGCCGCCCTCGCCGAAGGCGAGTATCAATTCAGCTAAATGTAAACCGCCCTCTAAGGGCGGGTCTTGAGCGCCCCTACAGGGCGCCACCGAGCCATTTATGGCGTAGCCAAAATTGCGGATGCGAGCGACGGGCGTGCTTTAGGCACGTTCGAGCGAGAGCCCCGTTATGCGGTATACGCGATTTGGGCACGTCAGAAATGGCCGGGGAGCGGGGGCGGCAGCCCCGACAAATGTATAAGTCGGAAAATGCGCCAGCATTTTTTGACAAATCTCGAGTAAAAATCTAATGAGTTTCGATTCGTAACTCACAAAGTTAACCCCCTTTTCTTCGTATTGCGGGAATCGGGCATAGGCACTTTAGGCGGGCACGGGCACAGGTTTTCTTGGGAGTAATGATGCCTGGTGCTATACTCGCTATATGAGGGTAAGTAAAATTTTATTTGATGCGGGCTGTCTGCTGAGTGTGGTGGGCATCTGGCCACGATATATCGAACCCAATTTACTGGATGTGAAGCGTCTAAAAATCTCGACGGGTAAGAAAAGTCGCCCCCTCAAAATCGCGGCATTTTCTGATCTCCATATGAATCCGCAAATCACGTCGCACTTTTTGAAAAAATTGGAAAAACGGATAGCCGATTTTAAACCCGATCTCATCGTCTTTACGGGCGATTTCTTATGTGAATCGAAAGTCGTTGAATCGATCCGCCTCAAATTATTTTTAAATCGACTCGACGCTCCCCTCGGATGTTACGCGGTATTGGGAAATCACGACTATGCATCCCCCATTTCAATCAGTCCTGACGGACATTATGATGTAACTCATGCCGAAAACCATGTCCAAAAGGGATTTGAAAGACTTTTTAGAGCTACTAAACTAAGTGGCAAAGTTACAGATAAAGCGAATGCCGTTCCCGAGAATGACGAGCTTATGGCTCTATTGAAAGAAACTCCCTTCAAACTACTCAATAATGAAACATGCATTGTCGAAAATTGTGTAAACATAACAGGTCTTGGAGAATATATTGCGGGCCGTTTTTTACCCGTTAAAGCCTTTAAAAATATAGATCCGAATTTACCCGGAATTGTCCTCGCTCATAATCCAGACACTATCCCTCATCTGTTAAAAGAGCCGGGCGATCTCATTTTATGTGGTCATACCCACGGCGGACAAGTTAACTTGCCATGGATTTGGAAGCGCCTCACTTTAATGGAACATGTTAAGTATAAAACGGGCCTTTTTGAAGAGAACGATAAAAGCATTTATGTGTCTAGAGGGGTTGCAGGGGCTTTTTCATTTAGATGGAATGCCCGTCCCGAACTCGTCTTAATCGAGATGAATACATGATTTCAGTCATTTTGTTGTCGGGAGGTGTGGGATCCCGAATCAATAGCGCTATTCCCAAGCAATACCTTACTTTAAAAAATAAAGAGATCATCGATTTTAGTTTCGAACAGCTGAAGCGTTTTGATGAGCTGGTTGTGGTGGCCGATTCTCAATATCATTCCAAATTTCCCGGTGCTAAATTGGCTCTTCCAGGAAAAAGACGGCAAGACTCGGTTTACAATGGGTTGTTACAAACGACGGGTGATTGGATTTTGGTTCATGATGGCGCTCGCCCTTTTATTAATGCTGAGATGATTGATCGTTTGATTGAAGAAGGCCAAAAAGGAGTGGCGGCGACGCTCGCTCGTCCGGTTCCTTTTACCATTAAAGAAGCGGATATCAACCGCATGGTTACTAAAACACTTGATCGCTCCCAAGTTTGGGAAATACAAACACCGCAGTTGGTTCGAAGAGATATCCTTTTAAAAGGCTTTGATCTCGTTCATGAAAAGGGAATTGATGTTACCGATGATGTTTCGATCGCGGAGCTTTTAGGTCATCCGGTCAAACTCGTGATGGGCTCGCCCTTCAATTTTAAAATCACTTCTGCAGAAGACCTCAAAATCGCGGAGGGGTTAGTTGGCCACTTATAAACTAACGATTTCCTATGATGGCACTCGATTTTCGGGTTGGCAAGTACAGCTGAATGGGATAAGCATACAGGCTCTTTTACAAGATGCTTTCACTACAGTTTTGCGTGAAAAAATCATGATCACCGGAGCGGGGAGAACGGATGCAGGTGTTCATGCCCATGGTCAAACCGCGCATTTTCATTTTGATAAGTCCTTAGAACTTTCCAAACTGCAACACAGTGTCAATGCCCTATTGCCAGAAGATATTCGCTTGATGGAAATAAAAGAAGTCTCTGATGATTTTCATTCTCGCTACTCCGCTCTTTCAAAAGAATATCACTATCACATTGATCTTACCTATGATCCTTTCAATCGCCTTTACAGTTGGTGGGTGCCTTATAAAATCGATATCGACCTGCTAAAAGATGCTCTAAAAAAATATGAAGGGGAACACGACTTCAAAGGCTTTGCCAATGAAAATGAAAAAGGGGTTGCCGCGCACGATTCAAAACGTAAAATGATTAAATCTGAATTAATCCAAAACGGCTCTAAGCTAACTATTATCTACATTGCTGACGGCTTTCTCTACAAAATGGCTCGTAACTTAACCGGAACGGCCATCGATATCGCCCGCGGCTACCTTCCTCTCAGTACTATTGATGACATATTTAACACCCAAGACAGAAAAAAGGGAGGCCAAGCGGCCCCAGCACATGGTTTATTTCTTAATAAAGTTAACTATTAGTTTACCATTTGTTTACAAAGACTTAATATCTCTAAGCTATAATTAAGGAATGATTTCCTGCAATCATTGTCATTTAACCACAAGTAATTTCACGGTGGAATCCCATCCTGATTATGAAAAATTCAAAAGACAGGAAAGACTTTTTAATGAGATTTTGCCTAAGGTTTGGTTAGCGGCAAGTGTGGTATTGACAGTTGCTGTAGTTCTTTGCCTTATATTCGTATCCTCTACGTTCCTATTTCCTCTAATTGGTTTGATAGTGATGGTGCCATTTGCTCTTTATTTTAATTTATTTGGTTCATCCACTTTCCTAAATGATCTATCTCGATCCCTAACTCATAAACACATACACGACGTAAAAAATTTCAAGCCTCAAGATAAGCCTGTGGCGTTGATTTTAGAAGCCAATGAGGATGATAATGGAGCTTTAAGATCCTATTTTCCAACACGATTAGAGTCGGATTATCAGCTTGTTTATAAACGGATTCATGACATAAATGATTGCGTTAATACAATACGCTCCTTACCTAATATTAAATTGATTTGGATATTAGCCCATGGGAGGGAAGAGGCGATATTATTAGATAAACAAGAGGGTAAATTAATAGAACTTTCTAAGTCGAATTTGAAGGAAGCTCTCTCATTAATAGAGAGCATTCCTGCTTCAATTCCTTTGGTGCTACATTCTTGCAGTTCGGGAATAGAGGAATTTAAGGGAAGTGCAGGGTTTGCTAAAACTTTATCAAGCTATTTACCCACAAATCCGATCTATTCAGCAGAAAAACCCTTTAGTTACACGACAATATCCGGCAAGGGTCGATTAAGTTTTAAAACTAAATTTTACACAGATGTGCTTCAATCATACTTAGGTGGAAATAAATGTAGTCGACGCTCTGTATTCCCTGTTCATTAATATTGCTCCAATTTATTTTTATTATTAAAATATTTAGATGGTTTCTTGTAACTATTGCCATCAATCTATAAATAAAATCGATTATTCTATAGATCCTATTTTTAAAAAACATTGGTTGGAAAAACGGGCGTCTCAACATTCTCGCTTTGAATTTGGTTTGTCCTTTTCTTGCGCACTCTTAGCAGGGTCGGTCGTTGCCATATCTTTAAAAGTGTTTGTTATTCCCTTTATTGTTGTATGTAGCACAGCTTTACTCGCTACAGCGATTTTTGCGTTTGTTTTTTATCGAAGTTCTCAGTTTAAAAACGATCTTTATCATGCAATCGCGCAAAAACAGATTCATGATTTTGAAAAGTATAAACCCCAAGGTAAGCCAGTAGCTTTAGTTCTGTCAGCCAATTGCGATTCAAATGGAGCTATTGAAAAGTATTTCCCAAGTGAACTTGAGCCTGCCTATCAGCTAGTATTTAAAAAAGTTTGTGGTCTTGACGATTGTATCAATACTATAAAGTCGATCGCAAACATTCATTTGCTCTGGATTCAAGCACATGGAGATAAGGATCGGATTTTGTTTCATGAGAATGTTCAAGAAAAGGTTCAGGTAGGACTTTTGAATTCTAGTCTGGAAGCAGAAGAGGTGAAGTCCTTATATAAATTAATCCCACCCACTATTCCTATTGTATTGCAATCTTGTTATGCGGGTAGTGCAAACGATGATCAAGGGAAGCCTGGATTTGCAAAAACGTTTTCGAAACAATTACCTACAAATCCTATTTATGCTGGAACCCGAGCCATACACTTTTCTTCGATTGATTCGGGCAGGCTCCGATTTCAGGATTTCTTCAAGCGAAATTGCTTAGTCACTTATCTAGCAGGTGAAAAATGCCGTTCTCAACCTTTAGTCCAAGCTTCTAAAGACTTATAGTGCTTCGCACCTTTTTGGATGAAATCCGGGATTTCAGGGTAAGAGGCAGTGCAGATGAGAACAGGTTCGGCATGAGTGCCCATCAGTGCCGTTAGGCCTCTAGGGGAGTCTTCAAAGCCGATAATGCGATCCTTCGGTTTAGCAAGAAGAGATACCGCTTTTAAGTAACATTCCGGATCAGGCTTTGCTTTATCGTATTGTTCGCGGGTAATCCAGTTTGGGATGGTGTCAAGGATGGGGTTTTGTTGGCGAATTTTATTGATTAGAGTGTGAGGAGAATGGGTGACAACGGCGCGATTGATATTTTGCTTATGCAGTTCAGTTAATAGGGCTTCGGCGCCGGGCATGAGATGAGCCGCCCCTTTATCAACGAGATCAAGTAAAGCGTTCTGCTTTTGTTTATAAAGCACTTCCCATTGAGGTTCTTTAGCATAGAGGGCGGGATACTCTTCGTAGATCTGTTCTTTTAAGTAAGTCGAATGATAATGAGCCGCTTGGCAATAACGGTTAAAGTTCCAATCTAAAGTAAACCCGTTTTGCTTCATCATATTTTGATAAGCTTGAAAGTGCATCTCCTCGGTATTTACGAGAAGACCATCAAAATCGAATAGAAATAAATCGTAGTTTTTGACCCTTTGCATGGTAATAGTGTAGCATGCATAGATGATGTTTGCGAGTTTTCTATTGAGTTTTCTGGGTTTCTTTAATGACCCATCCTATCCCAATGGGGAGTATATTTTCCGGCAATCTACCGACCGGCAATTTCCCATCCCCGAGCAAGTCGCCCTTCAAACAAAGTCCTACCCATGGGAAGAGGGAAAAGTTGGGCGTCTGCCAAAAATTACGAAGGAATTCTTTCGCTGTAAAGGTTCAAGTTTAAATCCTTCTAGAACCGAAGTCGTTAATGGGGAAAATGTAACCTATTACGACTGTGGGGGAGCCGATAAACATAGCCTGCCTCTCTTTGATGGAAAAGAAAATGTCTACCCCGTCCTTGTCGATTTATTGAACTACATCCAATCGGTAACTAAAAAAAGGGTGATTATTACCTCCGGACATCGTTGCCCGGATCATAATAACTATTTGGATGCCTCAACCGCCGCTCAAATGACCAAACACACGATTGGAGCTGAAGTTTCGTTTTACGTTCTCGGGTTTGAAGATAAGCCCGAGTCGATTGTAAAAATCATTCAAGCCTATTATGGGCAAGATCCCTTAGTAAAAAATGATAAAAAGTATACCGAGTTTAAAAGGTACGAAAAAACCGATACTGATGTTATCACTCCTCCGTGGATGAATCACGAAATCTTTGTGAAACTCTACCGCAAAAAAGAGGGTCGCAATCACGATAATCGCCACCCCTATCCCTATCTATCCATACAAGTACGCTTTGATCGTAAAAAAAATGAAAGAGTGGTCTATTCCTGGGATAAGGCCTACAACAACTTTTTAAGATACTAAACGATTAAATTCTTAGATCGAAATAAAATCAAAAAATAAATTAATCTAAAGAACGGCTTAATTGTTCGCCTCTTAAATATCTTTCGAGTGTGGGTCTCACATCAGTTAAAAATTGTACTACGTCAATATAGGAGCCGGTAAGAGTGTTTTGAGTGACATAACAAAACATTCTTGTTTCAATTTGACCTTGATTGTTTACAGTACTTTTAAGCCAATTTAATTTGATGGGATAGGTTGCAAAAAGGCGGGTGATTCTTGTTTGAAGTCTGTTTAAACTCGGCAGCTCTCTTTCTTCAAAATTGATTAAAATCTCTGTTACTTTTTCGAATTTAGATTTGGGTACAATAGTTTGAAACGATAATCTCATGATTTTAAACTTTCTTTTACTTCGTTATCTGTAACAGGGTTAAATTCGTCATAATAGGCTCCTACTGCACCTCGAAATTCACTTTCGCTTGGAATTTCAATTGCTACTACATTGTCGACAATTTGTCTTAAACGATGTGCGACTTCAGCAGGAATAACCGGAACTGCAATTATAATTTTTGCCGCCCCTTGTTTGCGAGCTAATTGTGCAGCAAGAGTAATAGTGAGGCCGGTCGCGATGCCATCATCGGCTAATATCACAACTTTGTTTTTAAGATCGGGAGAACTTTTATTGCTATATTCTAACCGTCTTCTTTTAGCTTCTTCTTGCTCCCCTTTTTTAGCGTTCTCAAGCCATTTGGGATCGATGTTTTCTAGTTCGTAGTCATTTCCAATAAAGGTTCCGGATTCATCGATGGCCCCAATTGCATATTCAGGGTTATTAGGATGGCCGACTTTTCTAACAATTAAAAGATCGAGTTTTCCGTGAATTATATTGGCAATTTCTTTAGCTGTGATGATGCCCCCTCTAGGAAGACCTAAAACTAAAGCACCCTCAAAGGATTTTAAGAGTGATCCTAGCTTTTGGCCGGCATCTTTTCGGTCCTTAAAATAAATGCCCATCATAGGACTATATTTAGCAAGAAAAGGCTTATTTTTCTAACTTTGAATGACGCCGAGATCTAAGTCTGAGCAACCAAAAGTCTCAAGCCACTTCTTACGAAGCACTTCCTTTTGGTTTAGCTTATTTAATAAATCGATGTCCTTTTGGGTAGGTTTTCTTCTTGTGACAGTATATATCGATTTTTTCAAGTTTTCGTCATATCTATATTTGCACTCCAAAACAGAATCACTATATTCGGGTAAGGTTGATAGATAAGTTGTGCTATTTATATCTAACTTACTTATTTCATCTGCGGACATTTCAATGGGTTCGTCAAATTTAAGTTTTGGATAGTCTGTAGAAGGTATTATAGTTAATTTTGACCTGTCTAAACGAATGATTTCAAGTTCAAGATCTTCAGGAGCGACTTCGTTTTGAAGAACATATTCATATTCCCCCGAGATCCGCTCTTTCTTTTTGTTAAGAAATTCAAGTTCTTGGGTTAATAGATATCGATGCAACTTTAAGGGGTCTTTCCAATCTTTATGGTTTACAAAATTGGCTATATATTCTTCTAAACTTGGAAAACTTCTCGTTAGATAACCATTAGTTAAAAAGTGACGAGGTTTAAGTTTTACAATCATTGCAGGGAGTGATCCCATGGCTTGAATTAAAGCTTCAGTATCAATAAGAACTTCCTTTTCCGAATCGCTAAATTTATCTAATTGTCCGGAAGCTTCTGTTAAAAATTGTTTCAATTCCCGTACCCATTCTCCTCCATATCTTCTTTCTCCATGTGTATATTCATGAGTGCGAGAAATAGAAAAGGAAACGATTGTATCTTTGTAGAGGCGAGATTCTTCATAACGTTTTTCAAATCCACTCCAATATTGCGTTTTTTTCATAACGTCTTGGTGGTTGTTCCAAACGGTTCTTATTCTTAAAATCGCGCTTTCAAGCTGTGGAGGATAGTTAGAGCTTAAGCCATATTTTTTAAAATGGTGAAAATATAGAGCGGAAGTTCCGTGGTTTAAATGAAAAGTATCTACATGATCTTTCCAAAACTCTGTAATGACTTCAACAGACGCCCTGTTTTCTTCAAGCTCTTTGGGAGTAAGAATTCTTACAGGTCTGTTTACTTTAGCATCTATAAAATCTAACCGAGACTGTACGGTTTTTAAGTAAGTATCAGGAAGGTTGATTTCAGTTCGGAGTGCTTTTACTTCCTGCAGAGTATTATAAAGATCATCAGGTGTGAGGGTTTTATATACTGCCGCAGCCGTTCCAAGGGAAATGCTTAAAGAATTATTTTCTTTTCTTAGAAGATGCAGTTCACGTACTTCTGTTGAAAAGGGAACCGCTTTTAATTTTCCAGATGAAGTGAATTCAAAACAGGCTCCATTGTCAATTCTCCAAGGCGTACCTTCTTTATCCACTATGATATTATCAAGTTCATAACCAACTGCATCCCAATTGCCAAGTAAGCAGTCCACAATAAAATGCTTTTGAATCTTTTTAAATATGTCAGGCGATTGATCGAATGTTATTTGATCCAAACGTGTCCCTTCAATATATCGAGAAAGCATAATGACATTTTTATTGTCGAAAGCACTTAAGTCTTCAATAGGTGAAGTAAACAGTTTTCCATTCACGTATAATGCGACTTCAGGAACCGGTACCTTTAATGACTTATAGGCTTTATTAGCTAAATATTCTGAAACCAGGTGCCGACTTGAAGTCGAAGATTTCATCACAAATTTTCCGTTTATATCTTCCACTAGTTTTGGATGGCTTGTGCCCCCTAAATCTGCATTTAAGGTTTTTAAATGAGATAAACGAGTAGGAAAACCGTTAACCGAGGTTATTTTGGATTTTGTTGTGCAAAATGAAATCGCAAAGCTTATGGCATGGATTAAGAAGCCTGATAATAGTCCTAAAGAGGCAGATGCAATACTTGAGATAGCGATATCTCTTTTGGTTTTAGCATCCCATGGATGAGTAATTAAGTGTGAAAAGAAATTATTTAGGGTTAAGCGCATTTTACTCTCAAATATTTGAAGGCATTAACAGACAAATCAATAGATAATAATTATAAGACTTGTCTGTTAAGACAGCATTAATACTTTTTAAAGATATCTCTGGTTAAAAATTCTAAAAACCTTTGAAAGGCTCTTCTCTTTGTAACCAATTATTCTCTGGGAAAGTAGCACCTTTTTTAACGATGTGTAGGGTAAAGGCGTGGCGTGATTTGGCTGATTTGTTTGTATAGCTCATGTGAGGGGATCGTCCATGCAAAACAATCAGAGTTCCTTTTTTAGCTTCTAAGGGGATCATTTTTGATAAATCCCAGGGGGTTTTATCAAAATAGGCAAATGAAGTGCCCTTTTCGTCTCTAAGAAAGAGCATTTTTAAAGGGTCAATATGGCCACCAGGGATAGCCCATAGGCAGCCATTCCCTAAATTAGCATCTTCTATTGCAATCCAGTAGCCTAGGGCAGGTTCGGGCTCGGAAATGATAAAGGTTCCGTCTTGATGGCAAGTGACCTCTCCGCCAATGAAAGGTTGCTTAAAGATATACATCGATTGAATGAGGAGTGCATCTCCATAGCCTAAATCTTCACTAAGCCATTTGATTTTATCTTGTCGTGAAAAGGAATTGAAAAGGGGATCAAGATCATGCATCGCATGTCCCATTTTATTAATGGCTCTTTCTTTCGGAACGATCAAATTTCCTTCTTTGATAGCACCGGCTTCGAAGAAATAATGGATCTTGCCGCCCGATTCTAAAAAATAAGATTGACTCGTTTGGGGATGGTTAACGGTATCAAAAACGGTGATGTCGCTTGGATCAAAGCTCTCCACCATTTCTTCCACATGAGCTTTTAAAGTATCACAATCGGCTTCATTAATAAACCCGGGAAGTACCAAAAAGCCGTCTTGTTCAAATTGCGCTACTTGCTCTTCGGTCAAAACACTCAGAGCCGATAAATAAAGGGGTATCAAAAATAAAATCCAATTCATGCAAAACAATTTGCCAAGCTTGCCCATTAATCGCAAACGTCTTAAACTCTTTCTCATCGCCGGCGTGGCGGAATGGTAGACGCGGTAGACTCAAAATCTACTTTAGGCAACTAAGTGCTGGTTCGATCCCGGTCGCCGGCAAATCAACCGAATGGGTTTCCCATTCGGTTTTTTTGTTTCAAATAGTTGATTCTTAGAAATTTCTTGATTGTTAGACAGACATTTATATTTGTGATAACATTGTTATAACGAGGAAATCATGTTAAAACGTTTAGTCAAACATGGAAATAGTCACGCTATTGTTGTTAATAAAGCAACATTAGAAGCCGCTGGTATTCAAGAAAATGCTCTTTTTCAAATTTCAGTTAATCCTAGTGGGGGCTTGGTTATTCAATCAGTTGAAGAGAATAATACAGCTAAGGTTAAGAAAAACTTTGATAGATTGAATAAGCAATATAAAACTTTGATGAGAAATCTAGCCAAATTGTGATAATTTTTATTAGTTTTGATACTGTCATTGAAATTCACGATCAATTAATTGAAGAATATGGTGGCAGAAAAGGTATCTTAAATGAGGGTTTACTCAAATCTTCTTTAGAGATGCCAAAAGCATGTTTTAATGGAAAAGATCTATATCGAACGGTATTTGATAAAACTGCCGCATATTTGTTTTATTTGATCAAAAATCATCCTTTTGTCGATGGAAATAAGCGAACCGCTTCAATGGTAGCCATGATCTTTTTTGCTTCAAATTACGAACACTCATTTTTGATTGATGAGCAAGATTATCAAGATCTTATCCTTAGAATTGCTAAAGACGGAGTAGATAAAAAAGAGATTGCAAAGTTTTTTCGTCAATCAGTTGTAAAGCATAAATAAATTATCTTTCAATCAACCGAATGGATTCTCCATTCGGTTTTTTTGTTTAAAGATAAATCTGAACAATTTAATTTTCGAATTATGAAGATTGTGATTGTGGGTGGAACCGGCCTCATCGGTTCAAAATTAGCGTATAAATTATCTAATCATGAGTTAGTCATTGCTTCCCCATCTAAAGGAGTAAATGCCTATACAGGTGAAGGGTTGAAGGAGGCATTGAAGGGTGCGGAAATTATTGTTGATGTTTCGAATTCGCCTTCCTTCGATAATGAGGCGGCTTTAGTTTTTTTTGAAAAGGCCACGAGTAATTTACTTCAAGAAACGAAGGACGTTAAACACTATATAGCTCTTTCTGTTGTGGGTACAGATAGGTTGAAAAAAGGGTATTTCAATGCGAAAGGGGCGCAAGAGAAGTTAATTACATCTTCAAAAGTACCTTATACTATAGTAAGAGCCACTCAATTCTTCGAGTTTTTAGATGCAATCGCACAAACTAGCATTCAAAACGGGGAAGTGCATCTTCCTCCTGTCAGTTTTCAGCCCATTGCAGCAGAGGATGTAGCCACATTGTTGATCGATGTGATCTTAGATAAACCCAAAAATGGGGTAGTTGAGATTGCGGGACCCGAGAAATTTGTATTTCCGGATATCGTCCGACAATATCTCGATCTTAAAAATGATACGCATAAAGTGGTATCGGATAATGATGCAACGTACTTTGGCGTTAAAGTTGAAAAAGGTTCACTAGTTCCCTCCGGATCCCCTAGACTCGGTAAAACGAACTTTCAGAGTTGGATTAATTCTTCTCGAACTTAACGAGCGTCGCAGCCACCCAACATTGAGACATTGAATAATAATAAATAAGGTAAACTATTTTTTAAAGATTTACTTTTTAATAAATTATAATTATAATTTTCTTTTTATTTAATAAATTATTGGTGTAATTATGCAACCAGCTGGTTCTAGTGATACAATTTTAGTTGCAGCGTTTCAGTTTAATGGACAAGGCGATATTTATGGCGCGCATGAAATATACGATCGCGTAAAAAAACTACGCCCTCAAGCCGAAGTCGTTTTTACAGTTGTAAAACCTGCGTTCGGTCTCTTTGAAAGCTTGATGTTTTCCGATTTGGAATTTGCTGATGTAAACGCCATCAAGGCTCGAGAAAATTGGCAAATGCTTGATGAGAAAGAAGCGCTTAGTCAAATCAATCGATTCAAGACAATTATCGTTTTTCCGACTTATGGTGATTCAATTCTTCCGCCGGCAATCAGAAATAGAAGTGCCTCGGTTATTAAGCTTAGAGAAAATGGCGTCGGTGAATCTACAGCTCCAGTGGATGGGCCCACATATACACTCGGATTAGGCCCTAATGAAAAAGGAGTGCTTCTTCCATCTAAATTATCGAATTCCGTCCCTCCTCAAACCAATCCAAGTTCTTTAGCTCGCCTTGCTTATTTGCAAGGAGTGGACCCTACTTATTCTAAAACTATTTTGGGTCAGGATTTATCCAATAGCTCCCTTCTAGAATTTTCTAAAACCTCAAAGCTTTTTATTGGATATTTTAGCCAAGACCCTTATTTCTGCTGCTTTATAAACGCCCTTCTTGCGAATGAAAAGGGAAAAAATATTGTTGTTTTAAGTACTCAAAAAAGGCCCGAATATCTCGTAGAATCCATACATGAAACTTGTTGGCAAAATAATTTTACGCATATTCGAATTTATGAATTTAAAGGCAATACCCTAACAGAAGATAAAAAAAGATTCGATACAGATAAGGTGGGTAATACTTGTACTATTATCTTTCGGTCCCTTGAGCCAAAAGAAATGGAAGCCGTTCTTAAGGCTACTGAGGATGAAACTATTACAACTGGCGATCTTTCACCCTTTCAATTTTTAGGTCATCGTAAAGTCATTGCTTATGATGTAAGAAAGCAGAAAAATGAAGCGGCTTTAGCCCTCATCGAACTTGCTGCAACATTCAATCCCAAATTTAAAAACTTAATGAGTTATGCCTACTTTGGTGAATCGAAGCCTAGCGATATGGTAGATGTAAAAAAAGTTGAAAAGTGGATGAGCCTATTTTTTAAAGCGCTCAAAAATCCTGACTTGAAAAATCACTGGAATCGATTTATCGATGAGATTTTCACTAATCATGATTTTACGCCTCAGTTAGATCGGATCCTTAAGGAAAGAATTAAACCGTTCATGGTAAGCTCCGTGGATGATTCTCTACATTTATCCAAAATGCTCGACCTGTCAGAAAGCGCAGATATTTCTCAAAGATAAAAAAATCACCTATATTGAGCGAGATATTGTCACTCAGCCTCCAACGGAGGCTGAGTTAAAGCGCATGCTCTACTTCCAAAACAACAACATCAAGAAACTCCTCAACACCTCGGGCCAGCTTTACCGCGAGCTCGAACTCAGTAAGAAGAACCTCTCCGAAAAAGAATTGTTTTCCCTGTTGAGTAAGCAGGGAATGTTGGTCAAGAGACCCTTTTTAATAGCAGAAGAATTTGGTTTAGTCGGCTTCAAAGAAAATGAATGGGATAAAGCTCTTAATAAATTACTCGAGAGTCGTTAGAAAAAAAGCTAAAGCTTTTTTCCTAACAAATGTTCTTGTCGGGGCTCCGCCCCCGCTCCCCAAGGCCATTTCTGACGTGCCCAAATCGCGTATATCGCCAAGGGCTCTCGCTCGAACGTGCTAAAGCACGCCCATCGCTCGCATACGCGATTTTGGCTACGCCATAAATGGCCTCGGGGCGGAGCTAAAGCTCCGCTTTTAACCCGCCCTTGAAGGGCGGCCACATTGCGGCAGGTAGCCTGCCGCCCTCGCCGGAGGCGAGCATCAATTCAGTTATGTATAACCGCCCTCCAAGGGCGGGTCTTGAGCGCCCCTACAGGGCGCCACCGAGCCATTTATGGCGACGGGAAAAATCGTCATAAATCGCGATGGGTAGTGCGTAGGCACACTCGGAGCGATAGCTTGCGTCAGCAAGCG
>JAGVJG010000114.1 GCA_020051235.1 Parachlamydiales bacterium | reverse complement strand
GAAGAGTCATTTTTATTCATTTAAAAATGAAACGCAAAGGCGCAAAGACGCAAAGAGATTCATTATTCTTAAAAATTAGGAAATTTCACTCTCACTTTGTATTAAAAAAATAATCTCCTGCCGGCCGTAGGCCGATCTTGCCAGCCCGATAGGGCTGATCCTAAATCACTGGAAGCTTTAGCTGAAAGTGATCCTGTTTTGTTGTTCCTAAAAGAGTTTGGCGAAGTCTTCGTGGGGGATGGCGTAGTTAAATCCGAGTTCGTGGGATTGCATATTGCCGTGCTTCTTCTTTTCGTATTTGGCGACATTTTCAAAAGGAATAAAGCAAACCATCGAGAAACGACCTTTTGTGGCTGTTTTATCGGTAGCGATGACGCGATGATAAAGACCTTTAAGTTTGCCTTTAGATAAGAATTGAAGTTGAGCGGCAGGGATAATAACCGTTTGTTCGGAATGAACCGGCATCGGCTTCCAAACTTTTTCTTTTATGCAGTAGTATTCAAGTCCCTCGTCACTTTCATAAAGATGGAGTGTAAATCCCCCTTTATCAATATGAGGAGCGGCTATTTCTTTACCTTCTTCTTGATCTCCAAAATAGTGGAGATATCTTAGGATCCAGTAGGGCTTGCTTACTCTAACTTCTTCAACAAAACCCTCAATCTCATACTCTTTTTCGATAAGGGATGCAAAATCGAGGACAACAGGTTCGATATGATCGAGTAAATCTTTGGCAGAATGAAGAAAAGGAAATGTACGGGTATTAGAAATGTTGCAGAGGCGCTCGTATTGAAAAAGCGTCACATGAAAGTTTTCTTTAAGATCTTTCTTATTCCCCTTCTCGACTTTCAATTCATATCCGGCCCCATCACCATGACTATCTTCTAAAAAAGAAAAGGTAAGCTTATCTTCTTCGGATAGGGAACAAAAAGCTTCCCATGAATCGATTGCCTTTTTGACAATTGAACGGAGATTTTGAGGATAATGGACATTTACAAGTCCGAACGCTTTTAATTCATTCATGTCGGAAATAATAGTTAAAAGGTCATTTTTATTCAATTTTACACATTGATTAAATTAGACAGTTCGTATAGAATACCTTTATGCCTAAATATTCAAAAGTTTCAAGACTAGCAAACATACCCGGAATCGGGGTCGATAAAATGGGAAATGCGGCCGATAACGCGCACGATCCCGAAATTTTAAGACTCGAAAACCTCGATACCGATATTCCCCCGCCCGCTTTAGCCTTAAAGGTAACTCAGCAAGGGGTCGATCGGGATGAAAACAATAGCTATTTGCCCTTTTTAGGCCAGCAATCTCTAAGGCAAGCCGCTACTAATCGAGTAAACGAAGTTTGTAAAGGGAATTATAATTGGAAAACCGAATGCATCATTTCTGCAGGCGGCATGTCCGGTATATTGAATTGTCTGTTAGCTCTTATCGAGCCCGGAGACGAAGTGATTGTCACCGATCCTGTCTATGCAGGCATTATCAATCGTATTTATCTTTCGGGCGGCATCCCTATTTTTGTTAATTTAATTCCTTCTGCTACCGGATGGAGCCTTGATTTAGAAGCTTTCAAAAAAGCGGTAACTCCTAAAACAAAATTAATCGTTATCAGTCCAGGCATGCCAAGTGGCCACATTTTAACAGAAGAAGAATGGAAAGTTGTAACCGATGTTACGATCGAAAATGACTTATGGCTCCTTTATGATGCTGCTATGGAAAAAATCCTCTATGACGGAAGAAAAGTCATTCATCCAGCTTCATTCAAAGGCATGCGCGAACGCACGATTACCGTCGGAGCTGCTTCCAAAGAATTAAGAATGATTGGATGGCGAGTAGGCTGGATCGTTGCACCTGAACAAATAATGAATGATATCGGTCTTGTAAGCATTTCGAATGTCGTCTGCCAAACAGGCATAAGCATGGAAGGGGTAGCTGCCGGTCTTGAAAACAATGATCTTGATCATGCCCTTAAGATATGGGAAGAAAGACGCAATACTCTCATAAGTGAAATGCAAAACCTACCCATAATTCCTCCGCACGGAGGCTGGTCTCTCTTATTAGACACGCAAAAGCTAGGGTTTACTCCCCAACAAGCTTCAGAAAGACTATTTAAAATGGGGAAAATTGCCGCCACACCTATGAATGGATGGGGAAAACAAGCAGAAAAATACCTTCGATTCGTTTTTTCAAACGAACCGAAGGAGCGACTCATCGGTCTTAATGAAAGGATTGAAAAATCACTTAGGTAAGGTGCTAATTAGATAATCTCTAGCTTGGATGGCTTGACTTTGGTTAATGAGGTTGAATGCTAATAAACCTTGAATGTGTAATTGAAGAGGATGGCCTAATCCACTATTAATAAAAGCAGGATCTTTTAAACAATCAGCCATCGCTTCGTTGTCAACACAGAAATGAACTGAATGTCTACTTCCACTAGTTATCGTTTTAAACAAACAAGCGGTTGCCCGATTAAGATTCTCAGGAATTTGCAACATTTGAAAAGCAACGCGACTTCTTAAACTCTTTTCTGCTTCGGTGCAGTGAAAATTTCTATCACCAATTTCACAATCTTTTACAGTAGTGGCAAAGTTAACTTGTACAGACATAGAACCAATCTCAACTGATCTCACATCAGCGCTATTTACGGCTATTGTAAACATAAAACCTCATTTGTTTGAGGTTAGAATATAATGTAGAGTCGCAAATAAAAAAATATGAAGAATTTATTATAGGCCTTGAGGCTCGCCGATCAAGATGTAATTTACTTCTCTAAGAGAAGCTAACAGATCGACAAGTAAAGGGTTGGGTGAACTTTTGAAATTCACGATAAGAGGCTTCAATTGGTATTTTTGAAGTTCTTGATAAAGCTCGGGCGAAAGCGCGGTATTAGGATGAAGCTCAATGATATCGTATGACTCTCCTTTTAGCGCATGGGAGAGAGCGAAGAGATGGCTTTCTTCAAATACTTTATTGTGAACATCGATTTCAAGCAGGCGGCGAGCTAGATCTTGTAAAGTAATCCGGGCGCAACCGACCACTTCAATAGCGATGGAAGCGGCAACGTTCGCAAGCTTTATGGCATCATCAATTGAAAGATTTGAAGCATAGGCATGAACGAGCATGGCAAGAACGGTATCTCCCGCACCCGTTACGTCTTTTACTTCTTTAGCTTTTACAGGGAATAATTTTTTGCCTTGAGGTTGATAAAGAGCAATCCCCTCTTCACTTAAAGTGATGATTAAACCTTTAGCTTTTGTAATTTCGAGTAATCTGTTTGCGACTTCATCAACCGGTGTAGAATGTGATAAATGAGCCGCTTCATAGGCTTCTTTTCGATTAGGCTTTAAAAGATCAACACCTTCGTATTTTGAAAAGTCGATTCCTTTAGGATCGGCGATAACGGGCTTATTAAACTTTTTAGCTAGTTTGATCAGAGATTTACAGAAAGAAGACGTTAAAAAACCTTTGCCATAATCAGAAAGGGCAACAACATCTATATCAGGGAGACGGGATTCAATAATTTTTAACGCGCTTTTTTCGAGCTCTTCCGAAAGAGGAACGATCTCTTCGCGATCAATACGAATCAACTGCTGGTTATCGGCAATGATACGGTGTTTAACGGGGGTGCGATAATTTGCATCAACGAGCGGGTGAAATAAAACGTTTTCTTCTTCAAAACATTTTCGCAAAGTGTCATTCGCAGCATCATTTCCAACTCTTGCACAAAGTTCAACTTCACAACCAAGAGAGCGTAAATTTAATACAACGTTACCCGCGCCGCCGGGAAGTTCTTCGTCGTGCGTCATATTTACAATAGGAACGGGCGCTTCCGGGGAAATACGCTTAACTTTTCCATAAGTATAAGCATCGAGCATCAGATCGCCCAATACCAAAATTCTTTTTGAAGTGAGGCGCGCAAATGGCCCCATTAACTCTTTGCCCATGACCATTAAAGATAATGGTGATTCAAGATTTTTTGCAAAGTTAAAGACCGATCAGCTATGTTAAAAAATTATTTTTGAGGTTCCAATGAAACGATTCATTCTTAGCGCCTTATTATTAGCTAGCTGCTCAAAGCCGCAATCGGTTCCTATCGACATGGAGTATGCAAAGGTCGAAGAGTTTTCGACCCCCAATCAGAATGTATACATCCTTTTTGCCCATGATCCTATAGAGGGCCAGTATTACAATTTAATGGGCATTCCTCCCTCCGGAAAAGTGACTTCGCTCGGAATGGTGCAAGCGGACTCAATCGGTCAGCTATGGAAGGTGGAAGGAGATGAAACAAGCCCCTACTATCTTGCATTAGATGGTTACGGCGTAGGCGAATATATAGATATTTATTTAAACGGCATTCAAGAATCTCATGTAAGAATCACCCCCAACTCAAACACCATCGTTCGTGATGGCTACTACTTCGTCGTCGAACGAAATGATCATTTAGGCAACGAATTCCGCATTTATGGAGAAGGCTTCGAGCCTCGTGAAAAAGTCTCTGTTTTTACAACCAATAATGGCCGCATCTATACCGACACCTACGAAACCACCCCCACCGGCCAT
>JAGVJG010000135.1 GCA_020051235.1 Parachlamydiales bacterium | reverse complement strand
GAGTAAATGTAGTAAGGGGGATATAAAAGCAATACAACTTATCGTCAATCGTCAAAGCGACTCTGAATTGCTCTTCGTTAAAAATGCGAATAGATGCTTTTTCATCCTCACACATTTTTACAATCAAAAGGGTAGATAAAACGGGAAGAGCATCTTCGAAAACTTCATCATGATCTAGCACTAATCGGAGTATCCAATTAACCAAACGATGTTCCCACGATTTTTCAGGAATAGATGAAAAGGTAGCCTTTGGTAATTTGTGCTCTTTACCAAAAAAGATGCGCGCCATAAACCAAAATAAAATCATTTGGATAGGCTTGTCTTTATAGGTCTCTTTTAACTGAGTAAAGTGCGCGTCAAAAAGGATAGGATTGCCTCGATGCAACTTCGGATCAAGTACGGCTTCTTTGAAAGGGCCCTCATCGGCTATAGGAAGTCCATAACCCCGTAAACGATTCTTTATAAGTTTAATGAAAGAAAAATTATCTATTAATACAGGATCCTTTTCATCATTCACTACGCGTAATCGATTATTACATAAATCTTCAAAATCCTTTTCTTTCCCTTTGGCATCCGCTTCTACTTTTTTTTCTTCAGCATATTTCTTTAGAGAAAATCGGATTCTATCAATGGTAAATAATAGATTGTGAATACCACCTGACAATATCAAATCAATTTTAAGCGGAATTCTTTTTTGATCACCTAACCAGCATGCATTTAAAGTAACGATAAGAAATTTAAGTTTTACAAATCTACCCGCCGATTCTTTTGTATAAAGATCTAGAAAAAATCTATCAGCCGCTACTGTTCTACATAACTTAACATTTGTGGTTCCGTTAAAATATTTGGGATTTTGCTCTTGGGTGCAAGCGATCATCCAATCAATAAAGATCTTAAACTGTTTAGTTCTCTCTTTCTTTTCGGCGAATTTAGGATGATAATGATAGACATCAGCGTCCCCAGGTCTTGCGCCGCTTTGTAAGGCGTGTTCAAAGAAGTATCTTCCGATGCTGGAAAAAAAATACACGGCTTCACAGACAGTCAAACCAAAATGGGTACTAATATCTAAAAGAGAAGCCTTAAAAAGGAATTCCCCTTTTTTATCAGCGATCTCTAATGGATTTGTAATTAACGCAACAAAATTACTTTGAGTTTTTTCGGGAAGTGCTTCAGCGGCAATTTGCCTCCCCTTCTGACTACTATCGGGAGGCGAAAAACCTCTTTGGGCTAGAAATGAGTAAATCGGTGCAAGGCGTTTTCTGTCTGGAGGTTCCATTTAATTAACATCTTAGATCATTTGATCAAAGATATTAATGCTTTGTGAATTTCTCCAACATAGTGATTGTAATTATTTTGAAAGTCTTCAGGAGTTAATGCAACTTCGATGTCTGGCTGAATGCCGTTATTTTCGATGTATTCTCCATTTTGACGAATAGCTTTTGTACAAGTGAAGCTGTACGATAATATGCCGCTTCTATTTTTAAATTTCTCGGATGTTACGGCCCCTCCGGCACCCGCGGTTCTTTGCCCCAATAGTGTGGCTCTTTTGGAATCTTTTAATATAGCCGGCAAAAAGTCAGCGCAGGAAAAATCAAGAGGATTGGTTAAAACAAGAATGGGTTTCTTATAACCATTATTTCTTGGATAAACGGTATCCACTCCAAATAAAGCGATGGCATCCGTTGTTGTTCTGCCATTACTCCAAGTAAGGAGTTGTTCCATTAAATATTTTTGCAATGATTTTGCAAATTTCAAATCGATGGGATAGCCGCCAAAAGCATCTCCTAGCAAATCTTTCGCTTCTTGATCGGATTGAAGAGACTCTAATATCGATATATCAAGAAGGGATTCAAAAACATCTTCTTGGGTAAGCGTGCAAAAATGTTTAGGGATGGCGGTAGGTTGTTTAACAATATAGGAAAGAACATTATATAAGAAAAAAGCCGAGCCTCCCCCGTTGTTCATCTGATCAATTACAAGCGCGGAAGTATCTGCTTGCATTTTCATGATGATTTTTTCGAGTTCTCGTACTTCATTTTCGTTTACGCTATATGTTGGGATTCGAATGTAGCCATATACTTTTTTATTAGGTCCTATAAAGGTATAGGCATGAAAGAAATTATCGTCGTCGGTTTCCCACAACATTTTACCGAGATAAGGAAGGAAGCTTTTTCTTGCTCCAAGAGCGTGAGGCTCTCCTCCTTCAAAATAAACACTAAATGGAACCTCTAATGTTTTACGTTGAAGTTTCTTTGTTAACTCAGATGGCTCTTTTTTCTTAGGGATGCTTTTAAATCCTTTGACCATGTCATGAATTATTTCGGGGCCATATAACCATTGAGTTTTAACATGGGTGAGCTTGTTTGATCCTTTCGGTTTGACGGTCAAAACAACCGTTCCTTGCTGCATATCAAATCCCATAGTGCCCGATCTTTTGGTCAAATGAGCAAGCGCAAGATATCTATCGGTTAAATGAAAGCCTTGATACCCTTCTTGTTGGATGAGATCGTCAACCACTTTAGCAATCGGTCTACCATCAAATTCAATGATTTCATCGCCAACCTTCAAAGCGAGTTTACTTTCTTTATCGATCCAGTTAATAAAGTATCGACCCGACGCTTCTGATACTCTAAAAGGAAGCTCCGAATACTCAGTCGATGCAAAAAGGATGGAGCAGTGATAATCTCTTGTAGATCTAATAAATTTTCTAATTGCTTTTTGACCTTGACGAACGGACTGAATTTTGAAAAGTTCAGATTCAATTTGGGCAACTTGATCATTAATCTCCCACCCAAACTTTTCTTTTTTAAGATCGTGCATTGCATATGAAACATAAAAACAATTTTTGATAGTTTTAAAATCATCTTCAACAGTTAGCGTAATTCCCATTAAGTAGAAAGGAACCAAAAATAATAGTTTACGCATGATGGTTCTCCAAAAACTTTTTATAATTCATAAGCTTCAAATATTATAATTTTATGTTAATAAAAGTGGAAGTTCTTTAATATTTTTCTATGTCTCCCCAAAGATTAAGTAAAATATTAGCCCAGTCGGGCGTTGCCTCGCGCAGAAAAGCCGAAGAATTGATTTTCGAAGGCAAAGTCAAAGTAAATGGTGAAATTGTTAAGATTCCCCAGACTCTAGTTGACCCTGAAAAAGATAAAATAGCTGTCAGTGGAAATCCGGTCGGTTTAGAAAAAAAGCTTTACTTTGTTCTTAATAAGCCCAAAGGTTACCTCTGTACTTCTGTAGACGCTGATCCCGAAAAATCGGTGCTCTCCCTAATAGATGAAGATGAACGCCTCTTTACGGTAGGTAGGCTAGATAAAGATACGGAAGGCCTTTTAATTGTTACTAATGATGGCCATTTTGCAAACGACATTATCCATCCTAGTAAAAATATTGAAAAAGAATACCTTGTAAAAGTAGCCGCTGAAATTACTCATGAAAATCTTGTTGCTCTGTCCAAGGGTGCGTTTATTGAAGGCGACTTTGTAAAGCCGCTTAAAGTAACAAAAGTGCGCGGAGGTACATTCAAGATCGTTATTGCGGAAGGCAAGAAACGAGAAGTTCGACTCCTTTGCGATAATTTAGGTCTAAAAGTTATTCATTTAAAACGTATTCGAATTGGTGCTTTAGTGCTTGGCTCGCTTGAACCCGGCGAATACCGTGAAATGAATGAAAATGATAAAAAAGCAGTATTAAAGCAATGAAAGAGCAACTAGACGAATACCTTCGTTTATCCATTCTAATTTATAGACGCTTAGCTAAAGAAGAAGGGCCTCTAGATCGCCTTCAAACACGAGAATTTCGAGAAATCATCTCGCAAATGAAGACGCTCGATTTTAAAACATTAGATCCGCTCTCACCTTATCTTCTCTATTATAACTTTGTTAGGCTTCAAGAAGGGCTTTCACTTCTAGGTGAAATTGGCACTCCTATTAATAGTGTTTTAGATATCGGATCCGGATTCGGCGCATTTACGCTTGCCGCCTTGATGAAAGGCGCCAAAAACTGCCTCATGCTTGATCACAACGATAAGGCACTTACCATTGGCTCTGATTTGATTGGCAGAATGGGCTATCCTGTAAAAAGCCAGAAATGGTCCTATCCTAATCCACTACCTAAAGACAAATTCGATCTTATCATCCTCGGACACTCGTTATTCTTGATGGAAGAGAATCCTTATAGATTAGTTGAAAAAGCGATTAATAGATTATCTCCTACAGGCTACTTGCTAATCGTTGAAAGCTCCCAAGAAGAGGTCAATCGCGATTTCTTATTTTTAAGGGATGAAATTGTAAGAGCCGGTAATGCTATCCATGCTCCCTGTATATGGAGAGGGCCCTGTCCTGCTTTAGAAGCTAAAGCCCCGTGCTACGCTCAAAGAGAATTTTATAAGCCTCATTTAATCGGTGAAATCCAAAGAGCCCTAAAAATCAATCAAAGCTCTCTAAAAATGAGTTATCTGATTGTTAATAGAGCAGGCTGGCCCACTTCCGATGAATTACCCGATTATCGTGTGATTTCCCCTCCTCTAGATGGTCATCAAGGTAAGTTCTTCTATCTTTGCGGGAAAGGCGGCAAAAAAGCCCTTAGCTCTCGAATAGACGAGCACCCTAAAGAAAGTCGAGCCTTTGAATATTTAAAAAGGGGCGAAATGATCGAATTAAAAAATTGTTTAGAAGCTAAAAATCAATTTATTATTACTAAAGACAGCTCGGTTATTGTTAAAGCCGCTGTAGGGAAACCGCCTAATCCTGTAGAATAGGTGTATGAATCCTAATGAGGAGTTAAAGAAAGCTCTCGATAAGATCGAAGCTTTTTCATCAGAAGCTGAGAAACCGGTCACTCCCTTAGAGCGTGCTGCCGACTTATTTCAAACCCTTTTTTCATCTAGTTATAAGAAAGCTAAAGCTGAAAAAAAAGCTTCTGTTCAAAAAGAACTCATTAAATCCATTGGTTATATCAAGGCACACCTTGCCCTACTTGATCGACTTAAAGAAGGCACTCAAGAACAAAAATTATTAGCGGAAAACGCGCTAAAAATTATCGATCAATTTAATCAATCAATTGAAGGGGAACTTCAGCGGTTAAAAATTGAAGTACTTCCTTCTGTTCAAAAATATAAAAGTGGAAAAATCGATGAATTTGCAAAGGAACAATTTTTAAGTGATGATATCGTTCCATCTGAACGTGATCTTCTTAAAATGAAGGCGATTCGTCTCGTTGAAAAACAAACCGGAAATAAAGAAGCAGGCATCGACTTAAGTTCAGCGCCTATTGCACAAGTCGTTCGTGATGAAAAATCGGTTACTCTTATCCAAACATTTAGCGGCCTTCCGGGCGAAGTAACTCGAATAGTGGGAGACTTTAGAAGAGAACAAAGTCATTCGATTCCCATTAAGGACAGTTTTCAAGTTTATCTTGAATCGATACAACACGGACACCCTTATCCTATGCAGCATATGGGATTCTCTCTTTCACACTGGCTAGTCCCCACTTCTGTTTTATGGATTGATCAAATTCCCTTATTAAAACCGATTATCGAGCGTAAAGTTAAAACCGCAAATGACCTGCTTCCAAACGGCAGCAAAAATCTAAAAGCAAGACGACTCTTTCGTTATAAAAAGAAGCTTTTTGAATCGCTTAAGCTAGAGTATTTAGCCTTTCATAAAGAACTCGCTCACACTATAGTAAGAGCGCATCCTTTAACGGATGATAGCTACCATGAAACGGTGGCTCAATTTTATGATTTTCTATCCAAAGAAGATCATGCTTTTATGCTTTTGTCTGAAACACACCAAACCCTCAATCAAATCTTTATCGACACCCCTTACGAATCGATCGAGGAAAAAAGATTATTATCAGACCCTGAACTCGTCCAGCCTGAACGAGAAAGAAGAGAGTTAACTTTAAAACAACTCTTCCTAATTAAAACTCCTTCTCCCCTTCACCCTTCCTCAATTGTTGATCAATACCTACAAATGATGGGTAAAATCATCGGAGATTCAGCGACTCGTCTCCTAACTTTACAACTATCAGAAAAATTAAAGCTTAAACCGGCTCCCCTTTCCGATTTCGATTTAAAGATCCAAGCGGCCAGCATTAAGCACCTCGTTGAATTCTTAAATGAGCTGGACCTGGAATTCAATCTCGATAATCCAAAAGATAACGAAGCGTTCATTCAACGCATGCGCGCGGAAATCCATTCCGAAATCGAGCTCTTCCAAGCCCCTTCATTCGAAGACATCGATCCAACCCTACAAGAGCTCGTCGAGGAAATCGTCAGCTACTACCACGCCCAGTTCCACGCATCCTAACACCCGTGCCCGTGCCCGCGTGCGTGCCCGTGCCCGATTCCCGTCAAACTTCGGAAGTACCGCCGAATTTATATATATATTATTCGTTACTTGTAAAATTTTGACACAGAGAGCAACACAGAGAACAAAGGGAGAACAACAGATCGAGAGATTCGATTTTCATTATTAAATTGAATGCATTAGGATAACTCTCAGCGTTCCTCTCCTGTTCTCTCTGTGTTGCTCTCTGTGTAAAATTTTACACCCAAAGAATAATAAGAAAATCATAGAAGCGATACTTCCGATGTTTAGCGGGAATCGGGCACGGGTACTTTACGCGGGCACGGGCACGGGTGTTTTATGTTTCGACGAGCTGTTTGCGGGAGGCAAGCATAGCATAGGTCGCGATGAGGCAGAGAGCGGCAGACGCCCAGAGGGTAGTCGTTGCACCAAAGGTAAGGCATATGATCGTTCCCAAGTAAGGAACAAAAACGCCTCGCAGGCCTTGTGTGAGAATGTTAGTCGATGAATAGACCGAGCTATCCTCGTGACGGGCGAAGGTGGGGCCTGAAAGATGCCAAGCA
This sequence comes from Parachlamydiales bacterium, assembly GCA_020051235.1. GTDB lineage: Bacteria > Chlamydiota > Chlamydiia > Chlamydiales > Parachlamydiaceae > CAZABG01. The sequence goes on along the minus strand of JAGVJG010000135.1, from coordinate 33,974 downwards.
AGCTCGGAGCCTCCTTGCATTACTCCATAAAGAAGATAGGCAATGTAGAGATAGGCAATTTCATAGGATGACATGAGCAAGACGAGCGGGAAGATGCTCGCAAGCAGAGTTACGACACTGCAAAAGACAAATATATTTGATTTTTCAAACTGTTTTGCCCAAAGAAGCGAGGTGGCGGCAAATCCAATTCCTTTACAAAACGCAATGGCAAAGGACATTTCTTGATAAGACAAGTGCAGTGAATCAGTAAAAAAGATGGGAAGAGCAGGCTGGATAATCATTAATCCCCCTCCTCCAAACATAAAGCCGATTTGGAAGCGGCTAAAATCCCCTCTTTGTTTTAATAGATCGTAAGAGGCTTTCCAAGGTTTTGTAATTATATTTTCTTTGGTCTCTTCAATTTTAAGCTGATCAATGTGTTTTGGTATCCGCAAAAGAAATAAGGTGGATGCAATTCCTAATAATGCCGTTATGGGAAAAAGGTATCTCCACCCAAATTCGTAATTATCAAGCGCCCATCCTAGAAGAATAGGAAATAAAGCGATTCCTAGATAATCAAGTCCTTGTCCCCAGGCAAAAACCCGAACTCGTGTTTCGTCAGGAATATTGATTTTAAGAAGTTCCATCCATGCGGGAATAACCCCTCTTCCTAAAAATAAATAGATCAAGCTTGCGAAAAGGATGTATTCAATCGAATCGTTGAACGGTAAAAACAAGAAGGGAACAAACTTAAAAATATTTGCCCAAATTAAATTCGCACGAAGTCGATCAGGGCGACGATAAATAGACACGCTCCAATAAGGAGCAAGAAGCGAAATAGCCGGTTTTAAGGTAATAAGAAGAGTAACCATAAATAACCCTTCTTTCAGATCTTTATAAAGGATCATGGGAAGAAGAATGAATAGGCCGAAAAAGGGAGTGGATAAAACTCGTGTCCACAAAAAGGCCGACCGCGTTCTATTTAAGGCTAAATCATTAAACATTAAAAATATTCTTTACCGGGAATCGCATTCAATAGTTTCTTAGTATAATCGGCTTCAGGATTAAGAAATAGATTATGAGTCGTCTTTTCCTCAACGATTTTACCTTGATGCATCACAACTACCCTATCGGCTATTGCCTGCACAACGTTAAGGTCGTGGGTTATAAATAAAAAACTTAAACCTAGGGACTTTTTCAAATTTAAAATTAAAGTCAAAATCTGAGCCTGAACAGAAACATCCAATGCCGAGACCGGCTCATCACATAAGATGATTTTAGGATCGATCATTAAAGCTCTTCCAAGGGCCAGTCGCTGCTTTTGTCCTAAAGAAAAAGCGTGAGGATAACGATCCAGCATATTCTTGTTTAAGCCTAGTAGTTCAATGACCTCTTCGGCTTTCTTTAAGGCTTGCTCGGGCGATTCGGACTTAAAATAAAGAAGAGGCTCCATAAAGGCCTCTCGAATTTTCTGCCTCGGGTTTAAAGCCGCTCCCGGATCCTGAAAGATCATTTGAACTTGGCAAGGCTTGGGAAACTCAATAGTCCCCTCGCTTGGCTTAACAAGCCCGGCTATCGCTCTTGCCGTGGTCGTCTTTCCAGATCCTGATTCACCCACAATGGCTAAAATTTCATTTTCATTAAGGGTAAACGAGACGTCATCAACCGCTTTTTGATAACCCGTCACCTTTCTCATTATTCCTGAGTAAACAGGAAAATAGACTTTAAGATTTTTTACTTTCAGTAGGGTCATATAATAAACATCTGGCTAGATGATTTTCCTTTACGGTATAAAGCTCGACTTGCTTTCTTTCGCAAGTCTCCCATTTATAAGGGCATCGGGGATGGTATATACATCCAGAAGGTTTTGCAAGCGGAGACGGTATTGCCCCCTTAATAGGTTTTAAATCTTTATTCCTTGAAGGCAATGTCGCAATCAAGGCTTGGGTATAGGGATGAGCAGGTTTTTCTAAAATGGCCTGCTTCTTTCCTATTTCAAATGATTGTGAAGCATACATTACCATCACATCATCTGCAATCTCAGCTACCACTCCCATATCGTGAGTAATTAACATGGTTGCCATATGATGCGTTTTCTGTAGTTCGGATATAAGGTATAAAATCTCCATTTGAATTGTTGCATCCAAAGCCGTGGTGGGCTCATCGGCAATTAAGATATCGGGTTTAACTAGAATTGCCATCGCGATCATGACCCGTTGCTTTTGTCCGCCTGATAATTGGTGAGGATATTTATCTAATATGATTTCAGGATCTTTTAGCTTAACTTCTCTTAATGCATGGATGATTCGTTCGTAGGCCTCGTCTTCATCTAAATCCATATGCAAATCTATCACTTCTTCAAGCTGATCGCCGATGGTAAAAACAGGATTTAAGGAAGCATTGGGATCTTGAAATATCATCGTAATCTTAGAGCCTCTTATTTTATTGAGCTCTCTTCGCGATAGATCAAGTAAGTTTTTACCCTTGTAAAGGGCTTGGCCTCGGGGTTTTAATGCAGGGGGCTCTGGCAGTGCGCCTACTAAAGCTAAAGCGAGAGTCGATTTTCCTGACCCCGATTCCCCTACAATGGCGAGTGTTTTACCCGGATAAAGATCGAAGGAAAGGTCGTCTACGATGGAAACTTCTCTTCCTTCTAACAAAAAAGGAACCGTTAGATTCTTAACTTCGAGTATTTTTTCAGAATTCGTATTCAACTATTCCCCTTACCGCAAATGCACGCATAATCGCATCTTTTGTGCTCGCATGATAATGCACATCATTATCAATCAGAAGATCAATGGAGCCCTTTTCAGATGCCCGATTTGCCTTAAAATAGGTAAAATCTCCCACCAATCCCAATTTCCATTTACAGTTTAAGTTATATAGAATTGAAGCCTTTAAATAAACGCCGTACGCATGAGCTGATTTCTGTCTTAATTTATGAAGGTATTCAGACCCTATCACCCATTTCGATCTACCTAGAAAATCAGCAAAAATATACTGCCCTAAGAGGGAGAGATCCCAATCATTCCAAGAAGTGTCTACCTTGCCTCCCAACGATGGCCCTTGGAATCTTGTGGAATAGAATCCTTTCATTTGAGCAAGTTCATCCGTAGAAAGAACAAAGGTTCCTGCATCATGACTACGGATATGATCCTTTTCATATACATAACTGACTAAAGGTGTAAAAGTTAGACAATTCCATGTGAACGAGTAACCCAGCATAAGTTCTGCGAAAGTCGAATTCCCATTACATTTTTGTCTCTCAAATATCCGGGTATAGGAAAGATCCCCTTCAATATACAACCCTAGTTCAGACGATACGGTGGCTTTCAGTAAGTTTTGCCAGCCATTCATATTTTTCCAACCAATCACACGGTCTTCGTCAATAGAAGTATATTGCAGACGCTGTTGCCGATAACCCGATTCAAGACCAACAGATAAATTATCAACACAAAACGAAGACAAAATAGAGGGAACAATTATAAGCAGATAATACAACATAATTTCCTTATTGCATTTGAATAGTAAAAATTATAAGTGAATGCTATGCAAGAAAATCCCGATTATTTAGGCCCTATTCTTACGCTGACAGAAGATACGACTCTGAAAGAGCTCAGTCAAGCACAAAGCGTATTTACGAATTATGTAACTGTAATGAATCAACGTTTTGAAGAGTGGTACTATCAATTAAATGAACACCTTTGGAAAGTTTTAAATAATAAACATGAGTTAATCCAGCTAAAAGTTACCGCTCATACTATTATACATGGCCAAAAAATCATTATTTTAAGAAGAACCCTTGAAAAGGAAAAAATCTGGAACCCAGAAATTGAAAAAAAATGGACTCGCTTAAATACTTTAATTAATCGAGTTCTTGAAGTGCAGCCTATACAAACTCAGCCTCACTTCTTTTCTGCAGGAATTTCAACTGTTGATTTACTTACAGCAAGGATTAGTCACTTAAATCCTAACACTAAAGAATGGCAAGAGAAATTGACATCCATGCTGTTTGAATGCGCAGATAAACTGGTCTTTGTAAAAACTGTTAGAAGCCTAACATTCACGCAATTCTACGGTGTGTTTAGCTATATCTTAAAACATGGGGATAGAAGTCAAATCCCCGCTCTATTTTTTGCGGGTAATCAACTCGTACTCATTGACTTTCTAGCCTTGCTGGATAAGACTGAAATCGATTCAATTAAAAGTGAATTTTTGAAACATACGAAACCCATTGATTTTCAAAATCAATTCGTAGAGTTACGTGAGACAATCATTTCAGAATGCAACAAAGTACGAGACTTGATCGATGAGTTAGCTCGAGTTTTTAGAACGACCTGGATTGCAGATATAAATACAGATCATCTTACAAGAATTGAAATTCTTGCTGAAAGAGGAAGAAGGGTTTTAAAAGTCGCTAACACGTTTGCTCTTTTAATTCGAGGAATGGGCCTTGATACCGAAACGCTATATATACCTAATGATGTAAAAATAGAAACAACTAACCATCTAGCCAGATTATCCCCCTTATTAAACGATCGTAAAGTGGCAGGAAATCTCTACGTAATTTTAACCAGAAGAGCCTTCGGACCCATATGTGCAGGAGATGTGGTAGAAATACTTGCCGGGGAAGTAGAAGAAAACTTACATCTAAATGATCCGATCGAAGAAGGTTTAATCAAAATCAAGGTCAATTCATTAGATGATTATTCAGCAGCAGGAATTTTCAAGCCGAGTGAAGTTAGAACCTTCAAGGAAGGAATAGCTCGGGTAAAATCATTTGGATTAAATACCGTCGCTGATTTAATAAATAATAAAATTTACAACGCAACCTTATTAAAAGAGTTTATAAATGATAAAGGAAAAGTTCAACTATCAGTCTCCCCACGCAAACCATGAAGCCATTTTATTTACGCAAGACAAAGATAAAGCAAGGCCGGTCGTATTAGTCGCTCATGCCTGGTATGGGCGAGATGACTTTGCTATTCAGCAAGCTGAAAATTTAGCAAAACTCGGGTATGTCGGCGTTGCCGTTGACAACTTCGGGGACGCAAAATTAGCTACCAATGATGCAGAAGCCTCAGCCCTCATAGGCCCCCTATTTCTTAATCGGGATGAATTACGCACGAGAATGGTGGCTGCACTTGAAAAAATACAAACCTTCCCCTTTGTTGATCGTTCAAAAGTGGGAGCGATCGGCTTTTGCTTTGGAGGTTTATCTGTTATCGAGCTCCTGAGATCAGGCGTAAATTTAAAGGGGGTTGTCTCCTTTCACGGAGTCATCGCCAATTCTATGGGCGGAAAACCGGCCAATCTAGCTCCCAACCAACCTATGAAAGGAGCATTTTTACTCTTACATGGAGCTAATGATCCTATGAATAGCTGGCAAGATTTAGAGCGTTTTGCAAAAGAATTAACAGACGCAAAAGTCGATTGGGAATTTGATTTATATGGTCATACTTCTCACGCATTCACAAATCCAAAAGCGAATAATCCAGAAAAAGGGTTAATTTATAATTCGAAAATTGCAAACCGCGCATTCGCTAAAATGGATGCCTTTTTTAAGGAAGTATTGAAATGAACTCACTTACAATCACCGCCTCTTACGCTGCCCTCATATTTGTGGGAGGCCTCATTGGATTTTTAATGGCCGGTAGCGTGCCTTCTCTCGTTGCCTCTTCCATTTTTGCCACCCTTCTAACTATTGCCGCTTTTGGATTTTATAAAGACCTTTCATGGGCCTATCCCTTATCCCTAAGCGTCGCCACACTAATGACACTCTTTTTTACTTACCGATATTTCGCCACTCAAACTCCCGTTCCTCTTGCAATGGCGCTCTTTAGCTTATTAACGGCTGTTTTACTTTATAAAAAAGGATAACAAATGGGAATTGACTCTCTCACCAAATCACCTTATTCAACAAAAGTGTTGGTGGGAGGGACACTTTCCTTTGCTACTCTGGCTTATTTTGCGTTTACATTTTTCGATTTAATGGAAACAGAAGCCACTTATCGAAGAGGACTTGATCCTCGCAAAATTCATGATCAAAGGGTCGCGTTAGTCTTTAAAAGCAAAAACTATAGTGGATTCAACATTGATAAAGATCTCGCTGATATTTTAAAAAAGGTACATATTCAACCGCTCTACTATACAGTTGAATCCCCTCTAGACATTGTAAGAAATATTAATGATGCAAATTCCACCAATGTTATTTTAAGCTGTTGGATAAAAGCCGAGCCCCATTTTTTCAAACCGGGCGATACAACACTTCTCGTAAATGCACTTAATGAGATTAAAGATGCTGTTGTACTCGAATATGAAGACACAGAGTTCACTCACTCAATCGCCAATCAATTAAAACACGCCCGAGTCTATACCTATAAACAACCTACAAATAAACATATTCAAGTCTCGATACTTATGGGAAACCCTCTAGTGATTCGATTTCACGATACAAAAAAATTGGAAGATTTAACGAAAATTTTCCTTTCAAAAGGGGTGTAAGGACACGTTTCTTTGTACACAAAGAACAGCCGGAAGAGAACTACAGTAAGAACGCTAAGAGACTCACTATTCTGGAATATGAAGGAGAAGAAAAATGCATACACATTTTCTTAGTGCTCTTCCTGCTGCTTTCTTCCTGTTGTTCTTTGTGTACAAAAAAAATTCATGCATACAGAGTGAGTCTCTCAAGACGCTGCTAAGAATGCAGTCGTCCAAGCGTTTTGGAAATTGAAGCCACCCGTTACTCCATCAATATTTAGAACTTCACCTGTAAAATGAAGGTTTGGAACCAGCTTGCTTTCCATGTTCTTAAAATGAATTTCTTTTAGTTCTACTCCCCCGGCAGTAACAAACTCCATTTTATAAGTAGTTTTACCTTCGATTTTGTAACGGGAGCGATGAATTTCATCGGGCAATAACTTCTTCAGTAAATTTTTGGGGATGGGTATCTCTTCATCCGGTTGCCAGTCAATTATAACGTTTGCCTGATAATTATTTTCATGGAGATAGCGAGCGGCAAAAGCCGATAATCTTAAAATGGCAGGACCTGAAAATCCCCAATGAGTAAGAATAATAGGCCCTTCCGTTTCAAGAGTTGTATTTTCAAGCTTTGCTTTCACTTTTGGTAATGAAATTCCACTTATATCGAGGAGCGGTGAAGAGGGACAGTTAAATGAAAATAACGATGGGACGGGCTTAACGATAGTGTGTCCTAACGATTTTGCAAGCTCATGTCCTAAAGGATTTGAGCCGGTGGCCAAAATGATTTTATCTGCTTCCAAAACGCTTCCGTCTTTTAAATGAACGAGAAATCCTTTTTCAATCTTTTCTACAGAGGTCTCAAGCCTAAGATCGATGTTATGTCTTTTCACTTCTTTCATGAAGCACTGAATAATTGTTTCAGAAGAATCGGTGATGGGGAACATTCTTCCATCCGTTTCCACTTTTAACTTAACCCCACGAGTTTCAAACCAACGAATGGTGTCTTGGGGTTGAAATTTATGAAAGGGTCCTAGTAGTTCAAGAAAACCTCTTGGATAGTTTTTTACTAAAGTTTTGGGATCAAAACAAGAATGCGTAACATTACAACGCCCCCCGCCTGAAATTCTCACTTTTGCAAGCGGCTGCCTTGTCTTTTCAAGGATTACCACTTCACTATCGGGATAATTTTCTTTAAATGTGATGGCTGCAAAAAAACCCGCAGCGCCTCCACCAACAACTACTACTCGAACCATATTATTGAATAGTATATCAAACTATTTTAGACTATTCCTATGAAAAATATTTTTTTAATCTTATCTACCCTTTTAATATCTTCATTAGGCGCAAATCTCCCCTTCAAACTTGAAAATGCCCTAAATAAACGCGATCAAATTGAAAAAGTTGCCTATTTTGATCCTCAAATATCGTCTCTCTTTAAAACCTATGATTATCAAGTCCGTGTAAAAAAGGAAAAAGTCGACCTAACAAAGTCGGCAACGAATAATCCAAAAAGCCTTCCGGCCAATTATCAGATGGAGTACTGTCGCAAAGTTGAAATTACCCACGTCACTTTAAGGCCGATTGGCAAAAAGGGCATTGCTATTTTTAGCTTTCTAAATAAAGAGCTTTTTCAAGTTACCTTATTTGATGAAAACGACAACACTCAAACATTGGGCGGACTAAAAGATCTTGTTGCAAATCCCTACACTTTTAAAACTCAAATGATGGTATTTGCCGAGCAATACGTTCCTTTTATCGTTGATGCTGTAAAATGAACGTAATCATTTTTCCCCATCAACTTTATGAAAACCATCCCGGATTAAAAACGGGGTGCAAAGTTATTCTTGTTGAAGATCCTCTCTTCTTTTTAGATGATCACTATCCGGTGAATTTTCATAAACAGAAGCTGGTTCTTCATAAAGCTAGCATGGATCATTACGCCACTCTTTTGAAATCAAAAGGGTTTCATGTCGAAATATTCTCGGATTACTCTTTTGTAAAAAAATTAGATCGAGCTTCTATTTGTGAGCTCACCGATTATATACTTGAAAAACGAATCAATAAATGGAACATCCCGATAACTTGGCTGCCAGATCCTGGGTTTCTTTTAAGAAAGGAGACCGCCATTGATGAGTTGGGAGATAAGAAGCATTATTTGATGGCCTCTTTTTATATTTCCCAACGTAAGCGATTTAACATCTTAGTCAAAAATGGGAAACCGATCGGAGAAAAATGGTCGTTTGATGCAGAAAATCGAAAAAAGCTTCCCTCTTCAATTGTTCTGCCTCCCCTTCCTAAAATAAAAGACGCGTCCATTGAATCTTCAAAAAAATGGGTCGATACACATTTTAAAAATAATTTGGGTGATTTAACGGAATTCAATTATCCCGTCACCCATGCTCAGGCGAAACAATGGCTGAATGACTTCTTAGTTAAACGCTTCCTCAATTTCGGTGAATATGAAGATGCCATCGATAAAAATCACGCCCATCTTTTTCACTCCGTGTTAACTTCTTCCTTAAATATTGGATTACTTACGCCTGCACAGGTTGTTCAAGAAGCATTGAAATATACCGATAAAGTACCCTTAAATAGTCTCGAAGGCTTTGTAAGACAAATAATCGGCTGGCGGGAATTTATGCGGGGGATCTATTTAGTTAAAGGGGTCGAACAACGAAATTCCAACTTCTTTGATCATAAAAACAAATTATCAAAACATTTTTATGAAGGAACAACGGGAATCGAACCTGTCGACACGACAATCAAACGCCTTCATCAAACAGCTTATACCCATCATATAGAAAGACTGATGGTTATGGGCAATTTTATGCTGCTTTTAGAGATCGAGCCTCACGAATCTTATCGTTGGTTTATGGAGAATTATATTGATGCCTACGATTGGGTCATGGTGCCGAACGTTTATGGAATGAGTCAATATGCGGATGGGGGCATGATTACCACCAAGCCCTACTTTTCCGGATCGAATTATATTCGCAAAATGAGCAATTACCCGGCCGGTCATTGGTGCGAAATTTGGGATGCCTTATTCTGGCGTTTCATCTATCGCCACAAAGAATTTTTTCTGAAAAATCCTCGTCTCTCTATGATGGTTAAGAACTTAAACAAGTTCAGTCCGACGGAGTTTCAAAATAAAGTGAAAATAGCCGATCGATTTATTGAGAAACAATCTATCGCTTGCTAATATAACCTTCTTCAGATAACTGATAATCATGTTTAACATGGGCACCGTATCGGTGCGTAAACAGATTTTAGGCCTTCTAACCCATAAGTGGGCGCTGCTGTGCTTCCTCATGCTCGCAATTATGGAGATTATTTCGGCCTCCTCTTCACTATGGCTGGTGAAGATTATGGAAGAAATAACTTCGGGCAATGATTTTTTCTCTTACCTACTTCTATATTTAGGCTCACTTTTACTCCCCTGTGTTCCATGGGGTTTTGCCTTTATATTTAGAACTAGCTGGCGTCAAGAAGCACAAAGAGGTTTTATCAACGCTTTTGTTAGCTCAAACCGCAACCAAATCGGTGAGTGGGGCAATAAAGGCATGAGAGAACAAAAGATGTCGATTTTAACGTCAGAGGGTCCCCAAGCCATCAATCAGCTAATCGATTACGCTTTTGATGTTTCGAGTTACTCGCTTTCCGTACTTTTCAATATTATAGCGCTCTCGGTCGTCGTCGAACCGCTCTTTTTAGTCGCCTTTTCAACCAGCCTAGTGGCCGTTGCGGTTGTCATTAAATTAAGAAGGACGGCCCAAAGACAGCTTACCCAAAAAGCTTTGACAGCACGCATCGATTTAGGCCAATCCCTTCTTGCAGCTTGGGACAATGTCCTTTTAGGTAATGATTACAACTTTAAGCTCTGGCAAGAAAGGACCCAACAAAGAACCAATCGTTGTCTGCAAAAAAATGTGGACCTTGAGCGCTTCGATCAAATCATGGCGATTTTTGTCACCTTATTGACTATGATACCGGCTTTATTGGTTGTGCTTTACTTTGTCGTCAAACACCAAAACAATACGACCGCTCTTGCCTCCTTCTTTGTAACGATTCCAATTTTATTTTTAATTTTATCCTACACCTATCAGCTTCTCGCGAACTTTTTCAGGTGGGGTATGCATAAGAGTAAACTGGTCGCCATCTATAAAGCGATTCTCCCCTGCCGGGACTCGCAAGCCGATATGGTTAAGAAGGTCAAATGGGCAAAGATTCAATATACTAAAAATGAATCACATAGTGATAAAGACTTCATGGGATCAAGGAAATTCCAGCCTCCCGAACCCTTATCTTCTCATCATGATTTAATCCAGCATATCTCGGAACCGGGGCGGATTACTATCCGAGGAGAAAATGGATCGGGCAAATCGACTACTCTTATGTTAATCAAAAAAAGTTTATCAGAAAAAGCCTTCATCCTTCCGACACACAGCCAACTTAACTTTTCAAAAGAAACGAACAAATATTCAACAGGTGAAAACTTAAAAAATCGTTTAACCGAAATCCTTGATAAAGTGGAAGTTAACGTTCTTCTTCTAGATGAATGGGACGCTAATTTAGACCGTGAGAACCGCGAGCGCCTTTCCTCTTTAATTGATGAAATCGCTGAAAAGAAATGTGTAATTGAAGTTAGACATCGATAAGCTTTTCATTTAGAATTACCCATTTAATCCATTCTCACTATAATAAGTCGAATGTCGGACGAAATTTTATCCATATTGCTTTTGACTGGAGGCGCATCCCTTCTTGCTGGCGCATTTTTGTCATGGATTTATCACCGTTTTCAGGTCGGCTCATTCGAAGCGATTAAAAAAGAAATTTTAGAAAAAGCCAATAAAGAATCTGAAGCCTTAAAAGTTCAAGGACAGCTAAATCACAAGCAGAAAGAAATAGAGCTCCAACGAGAAGCTGAAAGATATTGGCAAAACGAACGAAGAAAGTTTCAAATCGAAGAAGAACGAATCAAGCAACGTGAAGACAAGCTAGAGAATCGTCTAAACCTTGTTGAAAAGAAACTATCCGACATCGAGAAACGCGAAGCGATATTAGCCGCCAGAAAAGAAGAGCTAAAAAGAGATCGTGAAACCGTCGAAAAAAATCAAATTCTTTTAAAAGAATCTTTAGAAAGAGTTTCGGGCCTGACATTGGTTGAAGCCAAAGAAGCCCTCATCAATCAGCTTACACATGAAGTTAAGAGCGATGCCGCCAACTTAACAAGACGACTTATTCAAGAAGCAAAAGAAAATGCAGAGGGAGAAGCCGCTCGTATCATTTCGATTGCATGCGGAAGAATCGCATCCAGCACGGTCTCTGATTGCACCGTATCTACCGTTGCCATTCCAAACGATGATATGAAAGGCCGTATCATCGGCCGTGAAGGAAGAAACATCCGTGCGCTTGAACAAGCTACGGGTGTAAATGTAGTTATCGACGACACGCCGGGAGCCGTTGTTTTAACAGGCTTTGATCCTATCCGTCGCCACGTTGCAAAAACAGCGATTTTAGATTTAATTAGTGATGGCCGTATCCACCCTACACGCATTGACGAAGCTGTCGAGAAAGCCAAATCAAAAGTTCAAAAAGAGATTCGAAAACTCGGAGAAGATGCAGCTCTACGAGTGGGAGCCATTAATCTACATCCAGAAATCCTTGATTTACTTGGAAAGCTCGCCTTTCGTTATAGCTACGGTCAAAATGTGCTTGAGCATTCTGTAGAAGTTGCCCATCTAATGGGTATTATGGCCGGCGAGCTAGGACTTGATTCTCAGCTCGCGAAAAGAATTGGCCTTCTTCACGATATGGGCAAAGCCGTTACGCATGAAATCGAGGGAACCCACGCCGTTATCGGTCATGATCTTGCCCTTAAATATGGGGAAACGAAATCGGTCGCGAACGGCATTGGCTGTCACCATTATGAAATGGAAGCCTTAACGGTCGAAGGCAGCTTATGTTCATCGGCTGATGCCATTTCTGCATCAAGACCCGGCGCACGTATTGAGGCCGTTGAACAGTACGTTAAAAGAGTTAAAAAATTAGAAGAAATTGCACATGAATTTCCCGGCGTTGAAAAAGCTTACGCTTTACAAGCCGGACGAGAAGTTAGAGTCGTCGTTCTTCCCGACATGATCGACGATGATGGTTTAATCAATTTAGCCCGCGATCTTAAGAAGAGAGTTGAGGGCACTATGGAATACCCAGGAAAAATAAAAGTTACGGTGATTCGAGAAAAACGAGCCGTAGAATATGCAGTTTAGGAGTTATTTAGAATGCGACGATCGATTTGTGTAACCGAACCCCAATTTGCCGAGGCCGGCGAAAAAAACACTTGGACCTTTAACTTTACTCCGGCTCAAAACTTGCCTAAAGGAACAAAGCTTCTATTTGATCTTGGATCAAAAGGACGCGATATTGACTGGGAAACTCCCACAACGAATTTAAAGGCAAAAGAAAACGTTATCTACCTAGTTATAGATAACAAAAAAGTTATTCCTGCAAAAGCGGTTGAATCAAAAGATTCAGTCGTTCCTAATTTTGAATTTATCTTGCCTCAGCAGATTTCTGCCGGTAATACTCTTGTTATCTATGTGGGCGCTCCAAAACCCGTAGGAAATCAAGTCCATACTAACGGAACTTCTGCCCAGCTCGTCTCACAAAGACGTCGCCCCTTTTTCCTTCATATCGATCCGACAGGAAAAGGAAAATATGGCGAAGCTGAACAATTTCAAATGGATGTGAAAGGGGCCGAGCTAAAAGTAATTAAAATCATTACTCCTTCATACGTCTCAAGAAATAAAAGATTCGACATTGTCCTACGGTTTGAAGATGAGCATGGCAATTTAACTAACAATGCACCGGATGACACTTTAATCGAGCTTTCCTACGAGAATTTAAGAGAAAATCTAAACTGGAAACTCTTCATTCCTGAAACGGGCTTTTTAGCGGTTCCAAACCTCTATTTCAACGAACCCGGAACCTATACGATTAAACTCAAAAACTTGAGAACGAAAGAAGAGTTTCTATCCTCTCCTATCCGTTGCTTCCCTGAAAACGTAAAAAGCTTATTCTGGGGAACCTTGCACGGAGAGTCGGAGCGCTATGACTCCACAGAAAATATCGAAAGTTGCATGAGACACTTCCGTGATGAAAAAGCGTACAACTTCTATGGTGTATCTCCTTTTGAAAGTCAGGAAGAAACTCCTAACGATATTTGGAAATCCATTTCACAAAATATCGTGGATTTCAACGAAGAAGATCGTTTTGCAACCTTCCTAGGTTTCCAATGGCAAGGCGATGCCAAAACAGAAGGAAACCGTGTTTTAGTCTTCTCAAAAGAAAATAAGCCCATTATCCGTAAGAAAGATGCAAAAGCGAATCTCAAAAAAATCTATAAGGGTTTTTCCCCTAAGGAAATGATCGCTATTCCTACTTTCACGATGGCGAAAGGGCTTGAGTATGACTTTAAAGATTACGATCCTGATTTCGAAAGAGTGGTAGAAATTTACAACTCTTGGGGATCCTCGGAGACTACCGAAAAAGAAGGAAACCCGATGCCTATCGATACCGAAGGCAAAAAAGGGGTTACTGAATCATCTGAAGGCGCACTTATTAAAGCGCTTGATCGCAACTGCCGTTTTGGATTTGTTGGAGGCGGATTAGATGATAGAGGCTTCTACAACGATTTCTTTGAAGGCGGCCAAGTTCAATATCCTCCGGGTTTAACAGCCATTATCGCAAATGAGTATAACCGCTCCTCTTTATTCGATGCCCTTTATAACCGTTCTTGCTATGCGACAACCGGCGAAAGAATCATTCTCGGATTTAACATTGCGGGCGCTTTAATGGGTCAGGAGCTCTCCACCCAAGAAAAGCACGGTTTAAATGTTATCAGACATATTTCCGGTTTTGCAGCGGGCAAAAAGCCTTTAGCCAAAATTGAAATTATTCGTAACGGCAAAGTTTTGAAGTCATTTGAACCCAATAAAAAAGACTTTGATTTCGAATATGATGATATGGAATCACTTCAAAAGGTGGTTATTCCTTCAAAAGATAAACGTCCTCCTTTTGTCTATTATTACCTAAGAGTGACACAAGAAGACGGACATATGGCGTGGTCCTCCCCTATCTGGGTTGACTATGTTCCTTCAAAAGCTGTTTCTAAACATACAGGTAAAAAACCCGTTAAGATTATCCCTAAAGTCATTGAAGCGCCCGTTGAAGAGGTAGAAGATGACTTTGATGATTTCGATGAAGATGACGAATAAACTACTCGTTAAGTTGGATTTCTAACATAGCTTGAAATTCACGAGCGGTATTTCTAAATGAAATCACCGCTCGTTCAAAACTATACCTTGCCACCCCCGAAGATAAAGTTATCCCTGAATAGACCATAGGATGGGTTCTTAAATAGTAGAAATAGGCAGCAATCAGGCCAATTTTTATAATCGTCAATTCACCTGTATCTCTATATATACATCCCATAAGTCCGACTGCAAAAAGTGCGCCGATTAAACTAAATTCCGTTTCCGCAAATAAACTGCTGAATGAAATAAAAGCCATGCAGTTAAGAATATCTTCTATGGATAAGATAGACCAGATACGATCCTTTAAAGTTATAAACTCATCTAAATTGCATGGCTCTCGACATATCGGACAATGCTTCCCAGTTCGATACCAAATTTTTATACACTTAATATGAATAGGATGTTGCTTATTGTGTGCAACCATCAGTCTATCGTTTGTCTCTAAACAAATAGGACACTTTTCTCGAATTTCAGTAAGTTGATAACTACTCATGACGAATGATTAAAAAATCGGATGAACTTTTGGGATTTAAATTGCCTAAGTGAGGCAGACCTAATAATTGAGCGGGACGGGTGGTAGCAGCGGCAACATTGCCTGTTCTAAGAACCATCTCTAAAAGAGACATTTCACTTCCTGCCAGCTCCCCTTTTTTAAATTCTCTATCTCCTAACCTAAATTTCTTGTTTTTTGTTTGAAACCAAGGAGCGAGATCTGAAACGAGAATTAATCCATCGGGGTTAGCTTTTCTAGCTATTTCATAAGCGGAATCAGAAATGTGCTTATTATCCGCAATCAGGGAGTAATAAACAGGTTGAGTTAAAGCGTAATCTATTAAACCTGGCGCTCGATGATGAAAAGGCATCGCATTAAATAAGTGGGTAACCATGGGGATTTTCAACTTTATCAAGGTAGAAATATCGGCTTTCGAATGACCTGCCGCAATCACAATCCCCTTTTTTCTTAATTTTGCGATAAAAGAAGGAGAAACTTTTTCAGGAGAAAGAGTAATCAATCTAACGTTTTCTAAGGGAATATCCGTTTCATTAATCAAATACTTTTCATTGTGAGCACCTGCGATCGAAAGAAAAGGCCCTTCTAAATGAGCGCCTAAAATTTCAGCGCCCCCGCGCACCTTACGAGGTTTAAAATGCTTAAGTGCGGCTTTATATTTGTTAAGCGGCATGCTTATAAGCGTGGGACAAAAAGCTCCCAAGCCCCATTCATAAAGATGCTTAGCTAACTCTTCGACTCTTTCCGGTTCACTGGTTAAATCAATTCCGAATCCCCCATTAACCTGAAGATCGATGAGTCTTGGCAAAATAAAAGCTTCATTAAGATCTTCGGTAACTTTACCTTTCGCAAGAATTTGCTTTTCATCAAAAAAAATCGATCCTTTTTGAAAGGAGCCGTTTTTAAAGATGTGATTTGACTTGAAGCCTAAAACCATTATACACTTATAGTTATGGGTGATCTCTTTACCACTATAATTATTTCCTCTGTTCTTGTCATTCTAGCCCTTTTTGGATTCGCTATCGGCTGGTTATTAACGGGAAGATCAAAGATTAAACCCGGCGCTTGCGGTCGAGATCCAAAATCCTGCGATGATTCAAAAACAACCCACTGCTCCCTCTGCGACGATGACAAAAAATAGCACTTATTCCAAAACAGAGCCCCAATCGATTCAATCGTTATTTAATACGATTGCCCCCCGATATGATTTAGCAAATCGAGTTCTTTCGTTTAACCTGCATAAAGGCTGGAATCGCGCGTTAATAAACACGATCGATCCAGCAGCCTCGGTTCTTCTTGATCTTTGTGGAGGAACGGGTGAAATAGCGTATATGTGGTTAAAGAAACAAAAAAACCCTAAAAAAGCATTGATTCTTGATTTTTCAGCCGAAATGCTGGCTCAAGCCAAGCAAAGAGCACCAAAAAATCATGAGGTGGATTGGCTCGAAGCCGACGCGCAATTATTACCCCTTCCCAATAACTCGGTTGATGCAATTACCTGTGCTTATGGAATTCGAAATATTAAAGATAGATCGAAAGCCCTCAAAGAAGCCTATCGTGTTTTAAAGCCCGGTGGCACCATTGGAATACTCGATTTAACAGAACCCCGTTCAGCTCTATTAAGACCCTTACACGCTTTTTATCTAAATCAAATTTTGCCCACTATTGGGGGCTTAATTACAATGAATCCAAAAGCGTACCGCTATTTATCCAATAGCATCGCTCAATTCGTGGATCCAAAGATTATTGAAGAGGAAATGTTGAAAGCAGGCTTTAAGGAAATTAAAGTAAATTCCAAAAGTGGGGGCATCGCCCACCTTTGGAAAGCTAGAAAAGAAAATTAAGAATAAATACTCTTGTAATTAGCTAGATCCTCTCTGATCGCTTTTGTATCTTGATCTGTGTAGTCTTTGAGTATTTCATTGAAGGTTTCTTTATAGACAAGAATATCCGCCGCTTTGTATTCACGAATCAGATCCTCAATAATATGAATGCAGCAACAATCACGATTTTCCTTAACAAGATTCATCGCATATCTAAAATTTTGATCGGTCTGTAAGAAAGTACTTCCACGAACGGTAAATCTTTTAACCACTTCTTGTAGTAGCAAAGTTTTAATACTAACGCATCCAATCGATTTCAGATATTGGATAGGATTTTGATTGAGTTGTAACAGTAATCGAGCGCCTCGAAGAATGATGTAATCTTCAAAGGAAGAAATGGGTTTATCTAGAAGAGCAAGCGTTTCTTTAATATGAGTAATGTCATTGCCTCTCAGAGTTAAAACATCCGAGAATCCAACTACACATAACATACGTATAATTATCGATTCAGGATCATTCTGCTCTTTGACAAATAAAAACTGCTTTTTAAACAAATCAAAATTATTCGAAGTCTCTTTTTGCGTTAATTCAGCGAACAATGTATTGATAACTTCAGATTTAGGTAAATTAACTTGTAAAAAGGCTTTCTGATACCATTCCAGTGCCTGTACCATTACTTGTTTATTAACAGGTTCAAACGATGGAACTTCAATATCTGCGTTTTCTGATAATAATTTAAAATTCTGATTAAATGTGTGAATAAAATGATTTGGTTCATAAGTTTTCTTTGAAACTTCAGATGCCAATTCTTCGGCCGCTTTATAGTGAGTACGAACACCGAAACATCTTAATATAGCTTCTAATATTCGCCCCAAAAAGCCGGGCTTACATTGAGCAAGAAAATATTGGCTTAATTCTTGGATATTAGAAGTATCAAATTTTATGAACTCCGCTTTAGATAAAGCCTCTAAAGCTTTAACTCCCACTAAGCCCACTTTGGATTTATTTTGACTATGATTATTTATAAAGGCATAGCCGCCAGATATTGTGTCAACTGAGTAAACCATAATTAATCTCTCTTGGAAACGTTTTGTGTAATATACAAATAATCTAAATCGTGACCTGGTAGGGCCTTTTTAGCTCTTTCAATATAATTAAGGGCGGTGTCTTTAGGAATTGTTTTAAAATTTTCTAAAATTTGAGTGACCGATTCTCTAAACAAAGTATGAGGTGTTTTTAATAAAGCTTCTAATATAAGCTCCCCTGCTCTTGATTGCTCTTTGGGATCTTTGAAGAAATGGAATAATCCGAATGGATATGGACCCATATAAGGATCATTTTCATGACGTTGTTTCCAATCATCAATAAGTTTATATCCCACTTTTTGTAATAGTTTTGTAGGAACCACTTGTAGTTTATCAAGAGGCCACTCATCCGTTTGAACCATGGCAAATGCAATTTTCTCGAAGGGTCCTACTGTATATCGTTTACACAAATTAAACTCGTCAGAACGATCATCGGCATCTGCTGATAAACTTGATAAGGCAATAAATGCATCATTTATAAGCTTATGTTTAATAAATAAATCGATAACCTCTAAAATGATTTTGTCATCATGCTCACCTTTATAAAGAGATTTCACTCTTTCAACATCTTCTTCTTTAATTGCTCGTTCTAAGAACGATTTACGTAAAGGAACATCATAAATAACCAGCCTCATGAAGGGTGCCGCATCTTTAAGCGTTTTGCCTGGAACAAGCTCAGCCACCTTCGCCTCTAATTCACGCTGATCAGGAAAGGAGGCTTTTAATTCCTCAGCGCTCATCTCTTGTAACTTCTTTTTCGCAACTTCATCGGTTTTTGCCACTGTTCCGCATTTGTCGATTAAGTGTCTGACTAATCTATATCCCCAATAACCAACAAGCGCGAGTCCCCCCGTTAATACGGTAGCGATCGTTAAGTAAGGATGTGATTTAATAGCGTCAATCATAGTGTTTATCCTTGTAAATATAGTCAGAATATCGAACTTTACCCGTCCGAATTTGGATGACTATATAGTGTGGTGACCAATTTGTTTTTTTATTTTTTTTATAAATCTCTTCAAGGCCATTTTCATCGTGAGTATCGGCTGCGTGTTCTTGAGAACGTTGAATAATTGAAGAAATTTCCTTAAATAACGGATCTTTTTCGATCAAATGATGTATTAAGCGACTGCTTAAAGGCATTGCGTACGATTCAATAAATTCTTTATCAAGGGGCTGATTTCCTTTTCCTTCCAAGAGATTTTTTATATCCTTAAAGCTTGTTTTCAGTTGGTCGAAATCACACGAACCCGTGACTTCTTCAAGGATTTTCCAACCTAGTTCATTATTCAAGAGAAAAGGTCCAAACTTTTTTAAGAGTACCCAGTTATCTTGCTCATCGGTTAAGGATTCAAAGGTTTTAAAACGTCTAATAAAGGTTAAAAGACGTTCGGCGTGATTATGCTCGTATAATTTTGCTGCCGTCTCTTCTTTGAACAAATTAACAAAAGTGTCATCGAAGCGAATTCCGATTAAATTTTCTCTGATCTTTTTTAAAGCTGAAATCGACAAGGGATTTTCATTTAAAATAATGTGACATCTTTTAGCTAAAATAAATAGATTAACCGGAATATCGGTAATCGAATTTCTTGCTAATGCAAGCGTTTTAAGTTTTCGATATCGAGTGCTTAGGTCATCAGGAATGGCCCCAATTTTATTGCCCGTTAAATTAACCCATTCAACATTACTCTCGAATTCAGGAAAATTAACTAAACCCTTAGCTAACATATTAACAGGTGTAGAACCCGTTTCATTTTCTTTTTGGGTATTATCCCAGACTTTCTTAGTTTTTCGAGTAGTGCAGCACTGATCAAAGAGATATTTAACAACGCGATATCCCAAATAACCAATCAAGGCGAGTCCCGCGGTTGCAAGACTCCATGCCACTATTTGACGGTTAGAAAGTCGGTCTATCATAAAGTTTTTAAAACCTTTATGATCGGATCTCTAATATATTCAGGCTGCTTCAGTAAATAGTCGTCTAATTTTTGCTTAAATTCAGAAAAGGGCACTATTTTCATTTTTAAAAGATCTCTGATTGAATAACTTCTGTCAGCATTAATGTAATAATCGAGCACTTTTAACCACAGATCTGACTTCATTTTTTTATTTGAAAGCATCGAAAGGATATCGTCTACTTCTTTGATATAACTCTCGATAGTACGCGATTTCATATATTCAGTTAATAAACTATCTCTTACATCTAAATTGTCAATATCCTTGAGCATTGAGATATTAAAATCAGATTCTTTAAATAAAAGACGATAATAGTGTTGTTTGGACTCCATGATTTTAGCAGACGGTTTGTGCACCTTCGCAAAAAATCTACGAAGAGCGTGAATATCTTTGGCATTAAGTAACAGATTAAACATGTCCTCTTCTGCCTTAGCAATATCTTCCTTATCTAACCCATAATAATAATTATCCAATGCAGTTACGCAAGCAAAGACATCTTTAGTTTCAATAATGCTTTTAAAGATAATTTTGAATTTATCACGATTACTATGAAAACACGCAATTTTAATGGATAATGCAAGAGGCAAATCCGCAGGTAAATTTTCTAATTTCAAATCTTCAGATTTTGGATTTAAAAAACCAAATAATGATAAAAGATCATATGAATTTACCCAATTTTTAGCTTTAAGCTCAGATATTAAAATGCCAACTAAAGTATCTTGAACTTTCCAATAACTTTCTTGTTCAATTTCATTCTTATCTCTTAGATTTGAAAGCTCATTATAAACATTAATTAATCGTTTCGTCTCTTCAGAATGCTTAGGAAGCTCAATATTTAAGTGGCGCGCTTTATGGCCTCTTTCAAAAACCGCTTCCGCTGAACTGGCAATTTTATTTAATGTTTCAGGTGAAAGGTCAGCTTCAGGCAAAGGCTGAACATCTTTGTCTAACTCTTCTGGAATTTCGTCTTTGTTTAAATCATCGAAGCCTTTCTTGGAAGCTTCATCCACTTTTGCTTCAGTGCCACATTTATCGATGATATGACGGACCAATCGATATCCCAAATATCCGACAAGCGCAAGGCCTCCTGTAAGAATGGTAGCTACAGTTAGGAAAGGATGGTTTGTAATTGCTTTAATCATTGTTTTAACAGCCTATTTTTAAGTGTTGTGTCACTAAGTTGATAAAGGTAAATCTCTTCTTGGGTCGCTTCGTACAATTTAACCAGGAGAGGATCTTTAATATGTGGGAAGCTAAAAGAAGATATATAAAGGATTGCATCTTTGGCTTTTTGAGCTTCACCCTTGGAAAGATAGTATTCAGCAATTTTTGCATTGTGTCTCGCGCCCTCTTCATTAGTTACAAACGAAGAGATTGCAACCGCTCTATCTAATATCGCTTCATCCTTCTGAACGAGGGCTTGATCAACCACAAGATTAATAGCTCCATGTCGCTCATTTGAGCCTGAAAGTTTTGCAGCAAGTTCCAGTTTTTCAGGAAGAGAGGTGGATTCTTTAACCTGTTCTCTAATGATAGGATCTTGTTTATCGATATATTTTAATTGCTTGATCTGATCAAACCGACCGGCATAATTCTTATTTTGAATTTCACTGTTTAATTTAAGAACTTTGTTATACTCGGTAGTGGTAAAACAATGCTTAAAAAAGTCAATTATAACATCTAACCAGTTGCGGTTAGATTCAAAAAGAGTGACCATATCTGATGACAATTTATGAACTTCTTTAGTTATATCTACTACGTTCTTATTTTCAAAACGAACGAAAGATGCCTTATTAAGATGTGTCAAAACTTCCAAACAGGATTGATTCGAACGTTTTGCTTCAATTACTGCAACGTTACCCGTGGGCTGGATATTAAGTGTTATAGGTGTTGTCATGCGTTGTAAAAAGTAGGTTTTCCTCTATTAGGGTTTGTAGGTGCATGTTTGAAATAATTAGATAGATCAATATTATTTGCCGCTTCTATGCGTTGAAAGACTTTATCTTTTTCAGAAGGATTATCAGCTGCATATGCGATTTGTGCTTCTACATAATATTCACGAATTGTATAAATATCATAGCCATAGTAGGCAGATAATCGGACTAATAGATCTAAATCAACTTCAAAAGCACAAATTTTGTTTAATATATTATGAGCTAAATCGGGGCATTCCTCTAGAATTAAGTTGGCATACTCTCGTGCTTCTGACCTAGACAAAGGATGAGTGGGAATGTAATTTAAATAAATAGCAGTTAAATTTGTAGCAATAGCGCGGAAAATTTTATGTTGATCTTCACTAAAATGCTCACTCCATTTTGCATAAATCTTATCGGGAATACTATATTCTTTATAACGTTGGCAACCTAACAAAAATGCAGTTATAAAAGTCTTTTGTACATCTTCTGAGGACACCAACATTAATATTTTATAAGCTTCTTTAATATCATCATTGTTTTTTACTAGATCAAGCGCTCTATTAACTGCATGTCGTTTTGCATCTTCCGACATGTCTTTAACTTTATCAGCTATTTGATCAAGGGGAAGAGCATCAATAATGTCTATGTATTTTCTTTGATATTTGCTAATAAGATCCTGGGCATCTCTTGAATGAATACCCGTGTGATACTTGATCATTGAAGCAGATGTTTCATCGTTGGCTTTTAAATAATGTTGAACAAGCAAATCAGTAATTCTATGTCTACGTGCTACCGATCCTTCAATTTTCCCCTTATTTTTCTTATAGTTTTCTATAATCGAGGCTTCCTCCGCTTCAAGCCTTCCTAGTTCAGAATATTGCATCTTACTTGGATAAGCTCGTAAAAGAGTTGCTGCCTCCTTAAGTCGATCATCACGTAGAAGTTTATCTGCTAAACTGAATGCTACGAGTGTCTTTCTAGATTCGGGCACCATTTTAAAAGCGTCAATTAAATCATCATCCGAATACTTAATGAGCTTATCTGCTTCTACATTAGGGTCGACCGGCGCTGTATAGGTATTTTCTTTAGCTTTAATGGTCTTGCAAAACTCCAAAACCTTATCATATTCAGGGGTGACGCAGAAAATGCTTTTCAGAAAATCTAGTACACCATCCCAAAAAGTTCGATTATGCTCATACTTTTTCAAAAGTTCACTAGAGGCAAATTGTACTCTATTTTGCAAGCTCATTGCAGAAAAGGCATTGCCCATATCAAGCTCAAGTTCAGTTGCTAAACTTAACTTTTTAAGCGTCTCATAAGGCGAAGGAAGATCCGCTAAATTAATATGTATACTAGTATGAGTTGGATCCATGCCTAAACCTATTGAAATAATTTCTACTTTGACTATCTAAACTTTGTGCAAGACGAGGGTATTCGTTTTTGATCTGAGCGGCATAATCGATAGCGGCTTGCGCCATCAATTCACCCGCACTATCATTCCTGTTTGGCATAAACTTGTGTGGTTTTTCTGAGGGTGAATGTTGCTGCGTTGCAACGCTCTCATATTTCTTTAAATAATTTAAAAAGAAATCAATCCTTGCATTAACGATGTCAAGCTTAGCTTTGTTTTTATGCTCTCCATCAGAAGAAAATATTAGAAATTGCTCTGCAATATTTATATGACGATCTGTATCATCAGCTTTTGTAGAGAGGGCTTTGGTAATAAGCTTAAGAATTGTTTCCGAATTAACCTTATCAATTTCCTGAAGAATGGATAATGCCGTTTCAAAGCCGTTTACTTCTTCGCATTTAAGAAGGAATGATTCCAACAAAGTCTTTTTAATATCAGCTTCAACAATCGTATCGATTACTTTACGAGCATAGTACAAATCTTCTTTCTTCTTTACTAAGTTCATTGCACACGATACAGCATAACGTTTGGCTTCAAGTGATAAGTTTTTGACGGCTTTTGCGATATCACTTAATTGAAGAGAATTAATTAACTTACTATATGCATCTATAAACTCTTCAAAAAGTTTATTAATTGCATTGTTCGTGTGGCCAATATTTCCTAAGACTTGACTGGCAGCGGAGTAGTTATTTTGATTTAAATAATGCTTAACTAATGCCAAACCTATTCTATCTTTACGTTGAATACTTGAGAGAGTAATTCGCTTTGGATTTTTGATGTACTCCGCTACGATGTCATTTTCTTCCGCTTTCAACCTATCCACTTCGGAGCTTAAAACAGAATCGGGAAAATTCTTTAAGAAAAGTTCAGCGGTTTCATGACGATCTTGTTTAATTAATGCCTTAATTAAATTGGAAGCGATAAGCCCTTTTCTATTATTAGAAACCTTTTCAAAATCCTCTAAAATAGTTTTGCTTGATAGCAATTGTTCTGTGACGGCAACCGGATCAAAGGGAGGCTGGTAATCTGTTCTTTTAATCTTATCGTATAAACTTAGGACTTCGTCATATTCAGTTGTGATACAAACAAGCTTTTTAAAGAAATCAAGGATTGAATTCCAAAATGAGCGTTTTTCTTCATAGCTTTTTTTCAAAGAATCTGAAAACAGGGTTACTCGAGATTTTAAAGTAAGGTCGCGATAGGGCTCCCCCATATCTAAATCGAGTTCAGACGCCTCACTTAATTTTTTAAAGAGTGTGTACGTAGTAGAGGGGTTAAGTAAATTGATTTTAATATACGTAATGTCGTCGACTCGGTTGATGGAATACATAATAATATTTTAACATTTTAAAAGGGGTTATAGGGCTAAAATTAACGCGTTCTTAACAAACCATCCATATTTGCACTTATTTTCTTACTACCCAAAGTTATGATTTGATTTTCTTCTTGAGTTGCTCAGAGAGATATAAAAACTCATCCTTACGCTTTACAATTTCTAAATAAGAAGCGAGATCAGGATTCAAATCTAAAAGTGATTGTTTATTCTGAGTGTTTCCTAATGTGTAGATGGGATACAAGGGGTGCTCATGCTTCCTCCTTAAGATTTCACCTAAGGTTCCAAATTGTTTTGAAAGTGTGGATATACTTTCAGAATCGGTTAATTTATCTAAATTCTCCAAAAGAAAGTCATGTAAAGCTCCATTATACATGACAATATTAACCCCTGAATCAGGACGAGGATTTTTAATTAGATATTTACCGTCCTTCAAATTTTCGCTAAAAAATATTTGAAGAATACGATTATATAATCTGGGACTGCTCTCTAATTTATTAATTGGTCCTAATACATCAGTGTTTTTAACAAAGTTTGAGGCACATTCATTTAAATATAGTTCAAAACGCTCTTTATAAAGGGCTTTAGAGTTATCAGACAATTGAGAATAATGAAATTCTATTCTTTCGACATCACCTTTATAAAAATATTTCTCAAGTAATTCTATCCGTTTATTTTCACCCACTTGCTTGTTTCGCAATAATATTTCTGCCCCTTCTAAACGATCAAAACTTAGGCAAATATCAAATGATGTTTCAGAGGCATTGGCTTTAGTTTCAGGTGCAGGCGTTTGCACTGGAACGGGCTCTTTATCAAACTGTTTAAGAGAAGCTGCAAAGGCACGATATTCTCCCTGGTCTGATTCCTTAAGCTCATCTGCAAATCGATTAAACTGATCAATTAAAGAACGAACATTTTGAATTTGTTCCAATCTCTCGCTTAAATACTTTTTGAGAAGTTTAAAATATAAAGGACGATTCACTTCTCCTCTTGGGTACTCAAAGTTGCAGCCATTAGAAAATCGATATTCGATATGTAGTTGATAGTGTTGTTCAGTATTAAATAGTCTTTGCATGAACTCTAAATCAAAGATGGATCCATCTCGTTTCTTAAGAACTTTATCTCCAAGCATTAGGTAATCTAACTCAAGTTTGAGGCTAATTAACTTCAGTTTAGTTTGACAATAGAGGTTGTAGGCAGCAGAAAAACTTTCTTTATGACAATAATAGAGAAACATGATCTCTATAAGCACTTTATCTTCAGGAACGAAAGAATCTTTAATAATGAGTGTAGCAAGTTCTTGAGACAATGAATTGATAGCGCTTGCCGTTTCTATAGAAGGTTCGAGAAGTTTGGGACTTTGCTCGTCTAAAAGGAAGGAATAAGCCTTCTCAACATCTTTGGTAATGATATAATGATAAAAGAGTCGAGTGCTCAACTGCTGTTTTTCAGTATCATTAAGTTTATAAGTAACACTAGAAGTGCTTACTTTTCCCTGAATGATGTTCTGAAAAGCACCGTCTAAATCTACATTAGGCTTTTTTACTTCGGGCTGTTTCTTCTTTATCGTATTGAAAAGCACTTGAATTTTGTCATATTCCGTCGTTAGACAAATAAGGTGAGCAAAAAAATCTCTTATAGCTGAAAAGCAAGTTCTTCTTTCTTCGTACCACTTTTTCACTTGAGCGGCAGCTGTAATAGAATCCCCTTCGATTTCAGACGCCTCGGCTATTGCTTTCAAGGTTTTATAAGCCCGTCCCGATCCTTCAATTTTCTCATGAGAATATTGAAGACAAGTTTTGCTGCCGTTGTGCGTAACGTGTAAATAGTTATGGGTCATAAAGTGCGTATAAATTCCTCGTACACATTGATAATTGGCTCTTTATTTAGATAGCTACATACATCCATAGGAATACTCGTATGGTATTTATCTTTTTTGAAAAGCTCTCTATATTTCTCTATTTGTCCATTATAGGCTTTTAAAGTTTCTACAAAGGCTGTTAATTGAGTTTTAACTAATGACTTTGATTTATCGTCCAAACCCTTTACCGAGGGATCGGAAATAAGCGCCTCGAAATAATCTCTTACTTCTATTAAATTCAAATCTTTCGGGAGAATGTAATTGTATTTACCATTTGCCAATTTATCTTTGACTAAAAGCCAACTCAGCTTTCTTTTATCAATAAACTTACTTATATCTTCTAACGGAATTACAGCTAAATTATTAGCAATTACCGCGTCTTCCAAGTGAAGCGATGGTAAACTTGTACTAATCTTCCAAAATCTATAAGCGGAGTGAAGATCTTTTTCAGTTAATGCTTTATTAAAGGCAAAAAAACAGACTCTTTCCTTCAATTCTTTAGTGTCTATGAAATTGGATTCATCAATTAGATTAATAATCGTATTAAAATCATATGAATTAACAATTTCTTTAGCTTTCGAATCGCGATTTTGAGCTATCTCTTCTTTCTCTTTGATTACTCTTTCTTCGACCTGTTTTGCTTCGTTATAGCGAGCTAAAAGTCTTACAAACTCAGGATTAGCAACTAGTTCTTTTCGCAAATAAAAAATCGGATTCTCAAATAAACGATCTTTGAATTCTTTCCTTGCAATTAGTTCGTCGACTCTCTTAGTTATGTATTTTATTGTGAGATTATCATCGTAATTTGCTAACACTTCGTAAGAAGGAATGCGGTTTTGATGAATTTTTCTCACCATTTCTTCAAGAAGACATTGTTCAGCTTCTGCTTTACCGACAGTTAAACGAGGAAGAAGGGCATTAATTCGGTCAAACTCATTGTAATTTCTATAAGTTTTGATCAGATTGATTTCTTTATCGGGATCGCAAAATTTCAGTAACTTTTCAGCTATATTATATTTACCTCCCATCACCGCCAAACCATATAGACGTTCAGCCACTTCTTTTTTAATGCTATCGTCTAACTTTGCAACTTTCTCATCACAACTATTAAAAGCCGGACAAACCATCAGCTGATCAAAAACACGATTTGCGTAATCGTGAATGGTGTAGGCATTGAAAGCTTTAATTTTAGCAACTAAATCAATGATCTTGTCATATTCTGTTGTCATGCAAAATAAATGAGCAAAAAAGTCACGAATAACCGAAAAGCAGCTACGCCGCGCCTCATACCACCCTTTTACATCTTCTGCTGCCTTTTGCATTAAAGCAGTCGGCTTTTGATTAAGATCGTCGTAATTTAAAATACGGGCATTAGCAAGGGTTTGCAAAGTTTTAAGCGCGCGGCCCTCACCTTTGAGGGGCACCTTGTTATAAACTAAGTGGGTGATATTTCCTTCTGTAGCATGCAGATATAAGTGCGTCATACCCACTTCTCTAAAAAGGTTTTGAGTTGGTTCGCATCGTAATCAGTAATTACGATCTCGATTTCTTTAGCAAATAGAGTAAGGCCGTCTTTAGTCGCGCCCAATTCTTTAAGTTTATAAAATGTATTAGTTAATGAATCCTTAGGCCGACTTGACATTTTTATTTCTGCAATTGCTTGATCAATAAACAAGTTTATCAACTCAGCTCTAGCGGACTGTTCGACATTTGCCAAGCAATACATATATTCAAAACTAAATCTGTCTGATAAAATTTCCTTTACTGCCTTTGTATGGGCTTTGCCTGGATTCATAAAGTTAAGCAATTTTCTTGCTGCATCGACATCATAACGGAATCGATTGTTTATGATCTCAGGAATGTATTTATCTTTGCCCTGGGATGATAAACGATATAATAACTGTTCACTTGGTTGATGAGTATAAGCCAAATAGACCGCTTCATCATCATCGGTTGAAGGAGCGAGATTTGCTCCAACTAATAACGAGCGGGCTTTTTCTTCAACAGGAACAGCTTCTACATGCTTATTTCTCCTGATGGAGTTTTCAAGCGATTGAACATAATCATATTCTGTGGTGATACAAATCAAATGTTTAAAGAAATCTACAACTTTCTCTTTCCAGGTTCTATTACTTTCATACTTTTGAACCAGCTTCCTAGCTACGAGGGAATAATTGTCCGCACTCTGAATAGTTGTTGATGTTAGATTTAATGCCTCCAAAGCTGAAATGATGTTCGCATCCTTTCCATGACCTGCATTGAAATCTATATATTTCTCATTAACAACCGCAAATAGACTATATTGAACTTTCATAAAACACCTGTTTTAAACAACTCATTTTACCATGTCTTCGATCACTAGAGGTAAAATATTAACTTAATCTTAATATTTGACGAACAACAAATGTTTTAAAATTATTTTTATACATACAAAACATTAATATAATCTTAAAATTTGTGTTTTATAATTATTATTATATGAACCCAATAATTAAAGATTTTTCATTGTTCAATAAAGAGCAATTAAACACCTTTTTCCCAGAAGAAAAAGGCAGTTTACAAGGTAAAATGAACCGCTTAATTCATTACTTTATTTCAGGCGTATGGGTGGATGAAGAGGCTCTTTTCAAGTTTGCCGCATCAAAGCCGAGTGCAAAAGCAAGTGAATTTGTTCAAGGTCGTGCGGTTGAAAGAAAAGTCATAAGAATTGAAAGTGGCATGAATTTTAAAAATCAGACTATCTTTGAATCTATTGCCGAAAAATTTGGATTTGTCATGAATTTTATTCGCCATCCGATCGAGACAGGTGCAATTCTACCTAGCTCAACTGGCCTAGCCAAAGAAATAGTTCATAATATCCCTAAAGATCTAAACGCGGCTCCCAGAAAAATAATTGAAATTGGTGCAGGAACAGGTGTATTTACAGCTAAAATCCTCAAAAGAATGAACCCTCATGACACGCTTACCGTCGTAGAATTCGATCCTAAGTTCTGTGAAATCCTTCGAAAACGATATGGTCACATTAAAAATGTTACCATCATTGAAGGGGATATTTTAGAACATAAGGGTAAATACGACTACGTTGTATCCGGACTCCCCTTAAACGCTTTCCCTGCTGAAATGGTTACAAAGTTTATCGCAAAATATAAGGATCTTACAAACAACAACGGAATAGTTTCCTACTTCCAATACCGATTCGTTACTGCCATCCGTAAACTATTCATGAATGCAAAAGAAAAAGCCAACATCGATAGCATTACCGAACAAAAAGAAGAGTTCTTCGCTCGTTATCGCTTCCAAAGAAACAGCGTATACTTAAACGTCCCAGCTGCCGAAGTGCTCCACCACCGCATCTCCACCCACACCATGGGCGGCTTAATGTAAGCTCACGGAGCAGACTCCGTATTCTTTAGATTTTTTGTACACAAAGAGCAACAGGAAGATAACAACAGAAGAGCACTAAGAGATTCACTGTTCAATAACATGTGTTGTTATTCACAAAGAATATAATATACAAAGAATCACCTCTTCTCTCTTGTCAAAATAAAACACAAAATTTTATATAATACTTATGGATAAAAATAGATTAAGAATAAATCTTGAATCTGTTGAGATCAAATACTTAAAAATGCTTTGTGCAAAGAAAGGAATAACTGTCACTTCCTTCCTGAAAGAAGTTATTAAAAAAGCTATCAACGAAGAAGAAGACATGTTGCTCGCTAAAAAAGCGGCCAATAGACTTCATAACCTTAATGAACAAGAATTAGTTCCAATCAAACAAGCAATTGAAGATGCAGGATGGAATACTAGAAAGCCTAGATTAGCTAAACGAAAGGCTAAGATAATGAAACCATCCTCTTTATAAGTTACAACACCTCTTTTTTGAAGAAATGAATGGCGAGTCTCTTGGTGTTCTTCTGTTGCCCTTCTTCCTGTTGCTCTTTGTGTACAAAAAAATCTAATGAATACGGAGTCTCTAGATTTTTTTGAAGGATTCGAAATCGATGGGGACTAGGAAAGATTCGGCCTCCCCTATTTGCTTAAGCTTGACCATTTGTGGAACGCCCTCTTTCGTCTTTTTATCGGCGAGCATAATTTGCCAGAGTTTTTCGTGATTGAGTTTAGGAATTTGAATGTCTAATTTCTTAAATAAGTCATTCACTTCCGGATAATCTTGGCCGGCTAGTTTAATCTCAGCGAGAATCCCTATTCCAACCGCTTCACCATGAGAAATTTTGTAATCCGATTCCGTCTCAATGGCATGACCCACAGTATGACCAAAGTTTAAAAGATGTCGGCTAATCCCCTGCTCTCTCTGATCTTCATCAACCACTTTTTGTTTGATCGCAATGCTTTGCTCAATCGCTTTAGCGAGGATGGGCTTTATTTCGAATAAATCATCCAAATGGGTGCGGATCAGATCAAAATGCTCACGGCTACGGATCAAGCCATGTTTGATCATCTCCACTAAGCCGTTTCTGATTTCTTTTTTGGGGAGGGCGCGTAAAAATTCGAGATTGATGATAATTTGTTCAGGAGGATGAAAGGCGCCGATTAAATTTTTTCCAAAGGGGGTATCTACACCCGTTTTTCCGCCAATTGAAGCGTCGACCATCGCGAGTAATGAGGTGGGAACACAGATCCAAGGGATCCCTCTACAAAAAGTCGCCGCTATAAAACCCCCGATATCAGTAGTTACGCCTCCACCTACAACAATTAAAGTGGATTGACGACTTAACCCTTTCAAGAAAAGAGCGTCTTCAAGAAGAGCCTTTTGTTCACGAGTTTTATTTTTTTCTCCCCCTTCAAACAATATCAGAGGAGCGCCATATTTTTTTGCAATTTCATCGCCGATCGATCTTACTTGCTTATCTGCTAGAACCGCATATTTCATAGACGATCAAGCCTACGTGATAAAAGAAAATCAGCAAGAACGAGCGCAGCCATAGCTTCTACGACGAAAACTCCTCTTATTGCCACACATGGATCATGACGTGATCCGGCAGGAAGTTCAAAAATCGTTTCTTTTCCATCTAAAGTGGATGATTTTTGAGGTATTCTAATACTTGAGGTGGGCTTGAAAGCGACTCTCGCGATAACCGGCTCTCCACTAGTAATGCCCCCTAAAGTTCCGCCGGCTTGATTAGACGAAAGTCCAATTTTACCTTCATTTACTTCAAAAGCATCATTATGTTCGGATCCCTTCATAGAAGCGGCTTTGAAACCATTCCCTATTTCAAAACCTTTAGTCGCTGGGAGACTTAACATTGCAAAGCCAAGTCGCGCTTCTAATTTCTCATAAATAGGATCGCCCAAACCAATGGGTAATGATGAGGTTTGAAATTCAACAATTCCTCCAAACGAATCTTCTTTGGCATTTGTTAACAACGTCTCCATTTGCTTAGAAGCTTCTTTATCAGGGCAAAAGACAAAACTTTCATTTCTATTTTTTTCAATCGATTGAAATTCTATGGGAGATGAAGTAACAGGCCCTATCGATTTAATGTAGGCTAGAACGTCAATATCAAAATGTCTGAGAAATTTTTTTGCTACCGCACCTGCCGCCACTCTTGCGGCTGTTTCTCGGGCCGATGATCGACCTCCACCTCTATAATCGAAGATTCCGTACTTTTCTAAATAAGTATAGTTTGCATGACCGGGTCGTAAAATATCTTTGATGGGCTCATATTTACTCGTGTCAACATCTTTGTTTGCGATCAGCAGTGCGATCGGCGCGCCCGTTGTCTTGCCTTCAAATAAACCCGATAAGATTTCAACTTTATCTTCTTCTTTTCTTGGAGAGGTAAAGGGAGAT
Source organism: Parachlamydiales bacterium (assembly GCA_020051235.1). Taxonomy (GTDB): domain Bacteria; phylum Chlamydiota; class Chlamydiia; order Chlamydiales; family Parachlamydiaceae; genus CAZABG01. The sequence continues at coordinate 1,486 of JAGVJG010000135.1, read as the reverse complement.
TGGCCGGGGGAGCGTTTTTTTAATTCTAAATCGATTTCTTCGTGAGTTAGGGAAAGACCGGCCGGACATCCATCGATGACAACACCCACGGCTTTTCCATGCGACTCACCGAAGGTCGTAATTTTAAATAAACGTCCGAAAGAATTGCTGCTCACCTTAATTTCACTTTATAAAATGTTAAGAATAAATACTATCGAGGATTTTATTCGTAATTTCCTCAGGTGATTGATTATGAACCGACAAAGTTAGATCCGCTCTTTCTTTATATCGAGGAATTCGATTCTGAATGATTTCAGAAAAACTATTCTCAGAATCAACGTAAGATCTTGTTCCTTTTTCCCTTTCGATTAAAAACGATAAAGGAACATCCAAATAGATACTATATCCATCTAAAGGTCCCATTAGACCTCCTCCAACAGACACAACCGCCGCATCAGCTATTGAATCAGCCATCATTTGTTCTTCTTTACGAAATCGAGCATCTCCCCAACTTTTATGTAAATCTCGAACACTTTGGCCGAATTTTTCTTCCAACATTTTGTCGGTATCTAGAAAGGGCATATTTAATTTTTGCGCTAATAATCTTGCGACACTTGTCTTTCCACTATTAGGCGCCCCGGTCAAAAATATTCTTCTCAATCGACTAAAATCTTGGATAAAGGTGGGATAAGTTTTTTTGATCCACTCAATGCCACGTAAAACACTATTTCCTTTAGCACCTAAAGCAGCCACATAAAGTGCCATTGCGATTCTATGGTCGTGATGGGCTTCTAATTGTGTGCCCTTTAGAGGTCGAGGATTAATGACGAGTCCATCGACAGTTTCTTGAACATCACCGCCCATTTTGTTGAGTTCTGAGGAAATAGCTTGAAGACGATTAGATTCTTTTTTTCTCGCCCCTTCAACACCCATAATGATTGTTTGACCTTCCGCAAAACAAGCTACCGTCGCAAATATGGGAACCGCATCGATACAGTCGTTCAAATTTGCTTTTATACCTTTTAATTTTTGCGGACCTTTCAAAGTTTTAAAATCAAATTTCGCGCCCATTTCCTGCCATAACGAAAAGACTTTTTGATCCCCTTGCAAAGGATCCCAAATCATATTTTCGAGATGAATATTAGAAGGAACAATTAAAGAGGCAGCCACGGGAAAGGCAAGAGAACTTAAATCGGTTGGAACTTTATAGGGTTGTGCTAAGAAGCGCGTATTTCCTTTGATAGAATACTTTTCGTAACCTTCGCGCTTTATTTTTGCTCCTCTTTTTTCAAGCCAATCGAGCGTTAAATCGATCCAAGGTTTTTCCCCCGGATTAGTTACTGTTAAAACGGTATCTCCGTCCGCTAATGAACAAGCTATTAAAAGAGCAGATACAAATTGGGAATCATATCCTTCAACAGTAGCTTGTCCCCCTTTAATAGGCCCTTGTACGGTCCATCCTTCGATTTTGGCGCCCAACTGCTTTAATGCATTTAATAATGAATCT